>CABQXN010000001.1:0-179201 GCA_902468085.1 uncultured Collinsella sp.
CACGACGGAGGCGCCACTGGCGCCTCCTGTTCGTGCGGAACTCATTGAGAGGCAAGGCCCTGCGCCCGGCCCCTCGGTTCCGTGACGACTCGGCCGTTCGGGTCAGGCGGGCTGATAGGAAAGATGGTGACGGAGGCGCAAAATGCGCCTCCGCCTTTTGAATGTGATGGAAGTGTGGCGAAATGAACTTAAAACTTCCGTAAATGTGATAAATATCACGTTTTACCTAGGGTAAAATGTGGGAAATATCACGTTTACGGAAGTTTCTTTGCGGGAGGTTCGGTCATGCAGCGAGATATCATTGCCAAGCTTAACGCTTGGAAAGCGTCAGAATATCGTAAGCCGCTTATCCTTAAGGGGGCGCGCCAGGTTGGAAAGACGTGGGCGCTTAAGGAGTTCGGCCGAACCTCGTACCTCAATTTTGTGTATCTGACGCTCGAGGAGCCTTCACCTGGGGTACAGAGCGAGTACGCTCAGTTTTTCGAAGGTACGCGCGATCCTCGACGGATCATCTCAAATCTTTCCCTGGCACTTGGACAGCCTATCGAGCCCGGCGAAACGCTGCTTATTATTGATGAGATCCAGGATTGTCCTTCTGCAGTCGGCGCCCTTAAATACTTCTGTGACGAGGCCCCCGAGTATCACGTCGCATGCGCAGGGTCTTTGTTGGGCGTTCGCTTGTCCCGTGAGACCAGCGCTTTTCCGGTGGGAAAGGTCGAGTTCATGGAGATGCGCCCCATGAGCTTTTCCGAGTTTCTGAAAGCCGAGGGCGCTGCAAACTACGACGAATACCTTGGCGGCCTGGATCAGATCGAGACAGTGCCCGATTTCTTCCATGTCCGTCTCGTCGAGCATCTTCGTCGTTATTTTGCATGCGGCGGCATGCCAGAGGCTCTTGGCCGGTGGGTGGAGACGGGCGATATCGTTCAGGTCGATAAGGTGTTGTCTGATCTCTTGGATTCCTACGAGCGCGATTTTGCCAAGCATGGTGGCCGTGCGCAGTTCGCCAAGCTTTCACAAATATGGAACTCGATTCCAGCTCAGTTGGCGCGCGAGAACAAAAAGTTCGTTTGGGGTGCGGTGCGCGAGGGGGCTCGTGCTCGAGAATACGAGGATGCTCTGGAATGGCTTGCCGATGCTGGGCTCATCACGGCGGTTCGCCTTAATGCTGCTGGTGGTGTGCCGCTCTCTGCGTACGATGACCTCAAGGCATTTAAGGTCTACTGTCTTGATGTCGGCTTGCTGCGCCGCATGGCAAGGCTGGATGCGTCCGCTTTTGCCATCTCGGATGCGCTATTTTCGGAGTTCAAAGGTTCGTTCGCCGAGAACTATGTGCTTCAGGCATTGCTTTCACAGTTAGATGCTGCTCCGCGTTATTGGACAAACGAGAAGCCGAAGCACGAAGTCGATTTTTTGATTCAAGTCGGAAACGAAATCGTTCCCGTCGAGGTCAAATCGGGAGAGGTCGTTCATTCCAAGAGCCTTAAGTACTATGCCGACAAGCATGCGGAGACGACTCCATTGAGGGTCCGCTACTCACTTAAGAACCTAAAGCTCGACGACGGGGTGCTCAACATTCCGTTGTATTTGGCTGATCGATCTGTCCCTCTTATCAAAAAGGCGCTTGATCGTGCACATCTTGACGTTTAGATCCTGGGTGAGCTGACGGACGGCGGCTAATTAATCGCTCCGTTACGGCCAGGGAGCCTGGGCCTTAGCGATGTTTGCTTCGCCAAGCCGTGGGTGTCATGCCGGTGTGTTGCTTGAAGGCTTGGGCGAAGGCGGCCTGCTGAGGGTAGCCTAGACGCTCTGCCACCTGCGCTATCGTGAGCGCGCTATCGGCCAAAAGATCCTGTGCTCGCTCCATGCGACGTCTGCGAATGTAGGCGCCCAGGGACTCGCCTGTTTGGGCCTTAAAGGTGGCGCATAGTTTGGAGCGGCTTGTGTAGAGCCTTTCGGCCACCTCGTTGATACCCACACGTCTGCCTTTGTCGAGCGCGCGCTCAATCATTGCCGTTGCTTCTTCGGCAATGGTTATGCTGACGCGTGTGTCTGCCGCCTGCCGCGCCTGCTTGTGGGCCGCGCGCGAACAGGCGAGCTCCGCGACCATGGTCTCCACGATGCCCCGCATATAGACGTGTCCGCCTACGGTGCGGGCGCGTTCCTCGTTGATCCGGCGCAGCGTGTGGCAGATGGCAGACGTCGCTTCCTCGTGCCATGATTCGGCAAACGCCTCAAAGATTCCCGCGAACTCGGTGGGATAGCGGTGCTCCAGTTCGTCAAAATATCCAGGCAAAAAGAGCACCGAGCGCGAGTGATAAAGCTCCCCCGCAAACAGCGGGCTTAATTCCTCGCCACAGCTATCTTGGATAAAGCTGCAAACGGCATTGTTTGGCCACGGTCCATGCAATGGTTTGAGGTTCGCGGGCGTTATGCCAGCCTCGGGCATGCATGTAAGTGTGGGCGCGCTGACTTCGCTCACGCAGGCGTATGGCTCGGGTGTGTATTCGGCCAGGTACATATCGTGCGTCGGGGTAATGAAATGCTCCATGACGATGCAGGCAGGGGAGAGAGGCATGATCCATGCGCGGCCGTGCGCCCGATCGTTTGCCACCTCGCCGGTAAAGACAGCGCCCTTGCCGGAAAGCTCCAGGCCAAACTGCTCAAACTGTGGTGCGTAGAGCTCGGTTATGTCGGTCGCGGCCCGATGCATTTTCAAAAGCGTCCCCTTCCTTTGCGGAAACGTCCACGCCTGGCTCGATTGTGTGCCTTGGCTAACATATCAATGATAAGTTGATTGAGGTTAACTCTCAAGCCGTCAGAAGGGAACCTCATGGCAAAGGGATCAAAAAAGGAAGGCAGCGGCATCGGCGAGCTGCTTGCATATGCCGGTGACCGTAAATACCTCACGTATTTGGGCATGGCTCTCTCGGCGCTCTCGCAGCTGCTGAGCTTTGGCCCGTACGTTTGCATCTGGTTTGTCGCGCGAGACCTTATCGCTGTGGCACCTAACTGGAGCGAAGCCACCGATATCGCGATGTATGGCTGGTGGGCCGTGGGTTTTGCCCTGGCAAGCATCGTAGTTTATTTCGTGGGGCTCATGTGCACGCACCTGTCTGCGTTTCGCTGCGCGTCCAATATCCGCAAGACTACGAGCGAGCACCTGCTTAAGTTGCCGCTTGGCTACTTTGACACGCACGCCACCGGTGAGCTGCGCCGTATTGTAGACGGATGCGCCGCCTCCACCGAGACCCTGCTCGCGCACATGCTGCCCGATATCGCCGGCGCCACCGCCATGGTCGCAGGCCTGCTCGTGCTGCTTTTCGCCCTCGATTGTCGCTTGGGCGTGGCATGCCTTATCTCGGTCGTCGTTTCGCTTGGCGCCATGGCCACCATGATGAGCGGCAAAGGCGCCGAGTTCATGAAGGCCTACATGGGAGCGCTGGTCAAGATGAACAAGACCGGCACCGAATACGTACGCGGCATCCCCGTGGTCAAGGTGTTCCAGCAGACGGTCTACTCCTTCAAGGCCTTCCACGATGCGATTGCCGAATACGCGGACATGGCACAAAGCTATGCGGGCACGTTCTGCCGAGGTCCGCAGGTACTCAACCTTACCGCGCTCAATGGTCTTGTGGCATTCCTGCTGCCCGTGGCGTTGCTGTTGGCGCCGGGCGAGACGGACTTCGCGCATTTTATGGCAAACTTCACGTTTTACGCGATATTTTCGGCCGTGGTGCCGACGGCCATGACCAAGCTCATGTTTGTGGGCGAGGCCTCTCAGATGAGTGCCGATTCGCTGGCCCGCATCCGAAGCATCATGGATTCCAAGCAGCTCTCCGTGCCCGCCCAACCCAAGCACCCTGCTGGCGGCGACGTGCGATTTGAGGACGTGAGCTTTACCTACGAGGGTGCCGAAGCACCTGCCGTTAGCCATGTAAGTTTTAGCGTTTCCGCGGGTAGCACCCTCGCCCTGGTGGGTCCCTCGGGTGGCGGTAAGTCAACCTGCGCAAGCCTGATCCCGCGTTTTTGGGATGTTTCCTCGGGTCGAGTGCTCGTAGGCGGTGTGGACGTTCGCGATATGGATCCGCACGAGCTTATGGACCAGGTCGCCTTTGTGTTCCAGACCAACCAGCTGTTCCGGCAAACACTTGCCGATAACGTGCGCGCCTCCAAGCCTACGGCCACTGACGACGAAGTGCGTGCGGCCCTCTCCGCAGCTCAGTGCGACGACATTGTGGCCAAGCTCCCGCAGGGCATCAATACCATGCTCGGGGCCGGCGGGGCATATCTTTCGGGCGGCGAGGTCCAGCGCGTGGCACTCGCCCGCGCAATCCTTAAAGACGCGCCTATCGTGGTGCTCGATGAGGCCACGGCGTTTGCCGATCCCGAGAACGAGGCGCTCATCCAGCGCGCCTTTAGCAAGCTGGCGGCGGGCCGCACGGTCATTATGATTGCGCACCGACTCTCGACTGTAGTGGGCGCAGACCAAATCGTGGTGCTCAACCAGGGCAGCGTGCAGGAGTCGGGTACCCATGCCGAGTTGCTGTCCCAAGAGGGCCTGTATGCCAAGATGTGGGCCGAATACGAACAGGCCGCGAGCTGGAAGATCACTGCTGCGGCCGCGGATGACGCCGTCACGAAGGGAGGCGAGGCCTAAATGTTCGCCTCATTCCAAAAGAAGTATTTCCTATCCGATAAAGGCGTCGCCGGAGTAAAACGCGGCATTTTCTGGACCACGCTCACCAATCTCATTACCATGGCCGGCATGGGCTTTTTATTCCTGGTCATGGCCGGTTTTGTTGAACATCTCGCCACCGGCGCCGACCTGCCGGATGCCCTGCCGATCGTGGGCGGCCTCATGGTCTTTTTCGTGTTGCTCTTTGCCTCTAACTGGCAGCAGTATTACAACACCTACTGCATCTTTTACGAGGAGTGCGGCAAGCAGCGTATGGAGATTGCCGAGCGCTTGCGCAAACTGCCGCTGTCGTTTTTTGGTCGTCGTGATCTGGCCGATTTAACCGAGACCATCATGGGCGACGTCCAGGCCATGGAGCACGCCTACAGCCACGTGCTGGGAGAGCTTTGGGGTGCCATCATCGCAAGTGCCATTGTGTTCGTGGCATCGCTGTTCTTTTGCTGGCAACTGGCGATTGCGGCGTTTTGGAGCGTTCCCGTGGCCTTTGCCGTGCTGTATCTAACACGCGGCCCCATGACTCCGGTGTTCGATCGCGTGCGTGCCGAGAAGGTCAAGGTTACCGAGGCAATTCAAGAGACGCTCGACTGCGTTCGCGAGATCCGCGCCACCAACCAGGAGGCCCATTATCTTGAGGGACTCAACGTCGTGATCGATGCCGAGGAGCGCGAGACCACCAAGGGCGAGCTCGCTAACGGGCTTTTGGTTAACTCCGCCTTTGCCATCCTGCGTCTGGGCATTGCCACCACGCTGGTCACGGGTGCCGCGATGGTCGCCTCCGGGCAGGTCGATTTTTTGGTGATGTTTGCCTTCCTGCTTATGGTGAGCCGTATCTATGCACCCTTTGACCAGGCGTTAATGTTAATGTCCGAGCTGTTTGCCGCCGAGTCGTCTGCCAAGCGCATGCGTTCCATCATGGAAGAGCCTGTGGCGCGGGGCAGCGAGATATTTGAGCCCGTGGGCCACGATGTGGTGTTCGATCACGTGGCATTTGGCTATGGTGCGGGCGAGGACGGCCGTGCCGGCGAGAAAGTTCTTACCGATGTGAGCTTTACCGCCAAGGAAGGCGAGGTCACGGCGCTGGTCGGTCCTTCGGGTTCCGGTAAGTCTACGGTGAGCCGCCTGGCCGCGCGCTTTTGGGATGCCACCGCGGGCAAGGTTACCGTGGGTGGCGTGGATGTCGCGAGCGTGGATCCCGAGGTGCTCCTGCGCGACTACGCCATTGTGTTCCAAGACGTGCTGCTCTTTGACGACACGGTGATGGGAAACATCCGCCTCGGGCGTCGTGATGCCACCGATGAGGAAGTGCTTGCGGCCGCGCGTGCCGCCAACTGCGACGAGTTTGTGAGCCGCATGCCGCAGGGCTACGACACCATGATCGGCGAGAACGGCTCCAAGCTGTCCGGCGGCGAGCGCCAGCGCATCTCTATCGCCCGTGCGCTGCTCAAAGACGCGCCTATCGTGCTGTTGGACGAGGCGACGGCGAGCTTGGACGTGGAGAACGAGACTGTGGTTCAGCAGGCACTCTCCCGTCTGCTTGCAGGTAAGACGGTTATCGTTATTGCCCACCGTATGCGCACGGTGGAAAATGCCGACAAAATCGTTGTGCTCAAGGATGGTGTGGTTGCCGAGCAGGGCGCTCCGGCGCAGCTCAAGGCAGCAGGTGGAGAATTCGCCCGCATGGTTGCGCTGCAAAAGGAGGCGGCGGACTGGCAGCTGTAGGACTGTGGCAAAGGGACTGTCCCAAAATATGACAAAGGGGCAGTCCCTTTGTCATATTGAGGTCACCCCCATAGTTTCCAAAAAGTTAACCATTGTTGAACTTAATAGTTAGATAAACTAAACTATTTTCCAAAAGTGTGCTCGAGCAAACTTGTTTACTCGGGCGCTGAGGCACCGTGCCGCGTCCAATGCGGCAAAAGGGAGAAGCAACATGAAGAAGTCGACGTTCAATACCCTGCTTGTCGGTGGCGGTTTTCTGCTTGGCACGGCCGGCATCAAGCTGCTCACCAGCGCTCCGGTCAAGAATGCCTGCGTGCAGGGTATTGCGTGCGGCATGCGCATCAAGAACGGCTACCAGGACATGGTCGAGCAGGCCAAGGCCAATGTCGATGACATGGTTGCCGAGGCTGCCTACATCACCCAGAGCGAGGCCGCTGCTGACGAGGCAGCCGAGTAACGCTCCCAGGCACAAACTATGAGATTCTCGATTATTAGCGAGATCCCCGGCAGGACCCGTCTTCAATTGGCGGGTCCTGTGCCAGAGAGCGATCTCGATGCACTTCTTAAGCTCAGCGGCGATATCGACGGCGTGCACAAGGTGCGCGTTTATGGCCGTATTGGTCAGATGGCGCTCGAATATGACGAGCGGTGTCGTGCGGGCGTACTCGACGCCTTGGGTGCGCTCGATGCCCAGGCCATTGCCGACGCAAAGACGGGTTACGTGATGCAGCTTGAGCCACGCAAGCACAAGCTCGTCATGGATCTTGCCACACTTATCGGCGCCCATTACGCACGTCGCTGGTTCTTGCCCACGCCTCTGCGTGCGGTGTTTGTCGTGGCCGGTTACATGGCATTTTTGCGCGCTGCCCTTCATGAGCTGGCGCAGCCGCGCCTGACCGTTCCTGTGCTCGACGCTTCGGCCATCGGCATTTCGTTCGTCAAGCGTGATGTCGACACCGCGGGGCAGACGATGTTCCTGCTCAACGTGGGCGAGCTGCTCGAGGGCTACACCCGTGCCATGAGCGAAAACGAGCTCATCAACTCGCTGCTCGACGTGCCCGACAAGGCGCAAAAGGTCGTCGGCGACACTGAGGTAAGCGTTGCCGCCACCGAGCTTGAACCCGGCGATTTGGTCGCCGTGCGCACCGGCATGTCCATCTGCATTGACGGCGTCGTCGAGCAGGGGAGCGCCATGGTTAACCAGGCGACCCTGACCGGCGAGCCGCTTGCCGTCGAGCGCAGCGCAGGCGATGACGTGTTCGCCGGAACCGTCGTGGAAGACGGCAGCATCTTGGTGCGCGTGCGCGCCAACACGGCTCAGACCAAACTGCGCTCGATTGTCTCGCTCGTGCAGACGGCCGACTCGCTCAAGTCCGAGGGCCAGTCGCATATGGAGGACCTCGCCAACAAGATCGTCCCGTGGAACTTCCTGCTCGCGAGCCTGGTTGCGCTTACCACGCGTAGCCTCATTAAGACCTCAGCGGCGCTGATGGTCGACTACTCGTGCGCACTCAAGCTCACGGGTTCCGTCGCCGTCATGACTGCCATGAGCGACGCCGCCAAGATGGGCATTATGGTCAAGGGCGCGAAGTACTTTGAGTCGTTTGCCAAGGCCGATACCATTGTCTTTGACAAGACCGGCACGCTGACCGAGGCCCAGCCGCGTCTTGCCTGCGTGCTCACCACCGATGGTTGGAGCGAGGACGAGATCCTGCGCCTTTCCGCTTGCTTGGAGGAGCATTTCCCGCATCCGGTGGCGCGCGCCGTGGTCAATGCGGCACGCGAGCGCGAGCTTGAGCACCGTGAACGCCATGCTGCCGTCGAGTACATCGTGGCGCACGGCATCGCTTCGTCCATCGAAGGGCGTCGCGCCATCATCGGTTCGGCGCACTTTGTATTCGAGGATGAGGGCGCACAGCTCGAGTCCGACATTAAGGAGCAAATCGAGCTCCAGATGGAGGGCCTGTCGCCGCTGTATCTGGCGGTCGACGGCACGGTCGTGGGCGTGCTCGGCATCGAGGATCCGCTCAAGCCTGGGGTCCGCGAGGCCATCGCCGACCTGCACGCGTTGGGTGTTAAGCACGTGGTCATGCTCACGGGCGACTCGGAACGCACGGCCGAGCGCATTGCTCGCGAGGCAGGTGTCGACGAGTTTAAGGCCGAGCTGCTGCCCGAGGACAAGTACGCCTATGTGGAGCGGATTAAGCGCGAGGGGCGCCACGTTGCCATGGTGGGCGACGGCGTCAACGACTCACCGGCGCTGGGCCTGGCCGATGTGGGTCTGGCCATGGGCGGTGGAAGCGACATCGCCAAGGAGGTCGCCGATATCATCCTGACCGACACGGATCTCGCCGCGATCGTGCGCCTGCGCCGCATGAGTCAGGGTCTCGTTGATCGTCTGACGAGTTCGTATTCCAAGGTGATGCTCACCAACTCGGCGCTGTTGGCATTGGGTATTACCGGCATGATCACTCCGCAGACGTCGTCACTGCTGCACAACGGCTCGACGATTGCCTACAGCCTGGGCAACGCAAAGGCGTACCTGCGCTAGCGTTTTCGATTGAGTATATGGCCTGCATTCGGGTGGCACCGCAGCCGCCAGGGTGCAGGCCTTCTTTTGTTTGACGAGAGGCTAGCTCGGATATATGCTCGTGCTAGCAATGCTAGTAAATGCTGAAGGTGAGGTTGAGATGGCTACCGTTGGCGGCATGGCGCAGGTGAACGTTCGCGTAGATCGCCAGGTGAAGAACCGTGCCGAGGAGGCGCTGCGGCTTTCGGGCGGGTCATTGCCCGAGCTCATCAAAAAGGTGGTGGCCAAGGTCGCGCAGGGTGGCGGGCAGTGCGAGGAAGTGCTTGCGGCCGTCGACGACCGGCAGCAGACCGTCGCGCCCGATACTCCGTTCGCCGCATCATGGGCAGCGGCGGATCAGCTTTACGCGGACCTGGGCATCGCTACGTCGTCCGTGTCCGACGATCGCGGTTGGGACACAATCTATTCCGAAGCCATGGATGAGCATTATCGCCAAAAGGGGATGACCCAGTGAGTGGGGCTCCCCTCAAAATAATGGTGGATGCCAACGTATGGGTTGATTCGTTTTGCGTTGACCATGCCGAGTCGCTTGCCGCGCGTGCGTTTATTGGGCGGGCGACGGAGACGGGGGCGTTGCTGTTCTTTCCGGTGCATATTGCCAAGGACGTGCTGTACGTTGTCCAACACGAGCTGAAGCGTAGCGTTCTTGCCAGCGGGGGAGCGCTCGACGAGGCTTCTGCCCGCGCGATTGGCGATGCGGCGCTGGCGTTTGTTCGGAACATGACCGAAAACGCCACGGCCGTGGGTGCTGATGCATCCGATCTGTGGCTAGCCGACAAATATCTGACGCTCCATCGCGATTACGAGGACAACTTGGTGCTCGCCGCGTGCAAGCGCGCACAGGTCGATTACTTGGTGACCAACGATCGCAAACTGCTCGAACATGCCGATCTTGCAGCAAAGACCCCGCGCCAAATGATGCCGATTCTTGCTTTGGCGGAACGTGGCGGTGCGGCTATCGGTTGACGCGAACTGTTTGCGGGCCTCTTGGACGACGATGCGCCAAGGGGCCCGCGTCTGCTATTTACAAAAGCTCGGCCTTAATGGCGGGACTTTCTGCGAGCTTCTCGGCTGCCTTTTCTTCGGAGCTGTCGAGTGCTGCCAGGCTGCGGTAGACCCACTCGTTGACCTGGGTGTTCTTGACGCCTGCGGTCTGCATAAGGGCGCCTACCTCGCGGATTGCTGCGAGCAGATCGGCTTTGGGACCCGCGAGCTCGACCTCGATGCCGTGGTAGGCGGCCACGCCGCGGTTCTCACTCACGTGGTCGATAAAGCCCTCGACGGTCTCAAGCTGCTGGGCGAGAGCTGCATTATCGTCAGCGTCCAGCGCGACGAGTGCGTTCGATACCGTGAGGGCGGGATGTCCGCAGGGGACAAAGCCTTCGATGACATCCATAGCTTCGGTAATGGTTGAGCCCAGGCCTGCGAGGGCATTGACGAGTTGCTGTTTGGTATCCATAACGGTCCTTTCGACGGATCAATTTTGCTTGGCGAAAATATACGTGACGCGATCGGTAGCAAAAGTGCGAAGTGCGGCGCACATTGGGGTCTTCACAGCTCGTGCATAGAACAGCTGTCCGCTTTCAGAACGTGGTAAGATAACACTCCACAAGCGGGGCTCGCCCTGCATGTTCCTTGAAAAGTCGACGGGTGTTGGGTGCTCGTGCCCAATGCCATCCAGACTTTCCCGACATTCGGGGGCGACTGGTTTCGACACGATAGCTCTGAGAGAGGAAGCAAGCCGAGGTCTCCTCGCCTCGTTAAACAGGGGTACCGTCAAATTGAATTGACAACAACTCTTCTTTTGAGCCTATGGCTCTTGCTGCTTAGTTTATAGCGGCGCGTCAACCCGGTGATTTCCCCGACACCGGCGCGACGTCATTTTAGGGGAATGCTCCTGCGCACGTAATCGGTATGGCGCGGGCTAAGACCGAACCGGTTAGGACGCCGCGAGCGTGTCGCTGCGCGCAAAGCGTCCGAGACAAAACCAGCGACTGAGCTTGGAGATGCCAATCAGGGGGCTTTCGTGGACCGGAGTTCGATTCTCCGCGCCTCCACCAATAGTTACAAGCAGGTAGGTAAACGCACCTACCTGCTTTTTTATTACTTATAGATACCGCGGAGAATCGAACTCTGTGCAGGGCGCGGGCGTAAAGAAAACGCGTAAGCGTTTTTAGCCCGCGGGCGAGGACGCCGGCAGGCGGCCGAAGCCGGTGCGGATTTGCGAAGCAAATACGCGGATTCTCCGCGCAATCTATCAGCCCAATATGGATGCGATGTTTATCGAATTTCAGCTGGCCATGCCCCGCACCAACGCAAGCCCTAAACCGCGGAGAATCGAACTCTGCGCAGGGCGCGGGCGTAAAGAAAACGCCTTGGCAACGCAGACCGGGACACGCTTTCCCGATGGCAGCCCAGGCGGAAAGCACGTCCCGGAATCCGCGCTCAGACTGGGATGTAGTTTCCGGATGATGCCTCAAGCGGAAACTGCGACCCGGAATCGAGCCGTAGAGTGGGATATGCTTTCCCAATGGCAGCTCAAGCGGAAAGTACATCCCGGAATCCTCATTCGGAATGGGATGCAATTTCCAAATGAATGGCTAGCGGAAAGTTCATCCCGGAATCCGCGCTCAGAACGGGACGCGCTTTCCCAATGGCGGTCCAAGCGGAAAGTTCATCCCGGAATCCCGCTTCAAACTGGGACACACTTTCCGCTTCACCTGCCGCCTCGAAAAACCCATGCGCTCGCCATTCCAAAACTGGGTAGAAGAAAGCCAAAACGCAATCGCAGGAGGTCAATATGACTGCAGAAGATAAGGCAAAGAACGCCGGCAAGGTCGCACTCGTTTTGGAGGGCGGCAGCTTCCGCGGGCAATTTACCGCGGGCGTGCTCGACGTTCTCATGGAGGCCGGCGTCGAGATTCCGGCTGTCTACGGTGTATCGGCCGGCGCCCTCAACGGCGTGAACTACAAGTCGCATCAGATCGGCCGTGCCAACCGCATCAACCTGGCTTTCTGCAGCGACAACCGCTTCATGGGCGCCGCATCGTTTGCATCCACGGGCTCTATCGTCGGCTACGACTTTATCTTCAACGATGTCCAGGACCGCCTGGATCCCTTTGACAACGAGACGTTCGACGCGAGCCCCATCGAGATGTACGCCGTCGCGACGGACATGCTCTTTGGAACCGCCACGTACCTGCCGGTCAAAAGCGCTGTGCTCGATCTCGACGCCGTGCGCGCCTCGACTTCGTTGCCGCTGGTGACGCCGCCGGTCGAGATAGACGGGCACAAATACGTCGACGGCGGCGTAGCCGATTCGGTCCCCATCGAGCATGTGCTCGAGGAGGCGGGCTTCGACCGTGCGGTCGTCATCGTCACGCAGGACCGCTCGTACGAGAAAAAGCCCTACGAGTTTTTGCCGGCCGCGCGCGCCCGCTATGCCGACTACCCCTATCTGCTCGAGGCTATCGAGACGCGCCACGACCGTTACAACATCCAGCGCATGCACCTGTGGAAGTATGAGCGCGAGGGCCGTGCGTTGGTCGTCGCTCCGCAAAAGCCGGTCGAGGTCGGCCATGTCGAGCACGATTCGGCAAAGCTTTTGGACCTATATATCCAGGGCCGCCAGGAGGCAAAGCGCTTGCTCGCGGAAATCCAAGAGTTCGTTGAGCGCTAGCGACGGCGAACCCTCAAAAAATGACAACAGCTAAAGAGCTGGAAAATCACGGCTCGTGGATGACATGTGCAGAAACTCTGGTCGGAGCCAAAATACCTGTTGACTCGTACGGCGAGCGGGGTAATATGGACGGGTTACTTGCAGAGCCCCGTGAATCTCTGTAACAACACGTACTGTACATGGAGGAGTCTAAGTGATTTCGAAATCGACTCACTACGCCAAGCAGGGCGAGGTCCAGCGCAACTGGGTTCTCGTCGACGCCGATGGTGCTGTCCTGGGCCGTCTTGCCACCCAGATCGCAATGATCCTGCGCGGTAAGAACAAGCCCCAGTTCACGCCCAACAGCGACTGCGGCGACTTCGTTGTCGTCATCAACGCCGATAAGGTCCAGCTTACCGGTAACAAGGCCGACACGAAGACCTATTATCGCCACAGCGGCTACAACGGCGGCCTCAAGGCTGAGAGCTTCCGCCAGGCTATGGAGAAGCACCCGGAGAAGGTCATCGAGCGCGCCGTTCGCGGTATGCTGCCCAAGACCACCCTCGGCCGTGCCCAGATGACCAAGCTTAAGGTCTACGCTGGTGCCGAGCATCCGCACGCTGCCCAGAACCCCACGAAGATTGAGCTGGAGGCTTAAAGATGGCTGAGAACACCGTTGTCTACCAGGGTACCGGCCGTCGTAAGAACGCCGTCGCCCGCGTCCGTCTCGTCCCCGGCACCGGCAAGGTGACCATCAACAAGCGTGACGCCGAGCAGTATTTCGGCCGTCATCAGCTCGTTGAGAACGCCCTTGCTCCCTTCAAGGTGACCGACACCGCCGGTCAGTTCGACGTTATCGCTCTGTGCGATGGCGGCGGCATCTCCGGTCAGTCCGGCGCTCTGCGCCTGGGCATCGCTCGCGCTCTTCTGAACGCTGGCGACTACCGTGCTGACCTCAAGAAGGCCGGTTTCCTTACGCGCGATGCTCGCGTGGTCGAGCGCAAGAAGTACGGCCTCAAGAAGGCCCGCCGCGCTCCCCAGTTCTCCAAGCGCTAAGGTTTTATCTCCTTTCGAGATACAATGTACAAGCGGGGCCTGCCGATTCCTCGGCGGGTCCCGCTTTTCTTTTTCGACTAGGGTGGGCGGTTGCATATCGCCTGCTAGGGAAGGAGCAATCCTATGCCCCAGAACATCTTCGGTACCGATGGCGTCCGTGGCGTCGCCAACGCCGATCTTTCGTGCGACCTCGCGTTTCGCCTGGGCCGCGCGGCGACCAAGTTCCTTGGTCCGGACATCTGCATCGGCCGTGACACGCGCCTTTCGGGCACCATGCTCGAGAGCGCTCTGACCGCCGGCATCATGGCCGAGGGCGGCCGTCCGCACTGCTGCGGTGTCATCCCCACGCCTGCCGTGGCGCTGCTCACTGTTCAAAACGAGCTCGACGGCGGCATCGTCATCTCCGCTTCGCATAATCCGCCGGAGTTCAACGGCATCAAGTTCTTTAGCCGCAAGGGCATGAAGCTTCCCGACGCGGTCGAGGAAGAGATCAGCGCCTGGGTCATGTCCGAGGAGGCCATGGCTGCCGATACGCTGCCGACTGGCGCCGGCGTGGGCCACATCATCAAGATGAAGGACGCCCGCAAGGCATATGTCGATCATGCCATCGATACGCTTGATGGCCTGAGGCTCGATGGCCTGGTCGTTGCCGTTGACTGCGGTCACGGTGCTTCCTGCCAGACCACGCCCGCCGCGCTGCAGCGCCTGGGCGCCACGGTCCATGCCATCAACACCGATTACTGCGGCACTGACATTAACGTTGAGTGCGGCTCTACGCACCTCGAGCCCCTGCGCGAGCTCGTGCTGCGCACCCATGCTGACATCGGCCTGGCCCACGACGGCGACGCCGACCGCGTACTGTTCGTGGACAGCGAGGGCAATGAGATCGACGGTGACTACATCCTGGCTATCTGCGGTTCCGACCTGGCCGCTCGCGGCAAGCTCGCCAACTCCGAGATCGTCTCGACCGTCATGTGCAACCTGGGCTTCTCCATCGCTATGAAGGAGCAGGGCTTCGAGATGGTTCAGACCGCCGTGGGCGACCGCTACGTTCTGGAGCGCATGCTCGCGGACGGCGCCGTCATCGGCGGCGAACAGTCCGGCCACATCATCTTCCTGGAGCACAACACCACCGGTGACGGCCTGGTGACGGCTCTGCAGCTGCTGGCCGTGCTCAAGCGCACCGGTCGTACCCTCACCGATCTTGCCGGCATCATGAAGAAGTACCCGCAGGTACTCGTCAACGTGCATTCCGACAACAAGGCTGGTCTGGACGATTGCCAACCCATCTGGGATGCCGTCGCTGCTGCCGAGAAGGAGCTTGACGGCCGCGGCCGCATTCTGGTGCGCCCGAGCGGTACCGAGCCGCTGGTCCGCGTGATGGCCGAGGCCGAGACGCACGAGCTGACCCAGCGCGTTGTCGACGACATCGTCGAGGTTGTCAAGCGCGAACTTCCCTAATGGTCAAAAACGGGTGCCAAGTGGTAAACTGTTAAGGTTATTTTGATTGATCGGTATGTCCGAGGGGGAGCATGTTCACTAAAGTCCTAAGGTCTTTTGGTATGCGTGGTCGAGTCCTTACGCTGGATGCTCCCATCTCGGGCGACGTCATTCCGCTTTCCGAGGTAAACGACCAGACGTTTGCCACCGGCCTTTTGGGCCAGGGCGTGGCGATTCAGCCCACCGGAACGCGTGTGATCGCGCCGGCTGATGCCAAGGTCGAGGCCATTTTTCCCACGGGACACGCTGTTGCGCTTAACACGGTCGATGGTCTGGACGTGCTCATCCACGTTGGTTTGGACACTGTTCAGCTCGAGGGCAAGCACTTTACCGTACATGCGCAAGTGGGCGACATCGTCCATAAGGGCGATGTACTCATTGAGTTCGACCGCGAGGCAATTGCTGCCGAGGGCTACGATGTGACGGTTCCCATCTTGGTGTGCAACTCCGTTGAGTTCTCGAGCATCAAAGGCTCCGTTGGTGTGCATGTCGAAGAGATGGACCAGCTCATTGTTGCTCGCGAGCGCTAGCAAGTGCACGTGGCCATTAGCCTACAATTCAAACACGTTTACGGAGGGCGCCCTTGAAAGAGGACGCCCTCCGTGGCAAGATGGGATTTGTCCGAAGCTAAAAGGCTTTGGGTCACCGTGGACGGGCAGGGGCCTCGACGCGGTTAGACACGAGACACATACATTACGCGACCTCGCCCTGGTGGCCGCACACGTTGGTTGCGGCCGACGCGGGCCGCGGGCAAGTGCTTGTAAGGGAGCCTTGCCTCTCTTGTACGAGAAAGGACGCGTAATGAAGATCATTAAAGCTAAAGACTACGAGGATATGAGCCGCAAGGCCGCTAATATCATTTCGGCGCAGGTTATCCTCAAGCCCGACTGTGTACTGGGCCTTGCCACCGGCTCCACCCCGATCGGTGCCTACAAGCAGCTCGCTGCTTGGTACGAGAAGGGCGACGTCGACTTTGCCGAGGTCAGCACCTATAACCTGGACGAGTATCGCGGCCTTTCGCACGACGATCCCCAGAGCTATCACTACTTCATGCGTGAGAACTTCTTCGATCACATCAACATCGACCTGAACAACACGCATGTGCCCGACGGTTCCAACCCCGACGCCGCCGCTGCCTGCTCTGAGTACGACAAGATCGTCGCCGCCGCCGGTTACCCGGATCTGCAGCTGCTCGGCATCGGCAACAACGGCCACATCGGCTTCAACGAGCCCGATGACCACTTCTCCAAGGGCACGCACTGCGTCGACCTCACCGAGAGCACCATTCAGGCCAACAGCCGCCTGTTCGACAGCATCGACGATGTTCCCCGTCAGGCCTACACCATGGGTACCCAGACCATCATGTATGCCCGCATGATCCTGGTCGTCGCCAACGGCGAGGCCAAGGCTCAGGCCGTGCATGACATGTGCTATGGTCCGGTTACGCCCGAGTGCCCGGCTTCGATCCTGCAGCTGCACACCAACTGCGTTGTCGTTGCCGACGAGGCCGCCCTTTCGCTCTGCGAGTAGCGCGAATCCTGCACCTCGACATAGCCTTGCCTAAGGCCTCCGCTTTGCGGGGGCCTTTTTGCTATCCCTTTTTGCCCACTTGACCAAAAACTTGCCGCAAGCTTGACGAATGCCGGATGTCCAACAGCTTGATTCATTCTATACCAGATTCTATGCAAAAATGCCACTAGAAGGTCGTAGACGGTAGCGGGTGCTAGGCGAGTTGAATGACATGGCTGAACCTTGTTCATCTGCGTTACACTGCCGCTTAGATGGGACAAGCTGACAAGCTCATTTACCTGCTTAAAGACCGATTAGTCAGGGGATTAATAACAATCGGCCCTCGCTGTACAAAAACTTGCCGCTTGCGTACCAAAAGACAACCTAAAACACAAGGTCGCTCTATTCATAGCGCGGCTTGTATGGTCTTGCGGCTACAGTGTCCATACGGTCGAGTTGAGGAGCGGGCATGGTAAACGATTTGAGCAGTATAGGCGAGCTCGAGCTGATGCCTCTGGGCGGAGGCTATATGGTGCGACGCGAACGCTTGATGAATGAGCTTATCGCCAAGGGCCGAAAGGCCGGCATCGTGGTTCTTTATGCGCCCGACGGGTTTGGGAAGACCTCGGTGCTGCTGCAGTACACCCATGAGGTTAAATGCGACCCGACGCGAGGTCCCGTGCGGATTATCGAGGCGGATCGCGCCATTGGGCGCGAGGTATTTATGCAGCTCGAGGTGGTTACCGAAGAACTCAAAGACAAACCGCACTCCCTTATCGCGATTGATAATGTGCCAAACCTCGATCAGCACGATACCGAAGACCTCATCGACAGGATTCGCGGCCTGCGCGCTATGGGGGTAGGGGTCTTTATCTCCTGCCGTCCTTCAAATCGTCAGCTGATTCATGGGCTGGGCGATTCGGTTAAGATCAATGCGCAGATGCTCAAGGTGCATGCCTATGAGTATTCGGCGTGGGCATCGGCGTTTTCGATCAGCACATCGCTCGACTTTTATCAGCTCACGCAGGGCGTGCCCGAGCTCGTTTCGGCATTGCAGACGGGTCTGTATGGCCAAGGTGACGTAGCCGGTCTGCTCGAAAACGAGATTGTCAACGTATATGGCGCGGCACTTGTCGATCTGGCTTCGCTCGACAATAATGCGCTGTTTTGCGTGGCATGCCTCATGGTTTTGATGGGCGAGGGCAATATCGCAGAACTCGAGGCTTGTGGGGTGAGGCTGTCGATGGTCGACCAGTCCTATTTTGTACGCGACTACCCGATCTTTGGCTTGGATCCCGCCGAGCGGAGTTTTACGTGTCTGGGCACGGAGGATAACGGACGCTTGCGCTTGCGTAAGTTGGTGGCCGAGGTTCGCCCCGAACTTGTTCCGAGGGCGGCCCGGATTTTGCTTAAGGCGGGCCGATGCGGTGCGGCGATGGGCCTGGCGGACGCCTTTTTGGACCGTGAGGCGGTTCTTGAACTTGCTGGGCAGTATGGGGTCGATCTGGCTCTGACGGGGCACGGGGCCGATATCTGCCGAGCAGCGCTGGGCACGATCGGTGCCGACGATCCGGCTCCAGAGCCAACGCCTGCCGAAGCGCTTGGCGTATATCTGGCAGCGGTCAGCGTGTCCAATACAAAGCTCGCTCGCTATATGGCATCGGTCATCGAGCGCGGGGGCGAACGGGCGGCCTGCGAAATAGACCCTGTTTCATGGAGGGTGGCCCAGACGCTGACGGCTGTTTGCTATGGGGACAACGGGCTTGGGCTTCCTACGAACCTGGCCGTGCCAGAAATCGAGACATCCCATACCGCACTCGATATGTTGTCTGCGCATATCGAGGTCAAGCGGTGCCTGACCGAGCGGGGAGATGACGGCGGCGTTCTACAGCAGCTCAAAACGAGCAAGGCCTACGACTGCGAGCTCGACATCGCGGGGATTGTTATACGGGCCGATAGCATGCTGGTGGAGCTCTTTGACGGGTCGTTTGCGGGAACCGACGAGCGCGACGACGAGATGACGGTGGTGCGGGAGGCGCTCGACGTACGTGGGCTTAAGGCGATGGCTATCTGGGTGCGCATGGTGTTGGCGGCACGGCGGCTCCTTTCCGGCTTGCCGGTAACCGACGACGCGGCGTTCAACGAGCTCGATCGTTTTGCCGTGCGCATGCGCGACAACCAGATTCAGCTGTTTGGGCTGTTGCTAGAAGGCTGGCAGTCACTGGCAGAGGGACGGCCGGTTAATGCAAAGTTCCGTGCGGTCCAAGTGCTCAAACTTGCCGAGGAGTCGATTGCGTACATGCGCGATAACGCATTGCTGCTGGAGCGCGCGGCATATCTGCGTAACACCTCGATGGTTTCGGTGCGCGAGGAAGCGGAGTTGCTCGATATAAGCCAGACGCAGGTTGGTGGAGCGGAGGCCTGGATGGTGGCGCTGCATTTGGCCTGTGCGGGCCGAGACAGCGATCTTGCGGCCTGGATGTCCATGAATCGTGCGGGGATTCTAGAGCCATCGTATCGGCTCTTTGCGCGCCTTGCCATGCATTGTCTGGGCGAGCCGGCGGGCAGGATACGCAAGAAGCTTCCCGTGCGCGAGCTGTCGCGGTACTCGCTGCGCGACGATTTGGAAGGAGAGGGCGAGCGCCTGTTCCAGGCCGGCGAGGTTGAAGCCGTTGATACCATCGACCATATCGAGATTCGCATGTTTGGTGCGTTTCGCGCCGAGCGCGATGGGTTTCCCATCACGGACAAAATGTGGCGCCGCAAGAAGGCGGCGACGCTTGCCGAGCGGCTTGCGCTGGGCATGGATGCGCTCGTCGATCGTGAGACGCTGGCCATGGAGCTGTGGCCCCATGCCGAGTTCAATAGTGCCCGCAACAACCTGTACTCGACGATATCGCGCTTGCGGTCGGCTTTGGGGCCGACGCCGGATGGCAAGTCATGTGTGCTCATCCAAAATGAATGCATTGGGCTCAACGTCGACTACGTCAAGACCGATGTACGGCTGTTTGACCAGATAAGCCGCGAGGTTTTGGGAAATCGCACGGGTGCGCGCGGGCCCCATTTAGTTGAGCTGTGTCTTAAGATTGAGCAGCTTTATGCCGGACCGCTGTATGTTCCCAATGGCTGTAATCCCACCTACTTTTTGCGTATGCGGCGCATTATGCAGTCAAAGTACATCGATTGCATGATTAAGGGAGCAAATGCCGCTCTAGAAGAAAACGATCTGCAGTCGGCGATTTGGCTGGCGGAGTCGGGGCTTCGGCAGGAAACGGCGCGCGAGGATATGGTGCGCTGCGCCATGCGCGTCTACAGTGCGGCGGGGCGGCGGCGCGATATCGTCGAGCTATACAGCGGGCATATGCACCATCTGAGGGAGCAGGTCAATGGCGTGCCCGAGCCCGAGACGCGGCGTCTGTACGAGCGCTTGGTGGAGGGGCGGCTCAATCGCGTGCTGGTCGAGCGATAAAAAACGGGTGCCCAAAGTACTTGGGCACCCGTGAGCTTGCTATGTGTTGGCTCGCCGGATCATTGGCTCTTAGACGAGCTTGATCTTCTCGATATCCTTGCGCGAGGACTCGCGATACAGCGAGAACTTGCGGCCGATAACCTGGACGACCTCGGCGTGGCAGCGCTCGGCGAGCTCCTCGGCGGCCTCGCGGGCAGAAAGGCTGGAGCCGTCCAGCACAGAGCACTTAACGAGCTCGTGCTTCTCCAGGTAGGCGACCGTCTGCTCGACGGTGCCCTCGTTGACATCGGACTTGCCGATGATGATGGCGGGGTTGAGGTGATGGGCCATGCTGCGAAGCTGCTTGACCTGGGCTCCTGTCAGTGCCATGGGTTCTCGCTTTCTATGTATGGGGCGCCCCGCGACGGGGCCTTAATCTACGTGAGCTGTCCCACGATAGCGCAGGAACGGCGCGGTGTGGAGCGCGTTTGCCCAGTTCAAAAAGAATGCGGATGCCGAGTGAGTGGGCGGCGTGGGCTGCGAACAGGCTATGAGCTGGGAGCAGAGACCGGCTCCCATGCAATAAACGCCCAACGGACCTTGCGGACGTGGTCGAGCATATAGCGTCCCTGCGGCACACCCTTGGAGCCCGGCTCACCGGCATGGGGGTTCTCAATCATGTGCTGGGCGATGTAGTCGCGCAGACGGTCGACCTTATCCTCGTTGCCATGCTCGAGCATACGGGAAAAATCTGCTACGCCCGCTTCAAGGTTATCGAAGGTATCGCGACGAGGCGATTCAAAGTATGTAACCTGCGGCAACGCGCCCATCTGAATGAGGATGTTGAAGGCATACACAAAACCATTACTGCAGGTAACCGAGGCGCCGATGGCGTTCATCAGGTGCAGGTCATAGCGCGGGCTGGAGTTGGCGACCATCGTGACGGCACAACGCCGACGAGCCGTTCGATCAAGCTTGGCAAGCGCACCTTTTAGATTGGTCGTCGTAACCGACCGACTGGCAAAGGCAACATCTACCGCTTTCGTGACCGGGCCAACCAAATCCCAATCATCATCCCAAGCAAGCTCAAGCGGCGTAATGCGATCCTCGAGCTCATAGTACTCAATGCCGGCATCAAGCGTGCCCAACATGGCAGGAGAGAAGTCGGCAGCAATCACGGAATGCCCGTCTTGCGCAAGCGGAATAGCAATTGACCCAGCCCCACATCCCATATCGAGCACCGACTCACCAGGCTTAAGCGCCAGCAGTTTTATAAAATCCCGAGCATACGGGGCAGTCTCCAGCGGACGAAAATGCCGAGCCCGCTTATCCCACTCAAAAGGATCATCAGCCCGCCGCCGATCAGCTTGCAGACGCATCCATTCGCCATTCCAATCAGCAGAAAGAAGCTCAGAGCGAGCATCCCCATCAACCACGGGCCAACCTCCTAGCAACAAAAAAGCGACTCCTCCCAAAAGAAGAGCCGCAACCAGCATATATCAGAAAGAACCGATCCAACGCCAAACTGTCGTACCAGCAAAGGCGGGCAGAAGCGAAGCGACTGCCACTGAGCCAGAACCCAGCCAAGGTTGAGATGTGCGGGAGCCCCGCCGCCGGGCGGCAGACATATAAGGTCGATCGCGAGTTCCGCACGAGCCGGAGAGCACTTAATGTGCTCTCCGTGCGAGTCAGGACTGTCCGAGCAGGCGACCTTATATGTCTGCCGCCCGGCGGCGGGGCTCCTCGCCCGAACCCTCAGCTAGTTCTTCAGCGAGTTCAGCGGTGCCGGGAAGCGTCCGCCGCGATGGGCAAGCACGGTGCCGGCGTTGGGGTTCACCGGCATGATGGGTGCACGGCCAAACAGGCCGCCATACTCGACGCAGTCGCCCACGCCCTTGCCGATGGCGGGAATCACGCGGACGGCCGTGGTCTTATTGTTGATGACGCCGATGGCCATCTCGTCGGCGATGATGCCGGCGATGGTCTCGACCGGGGTGTCGCCGGGGATGGCGATCATGTCCAGGCCGACGGAGCACACACAGGTCATGGCCTCGAGCTTCTCAAGCGAAAGCGCGCCGGCTTCGACGGCGGCGATCATGCCGGCGTCCTCGGACACGGGGATAAAGGCGCCGGAGAGACCGCCCACGCTGGAGCTGGCCATGACGCCGCCCTTCTTGACGGCATCGTTGAGCATGGCGAGCGCGCAGGTCGTGCCGGGGCCACCGCAGGTGCCCACGCCGATGATCTCGAGGATGCGGGCAACGGAGTCGCCGATGGCAGGCGTGGGAGCCAGTGACAGGTCGACAATGCCTTTCTCGACACCCAAGCGATGGGCGGCCTCGCGGCTCATGAGCTCGCCGGCACGGGTGATCTTAAAGGCGGTCTGCTTGATTTTCTCGGCAACCTCCATCATCGAGGCGGAGTCGGGGAGCGTCTCCAAGGCAGCAGCCATAACGCCGGGGCCCGAGACGCCAACGTTGATGACGGCGTCGGCCTCGCCACCGCCGTGGACGGCGCCCGCCATAAACGGGGAGTCCTCGACCATGTTGGCAAAGCAGACAAACTTGGAGGCGCCAACGGAATCCTGGTCGGCCGTGAGCTTGGCGGCATCGATGATGGTCTGGGCGGCCATGAGCACAGCGTCCATGTTGATGCCGGCGCGCAGGCTGGCGACGTTGACGCTGGAGCAGACGCGGCTCGTGGTGGCGAGCGCCTGGGGGATGGACTGGATGACGCGGCGGTCGGCGTCGCCGATGCCCTTCTGGACGAGTGCGGAGAAGCCGCCCAGGTAGTCGATGCCGAGCGTCTCGGCCGCGCGGTCGAGGGCATGCGCGATGGGGGTGAGGTCCTCATCCTTGCAGCATGCGGCGATCTGCGCCACCGGGGTGACGGAAACGCGCTTGTTGACGATGGGGATACCGTACTCGCGCTCGAGGTTCTCGGCGGTCTCGACCAGATGCTCAGCCGTGTGCGTCACGTGGTCGTAGATCTTCGTGCACATGCGGTCGAGGTTCTCGTCACCGCAACCCATGAGCGAAACACCCATGGTGATGGTCCTGATGTCGAGGTTCTGTTCCTCAACCATGCCGCGGGTTTCCGCGATTTCTGCGGGCGTGATCGCCATCCTTGCGCTCCTATCTGCCAAAACGAGCATAATCTTATCTATTCTAACGTGCCGCACGTGCCAAGTGGCGCATGCGGCACGTTTTGGTGCTCGGTTGTTTCCGTTGTGTTACTGCCCAAAGACCTCTTCGGCGATGCGCGCGCTCTCGGCGGCGTCCTTGGCGTAGTAGTCCGCGCCGATCTGCTTGGCGTATTCGGGGGTGAGTACGGCGCCGCCCACGATGATCTTGACGCCCGGCACCTCGGAATGAAGCAGCTTGATGGTCTCCTCCATGGCGACGACCGTGGTAGTCATAAGCGCCGAGAGGCCGACGAGTTTGATATCGCGCTCCTTGACGGTCTTGAGTACCTCCTGCGGATCGACGTCGCGGCCCAGGTCAAAGACGGTGTAGCCGTAGTTGTCGAGCAGCATTTTGACGATGTTCTTGCCAATATCGTGGATGTCGCCCTTGACGGTGGCCACGCAGATCTTGCCCTTGTCGGCAATCTCGCCGGCGGGCATCAGGCGTTTGATGGTATCGAAGCCCACGCGCGCGGCCTCGGCCGAGGCCATAAGCTGCGGCAAGAAGAACTTGCCCTGGTCAAAGAGGACTCCGACCTCGTCGAGGGCGGGGATAAAGTGATTGTTGATGAGGTCCATGGCGTCGTGGTCTGCCAGCAGACGCTCGGTCTCGGCAGCGATCTCGCCTTTGCGGCCCGAGACGACCATGCGACGAATCGGGTCGTCGTTGCCGTCGGTGCCGGCGGTGCCAGCAGCGGGCACAGCGTCGGTCGATACTGCCTGAGCAGCTGCCGGGTTGGCGGCGATCTTGTACGGATCGGTCCAGCCGGCATAGCGCTCGATGTATCCGGTCGAGCCCTCGTCCTCAACGCTCAACACGCGATAGCTGTAGACGGTATCCATAAAGCGCTTGGAACCCGGGTTCATGATGGGGGCGTCCAGGCCCGCGCCGAAGGCGGCAGCCAAAAAGACCGAGCCCAGCAGCGGGCGGGCAGGCAGGCCAAAGCTGATGTTCGACACGCCGAGCGCACATTTGACGCCCAGGCGCTCCTTGCACAGGGACATGGCGCGCAGGATCTGCTCGGCCTGGCGCTGGTTGGTCGAGGCGGTCATGACCAGGCAGTCGATGAGGACGCGGTCCGGGCCGATGCCGTAACGGGCAGCCTCGGCCACGATGTGCTCGGCGATGGCGAAGCGAGCCTCGGCGGTATCGGGGATGCCGCCTTCGTCGAGCGTAAGGCCGACAACGTTGGTGCCGTAGTGGGCGACCAGCGGAAAGATCTCATCCATGATCTGCTGCTTGCCATTGACCGAGTTGATGATGGGCTTGCCGGCGTAGCGGCGCACGGCGGCCTCGACAGCGGCGGGATCGGTGGAGTCGATCTGCAGCGGCAACAGCGTGGAGCCCTGGAGCTGTTCGGTCGCCTGTTGGATGATCTTGACCTCGTCGATCTCGGGCAGGCCGACGTTGACGTCCAGGATATCGGCGCCCTGTTCCTGCTGGCTGATGCCCTGGCTCACGACGTAGTCCAGATCGCCGTCGCGCAGGGCCTGCTGCAGGCGCTTTTTGCCGGTGGGGTTGATGCGCTCGCCGATGACGGCGATCTTGTGGCCGTCGCAGGGAAGGTCCACCACGGTCTGGGCGCTTGTGACCGACATGCTGGGCTTGCGGTGGCGCGGGCTGGGCGTGTGGTTGTCGATAAGCGTGCGCAAGGCCGCCATGTGCGCCGGCGTGGTTCCGCAGCAACCGCCCACGACGCTCACGCCGTCGGCGATCATGCCGGCGACGGCCTCGGCGTATTCGGGGGCCTGGATATCAAAGACGGTGTTGCCGTCGTCGTCCACATGGGGGAGTCCCGCATTGGCCTGCACCATAACGGGCTTGTCGGTAACGGTGAGCATACGTGCGGCGAGTCCTCGGAGCTCGGCCGGTCCTTGGCTGCAGTTGATGCCCAAAACGTCGGCACCGATGGCGTCGAGCGTGATGGCGGCGACCTCGGGACTCGTACCCAGGAATGTGCGGCCGTCCTCCTCAAAGGTCATGGTGGCAAAGACGGGCAGGTCGGAGTTCTCGCGGCAGGCGAGGACGGCGGCCTTGATCTCGGCAAGGTCGGTCATGGTCTCGATAATAAAGAGGTCCACACCCGCGGCGACGCTGGCGCGCACCTCCTCGGCAAAGAGGTCATAGGCCTCGTCGAAGCTGAGGGTACCCAAGGGGCGAAGCAGTGCGCCGATGGGGCCGATATCGCCGGCGACGTAGCGGGCACCGGCCGCGCGGGCGCAGGCGACAGCGGCGGCAAAGACATCTGCCACGGTGGCGGCACCGTCGAGCTTGTGGGCGTTGGCACCAAAGGTGTTGGCGGTGATCACGTCGCAGCCGGCCTCGACGTACTGACGCTGGATGTCGGTAATGACTTGGGGCTCCTCAAAGTTGAGCAGCTCGGGCAGGGCGCCCGCCTTCATGCCAGCGGCCTGCAGCATGGTGCCCATGCCGCCGTCGAACAGCAAGTGCCCCGTGCCCTCGATGGCGGCGCGCAGGCGATCGTCCTTAATGCGCAGATCGCCGATCGTGCGCGTCTTGTACGTGGCACCGTTGCGACGTGCGGCATCAACGGGTGCCGCCAATGCAGTGCCGTCAGAATCATGAGTGATAAGCGGAGTAAACATTGAGGGCTCCTAATGGCTGGAATAGCAGGTGGTGTGGGCGGCGCGGAAGCGGCAGTGCTCGCGCATGCGGCAGATATTGCAGGTGGGGCGGCTCTGGGCGTCGTGGACTTCGCCGTCGAATAGGCCGATCACCGCGGTCACGCTTTTGGTGGGCATGAGCAGGCTGGTGGGTGTGACGGTAAGCCCGATGAGCCGCGTGGCGTTGAGCGCATTGACGATCGAGCGCTGGGCCGAGAGCGGGCAGTCGCCGTAGCCGGGACTAAAGCGCCAGTTGCCGGCGAGCCCATGAACGGCGGCGTCCGTCTTGACCTGCTGGTCCATTTGCTCAACGGCGGCTTCTACGTAAGCGGAGCACGCGGCGTCGAGCACGGCGCCCTCCAGGGGATGTTGGGCTCCCGTGGTGCGCAGGCGACGCTCGGCGTCCATGCCGAGGGTACATGCCATGAGCGCGGCAAAGCGGGCATCTTTGAGATGTCGATAGATATCGCGACCTCGCAGCTCAACGTTGGTGCCGACCAAGCGAATGCAAGGCTCACTTTGTTCGTCCACGCCCGTGGCATCGACGGCAAACACGCGGCGCACGCCACGGGGCTCAATGTCAAGTTCCAGACGCTCGACCACAAGCTCAATACGTCGTGACAGCTCGGGCTCGATCTGCTGGCCGCCGTAACCCAGATACCGCAGCATCTCGGCACGGTCGACACGGGGATGGTGCGCAGCATCGACACGGTAAAGCGCCGGCGACGCAAGGTCGGCCGGCACTTCGACAGCGGTTGTATCGATGTGCGGTTTTTCCATTACCCCAGGCGCTCCATAATGGTCGCGGCGATCGCAGGACGGTTCATAGTGTACAGGTGCAGGCCGTCGGCGCCGTGCTCCTTGAGGTCGCAAAGCTGGCGGGCGGCATAATCTACACCGGCTGCCTGCAGGCTCTCGGGGTCGTTCTCGTACTTGGCGAGAATCTTGATGACGGGGGAGGGCAGCGACGCGCCGCACATAAAGACCATGCGGCTGATCTGCGACTTGCCCATAAACGGCATGATGCCCGCGGTAATGGGCACGGTGATGCCGGCCTTGTCGGCAAGCTCGCGAAAACGGTAGAAGCACTCGTTATCAAAGAAGAGCTGTGTCACAAAGAAGCTCGCGCCGGCGTCCTGTTTTTGCTTGAGGTGTTCGACCGAGAGGTTGAGATCCTCACAGGCAATGTGGCCCTCGGGGTAGGCTGCGGCGCCCACGCAAAAGCCGGCGTCGACGAGCTCGGGGATGAGGTCGCGGGCGTAGGCGTAGTCCGAGGCGGGCTTGTCGTCCTCGGTTGCGCCGGCAGGGAGATCGCCACGCAGGGCCAGGATGTTTTCCACGCCGGCGGTGCGATACTCGTCGATCTTGGCGGCGATATCGGCATGCGAGCGGCCCACGCAGGTAAGGTGTGCCACCGAGGGCGTGTCGAATTCGCTCGAAATCATATGCGCGATGGGGGCGGTGGTGGCACCGTTGCCCGAGCCGCCGGCCGAGCAGGTGACCGAGACAAAGCTCGGCGAAAGCTTGCACAGATTGCCTGCCACTTCGCGAGCCGTGTCGAGGGTGAGCTCGCCCTTGGGCGGGAACATCTCAAACGAAACGGGCGCGGTGCCCTGGGATGCTGCCTGCTTAAAAACCTCGTCGACGCGCATATCGTGCTCCTCTAGATACGTAATAGTGTGATGTGTTGTAAGGATTCTACAGCACCACTGTGTCACGGTGGAGTTTCACTCGTTATTCGGGGATACCAATCAAAGATGCCTTGCTATTGGCTTTCTCTATAACAGAGCGGCTAATCTAGGCACGGACTATAAAGACTGGTATCTGATGCAAAATACCAGTTAATAGAGCTCCATCCCAAATTGACTACCCTTAAACCATGGGGAGAGGTCTGCAATTTATGCAGTTGATTGGCTGTTGAGGGTGGCAACGCCGCCTCGATAGGGTAACCTCATTGATTGGTTTCGCGACAGCAACATAACGGTAATGTCGCGGAAACACGGCGAGTCTAAGCTATGACTCGTTCGTTAGTAATCAACACCGCTTCTCACGCGGTGCCGATACGAAGGGAGTTCCGTATGGCCGATCTTACTGACCGCTTCGGGACCATGGTGTTCTCTGAGGAAGTCATGAAGGACTACCTCCCCAAGGACATTTGGAAGCGCCTTGCTGCAACCCTCGAGGGCGGTGAGCCGCTCGACCTGGATGTGGCCAACGCCGTCGCCCACGCCATGAAGGTCTGGGCCATCTCCAAGGGCGCGACGCACTATGCGCACTGGTTCCAGCCGCTTTCGGGCATTACTTCCGAGAAGCACGACAGCTTCCTGGAGCCCAACCACGACGGCACCGCCATTACCAAGTTTACGGGCAAGAACCTCATCCAGGGCGAGCCCGATGCCTCCAGCTTCCCCAACGGCGGCCTGCGTGCTACCTTCGAGGCCCGTGGCTACACCGCTTGGGACCCCACTAGCCCCGCCTTTATCAAGGACGATGTCCTGTGCATCCCCACGGCTTTCTGCTCCTACACGGGCGAGGCCCTGGACAAGAAGACCCCGCTGCTGCGTTCCATGACCGCGCTCTCGCGTGAGTCTAAGCGCGTTTTGGCGCTGTTCGGTAAAACCCCCAAGAAGGTCGTTCCTTCCGTGGGCGACGAGCAGGAGTACTTCCTGATCAAGAAGGACGCTTACCGCAAGCGCAAGGACCTGGTCATCACCGGCCGCACCCTCTTTGGTGCTGCTCCATGCAAGGGCCAGGAGCTCGAGGAGCACTACTTTGGCGCTATCCGCCCCACCGTCTCGGCCTATATGAAGGATCTGGATGATGAGCTGTGGGCGCTTGGCATTCCCGCCAAGACCAAGCACAACGAGGTTGCTCCCTGCCAGCATGAGCTTGCCCCCGTCTATGGCGAAGTCAACGAGGCCATCGACCAGAATCTGGTCATGATGGAGAAGATGAAGCTCATCGCCTCCCGCCATGACTTGGTCTGCCTGCTGCACGAGAAGCCCTTTGAGGGCATCAATGGTTCGGGCAAGCACAACAACTGGTCGCTTGGCACCGAGTCCGAGAATCTGCTCGATCCGGGCGACACTCCGCTCGACAACCTGCAGTTCATCGTCTTCCTCACCGCGGTGATCGAGGCCGTCGATAACTATCAGGAGCTCCTGCGTGCCTCCGTTGCCTCGGCCGGTAACGACCATCGTCTGGGCGCCAACGAGGCTCCTCCGGCGATTATGTCCATCTTCCTGGGCGACCAGCTTACCGAGGTCGTCGAGAAGATCATCGATGGCAAGGCTTCCGTCCATGCCACGCGCGGCGTGCTCGACTTGGGCGCCGATACTCTGCCCAAGCTGATGCAGGACAACACCGACCGCAACCGCACCTCCCCGTTTGCCTTCACCGGCAATAAGTTCGAGTTCCGTGCCTGCGGCTCCGAGCAGAACGTCTCCGACTCCAACCTGGTGCTCGATGCCGCCGTGGCCAAGTCGCTCAAGTCCTTCGCCGACGCGCTTGAGGGTACGCCCGAGGATGAGTTCCAGGACGCTGCGCTCGAGTACTGCAAGAAGGTCCTGACCGACCACCAGCGCATCCTCTTCTCCGGTGACGGCTACTCCGATGAGTGGCCCGTCGAGGCCGAGAAGCGCGGCCTTGCCAACAACAAGACCACGGCCGACGCCCTGCCTGCCTTTGTTTCCGATAAGGCCATTGCGCTCTTTGAGGAGACGGGTGTCCTGACCAAGGCCGAGGCCCAGTGCCGCTACGACTGCAAGCTCGAGAAGTACAACAAGCTCATGAACATCGAGGCTACCACGATGGTTCGCGAGGCGCGTCGTACCTATCGCCCGGTCATTACCGCCTATGCCACCAAGGTCGCTAAGGGCCTTGAGACTATTCGTGCCGCCGGCGCCGAGGCCGCCATGCAGTGTGAGCAGAACACGCTCAACAAGCTCTGCAACGGTATCACCACCATCAACGATTCCATCAAGGCGCTCGACGCCGTGCATCAGAAGGCCGAAGGCCTCGATGGTCAGGAGCAGGCCAACGTGTATGCACATGAGGTCGTTCCCGCTATGGATACGCTGCGCGCCGCCGTGGATGCCATGGAGGAGATCGTGGCCGCCGACTACTGGCCGGTCCCGACCTATGACGACATCCTGTTCTACGTGTAGAGCGTAACTGACATATCGTCACGGTATTGAACCGGGGTCTGCATCATGCGGGCCCCGGTTTTTGTTTGCGAAGGACGCTTTGAAGCCCGTTTTGCCGCCGACTTGCCTAGGTATAAAGGGTTGTGGACAAAAAACGTCAAATATGAGTACTGTCACAAGTCCTGTAGCATTATTTATTTGCAAAATATGTAGTGTTACGCAACATATGTACAAGTACTTAGCCGATAAACGTCTGCAATTCTTCCGCCGTAGGACGCCTGACGTCTAAATCGACTTCTAAAGGCATGAAATCGCTGTTACTAAAATGGTAACAGTACTCATATTTGCTATTTTTTGCCCACTGGCTTTGCGATGATGCCGTGATCCGCACCCTGCCGGGTTCGAATCACGGCACATGGGTAGCAAAAAGCCCGCCACCGCGAGGGCAACGGGCTTCTCAGTTTAAATGGTGCTCCCAGCGGGATGTCCGCGTGCGGCTGACGCCGCCCGCTTTCGCCGCGTCGCTTCGCTCCTTGCGTGCTGCGCTGGAAAACGCTCACGCGTTTCCTCAGCTCCGCACCCTGTCGGGTTCGAATCCCGGCACATCGGTAGCAAAAAGCCCGTCGCCGCGAGGGCAACGGGCTTCTCGATTTAAATGGTGCCCCCAGCGGGATTCGAACCCGCGATATCCACCTTGAAAGGGTGGCGTCCTTGGCCGCTAGACGATGGGGACAGCGGGAAAGAGTATAGCAGACTTTTTTGCCGGCGCGTATATCGTTGGCAAACTGGAAAACCACCACATAGGAGCTGGCTCTCTATCCCGATCTTCAAATATCTCAACCTGTAACATCTGGGCGGGCAAATTGGCTCTATCTGTTACAGATCGAGACAAAAGGCAGACGTCGGGACGAACATCTTATTCTGTAACAGTAAAACGACTTTTAACGGTCTAGATGTTACAGATTGAGACAAACCGCTGGGATGGGTCAAAACCACCACAAAGGTGCCTGTCCCCTTTGTGGTGGCGGGGCGTTAGGGGAGGAGCTTCATGGCGGCGTCGTGGGCGGCGTGCTCGTAAGCGTCGTCGAGGGGTTTGAGCGGCAGCAGGGCGGCGGCCTGCGCGTCGCCGCGGCGCTCGAGGGCGTGCGCGATCAGCCAGTCGGCGAGCTCGGGGTTCTTGGGCAGTGCCGGTCCGTGCAGGTACGTGCCGATAACGCCCTTGTAGATCAGACCCTCAAAGCCATCGTCGCCGTTGTTGCCGGTGCCCGTGACGACGGACGTTCCGAGCGGCGTGGCCTCGGCGTCCAAAAGCGTGCGACCTCCATGGTTCTCGAATCCCACAAAGGGCTCAGGTACCAGATCGGTTTTGACGGCTACGTTGCCGATCAGGCGATCGGAGCCACGTACGGTTTCGGCGGCAATGACGCCCAGGCCCTCGATGCGATCGTCGCCCATGTAGTACGAACGGCCGAGCAGCTGATAGCTGCCACAGATGGCAAGCAGCGAGCCGCCATCCTCAACATAGGCCGCGACCTTGTCTTTTTGGGCGAGCAGCTCGTGTGCCACGGCTAGCTGATCGCGGTCGGAGCCACCACCCATCATGACGATGTCGGCGTCGGTGAGATCGAGCGACTCGCCCATGCGGACCTCGTCCACGCGAACGGGGATGCCGCGCCAGGCGCAGCGACGCTCGAGGGCGATAACGTTGCCGCCGTCGCCGTAGAGGTTGAGGGCATCGGGGTACAGGTAGACGATGCGCAGCGGGCGCGAAAGCTCGACTGGTGCGATGCCGACAGGAAGAGCGCTGCCGTCGGCACGGGCTACGGCGCGCCCGGCAACAGCGTCGGCGGTGGCGCCTTTCAGCCCGTCGAGTTCTTTGACCAGCGGCGGGAAGGCCGTGTAGTTGGCGACGGCGTAGAAGGTGTCATTGGCGGCCTCGTCTGCCACGGCGCCAATTGCCTGCGCGACGTCCGAGATAATCGCGGCATCGATGCCGGCGTACTTGAGGCGTACCTGCATGTCGTGCGCACGCGTGCCTCCGGCAAAGGCGACAAGGCCCGGTGTGTCGGAGATGCGCTCGAAGTCGACGTCGTAGATCCAGGAGACATCGTGGCCGTCGGCATCGTTGTCGTTAAGGAAGAAAGCGCAGAGTCTGCCGCCCGCCGTCTTAATGGATTGGATCTGTCGATCGAAGCCCACGGGATTCTTGGCCAGGTTTGCCTCGACGGTGCGGCCGGCGATATCCCAGCGCCCCATACGACCACCGGCGGGCACATAGACATCGAGCGTAGGCTGTAGAAGCGCCGTGTCCACGCCCAACTCGTGTGCGGCAAAGAATGCAGCGGCAACGTTATAGACCATGTACAGACCGTTGTAGCGTGTGGCGATGTGTACGGCAGCCGCGTCGGGCGCAGATCCAAAGACCAGGTCAAAGCCGTAGCCGTCGCAGCCAAGCTCCACGCCCGTCACACGGCGGACCAGTGCGGGGCGTGCCCAACCGCACGAGGGGCAATGGTAGGCGCCGAGTTGGCCGTATTGCACGTAGTCATACTCCAGCGGCGCGTTGCACTTTGAGCAAAAACGTGAGTCGCTAATACGGTCGGACTCGGTGTTGGTGGCGCCGTCGATGCCAAAGGCGATGCTTGCATTGGGAACGCGCGCGGCAATCGAGGCACACAACGGGTCGTCGGCGTTGTAGATGAGCGTTGTCGTCGGAGAGAGCTCCAACGCATGGGCAATGACGTCTTGCGTATGGTCGATCTCGCCGTAGCGGTCTAGCTGGTCGCGGAACAGGTTGAGTAGCACAAAGTACGTCGGCTTGAGCTTGGGCAGGACGCGCACGGTGTAAAGCTCATCGCACTCAAAAACGCCCACGCGCTTGCCGCCGGCTCGCTTGAGGCCGCTGCGCGCCTCGAGCAGTGCACCCACCACGCCCGGCTCCATATTGTTGCCGGCGCGGTTGCACACCACGGTAGCACCGCTGGCGGCAACGGCGTCGGCGATGAGGTTGGAGGTGGTGGTCTTGCCATTAGTACCCGTAATCACTACGCTGCGGTCGACAAGGCCAGCGAGGTCGCTCAGCAACTCGGGATCGATCTTCATGGCGATGCGGCCGGGAAGCACGCCACCCTGGCGTTTGAGGACAGAGCGCAGTCCCCAGCGGGCGATATCGCTCGAGGTGCAGGCGAGAGATGAGCGGAGGTTCATGAAACCGTTCCTAACATAGATGACATGGTCGGGTCGAGTGCGTCACTAAAAACCGTAGCGGCGCGCAAATTCCTGGGCAAGCTGCGATACGTCTTCGCAGGCATTGGCCCAGGGGGCAAAGTCTGGAGTGTCCGAGATAATGCCGTCCGCTTCCCAAACGGCCTGGTGCGAAAGATCCCAGGGATCGCGTGGCTCGGGCCGGCAGGGAAGGTACGGTGTCTGGTACATGGGATTCAGCAAGAAGAACGCGCCGCCCTCGCAGCGGTTGGCAAACTCGCGCAGCGCGCGTGTCGCCGGGCGCATCTTGTTCGTTTTGAACAGCAGAATCGTGCGGGCGAGCAGATACCAAGGAGAGTTCTCGAGTGCATCAGCTCCCACCTGTTCCTCGAGCTGGTGCGCCAGGGCAAAAAAGCCGTCCTGGTCTTCCAGACGAGCGAGGGCGAGCAACACGGTGCCTGCGGCTCGGGTGGGGTAGCCTTCCGCCTTAAGGACGCGGCGGGCGTAGTTGGCGGCAGCGCGGTAGCGGGCGCTCGCCATGCACAGCTGTGAGATGGCCTCGAGCGTGTGGAGCCACCCGATAAGTGCCGGCTCGCTCACGGTGAGATCTGCCGCCGTCACACCGTCCGTCAAAACCTTGTTGGCCCAGTAGTGTGGGGCCTCCATGTCGAACCCGGGCACGCTTTGTTGCAGGTAATCGGCCGTGGTTGTCTCGAGCTTCATCAGGTCGCCCAGGCAGGCGTCAACGGGCGTGTCCGCCAAAATAATGGCGAGCAGCTGGGCATCGAGGACATACGCATCGATGCGGACGATCTTGAGCAGCTCATCGCGCATATCGTCGAACAGGCGGTTGCGCGTCTGTTCAAACTCCTCGTCGCTACCCATGTCCTCGATGCGATGGAGCTCGTCGAGCAGATGGCGATGAACACCGGCATAGGACAGCAGCGCCTGGGCATGCTCGGTCTGCGCATACTTTTGGGGATTCGCGCTAATGTCGTTATGGACAAGCTCGCGTGCTGCATCGGTGAGCTCGGGGTGCGACGCCAGATAGGTGCGCTCCAGGTAGGCGGGGATGTAGACGCTCGGATCCATTAGAGGTCCCCTCCCTTAAATGGAAGCCCCTGCTCGGCCGCCCGCAGGATGCGCTCGTCGATCTGGGAACGCACGATATCGTTGGTGGCGACCCAGGCGGCAAAGCTGGCGTTGTCGGGAGCGCCCAGGCCCTCCTGCAGCACCGGCGTCGCCTCGGACAGCGCAAGGACAAGCTCGTCGGTGGAGCCCGCACCCACGTTGACGCGGGCATAGACGCCATCGGGAAACTCGGTTTGGAAGTAGAGCGCCTCGGCTGCGTGCGGACACGAGCGCGCAAGGATGCGCAGGTAGTGTTCGGCACCCTCGTAGTCCAGTTCGCGCCAGGCCGCGCTCATCAGCGCGATGAGCGTCCATGGGTCCAAGTCGCGCTCCGCATCCTTGGGACGACGGCGCAGCGGGGTATTCGCGAGGTACGGCACGGAGTGAGCGGAGCGAAAGCGCTTGAGCTCCTCGGCGGGGTATTCGAGCTTTGCCATGGCGAGCATCGCGGTGTGGCGGACACCAGCGGGGTCGTTGGGCGCAAAGTCCAAGCTGCGATTTGCGGCTTCGAGCGACATGCGGTAGCGTCCGCTAATGAGCGCGCGCGATGCCAAGGCGGCAAGCCAGCGCAGGTAGGGACGGCGCATAAGGTCGCCTGCGGCCTCACGCTCGTAGGGGTCCTGCGCCGAGGCGATCTTGAGCGCCAGATCGTGCTCCACCTCGTCGCACTTGGACACCAGATACTGCACGTATTCCTCGTTGGATTCGGCGGTGAGCGCCGTCAGCATGCGCTGGGCATCCCAGTTGGCCGGATCGAGTGCGGCAGCCTCGAGGAGCATGTTCTCGGCAGCTGCCTCTTCCTGCTCTGCCTGGGTATCGTCAGGGATAAAGGGAATGCGGTAGTCGACAGCCTCGACCACCTTGGCAATGAGGTGCCCGGCGCGGTCGCGGTCGTGCACGATGAGCGGTGCGGGGTTGCGGGTGAATTGTTCCATCAGACGCTCTACGGCGGCAGCGTCGGTGAGCGGGATATTGTCGCGGCGCAAGGCCTCAAGAACGAGGCGATGGCAATCCTCTTGAATGGGATCGAATGCCATGGGGCCTCCTTTGCTGCGGTTAGGGTTCAAATATCTCTATATAAGGTTCTAGTTTACCCGCATGTGGCACACCGGGGGTGCCGCACTTGGACATGCACCTTTGCACCACGAAGACGGATGTCGCACAAATGTCGGCACCTTGGACGACTGAGTGGTATCACGGTGCCGCAAACGGTCGATTTTTGGCGGCGAACGGAGCGCATTTTGGAGCGGCACAGTCCTGCCCGGGATATGTGGTCAACCTTGATAAAACGTTTGCCCAGCTTGGGAGTATGGATGCCGCACAAGGGTCTTCAGGGATAGAAAAAACGTTTCATCATTGTTGGCTTTAGGTGAATAACTGACCAACCAGAACGGTAAAATAGTGTTTGTCTGAGCGTTGAGACGTTTAGACATCGCGTATTGTCATCGCCGGCAACGCGCAAACCGGTCCTAACGGAGCCAATTGGGTGCTCCGTTATATACGCAAGTCTAAGAGGGGCTTGTTTAGGAGGCACAGTATGGGACGTTTTACCAATCCTCGCGATCTGTACTTTGGTGAGGGCGCTCGCCACGAGGTGAAGAACCTCAAGGGCAAGAAGGCCATCATCGTTTCTGGCGGCAGCTCTATGCGCCGCGGCGGGTTCCTGCAGGACGTTGAGGCCGACCTCAAAGAGGGCGGCTTCGAGGTCAAGCTGTTCGAGGGCGTCGAGTCCGACCCGTCCATCGAGACGGTCATGAAGGGCGCCGAGGCCATGCGCGAGTTCGAGCCCGACTGGATTATCGCCATCGGCGGCGGCTCGCCCATCGATGCCGCTAAGGCCATGTGGGTCTTCTACGAGTATCCCGAGGAGTCCTTCGATAACATCATCCAGCCGTTCAGCTTCCCTGAGCTGCGTCAGAAGGCTCACTTCTGCGCCATTTCCTCCACCTCCGGTACCGCTACCGAGGTCACTGCCTTCTCCGTCATCACCGACTACGCCAAGGGCATCAAGTACCCGCTGGCCGACTTCAACATCACCCCTGATGTCGCCATCGTCGACCCCGAGCTCACCTACACCATGCCCGCCAAGCTGTGCGCTCACACTGGCATGGATGCTCTGACCCACTGCATGGAGGCCTACGTTTCCACCTGCGCCTCTATGTTCACCGACGCCAACGCCCTGCACGGCATCCGCGAGATCGTCGAGTGGCTGCCCAAGTCCTATGCTGGCGACCATGAGGCCCGTCAGCACATGCACGAGGCTCAGTGCATTGCCGGTATCGCCTTCTCCTCGGGCCTGCTCGGCATCGTTCACTCCATGGCTCACAAGACCGGTGCTGCCTTCGAGAACGGCCACATCATCCACGGTGCCGCTAACGCCATGTACCTGGGCAAGGTCATTCAGTGGAACTCCAAGGATCCCCGTGCTGCCGAGCGTTACGCTTACGTGGCCAAGGAGATCCTGCACCTTCCCGGCGAGACCAACGAGGAGCTCATCGCTGCACTCGTCCAGAAGATTCGCGACCTCAACGACCAGCTCAACATTCCGCAGTCCATCAAGGATTACGCGAATGGTGGCGTGAAGGTCGACGCCGAGAACCCGCAGATGGTTTCCGAGGAGGAGTTCCTCGCCAAGCTGCCCGAGATCGCCGCGAACGCCGAGCAGGACGCCTGCACGCCCGAGAACCCGCGTGAGACCAAGGCTGCCGACTTCGAGAAGATCCTCAAGGCCTGCTACTACGACACCGACATCGATTTCTAATCGACTCTTGTTATCGTAACGAGGGGCTCCGCACGTATCTGTACGGAGCCCCTTTCTTTTTTAGAGAATGGGATAGTTATGGCTGCAATTTTCAATAGCCCCAGCAAGTACATCCAGGGTCCGGACGAGCTCGCCAAGCTCGGCTCCTATGTCGAGCCGCTCGGCGCTAAGGCCCTCGTCATCGTGACGCCTTCGGGCAAGAAGCGCGTCGGTGCCAAGATCGAGGGCGGCTTTGCCGAGGCTAAGGCCGAGCTGCTGTTTGAGGACTTTAATGGCGAGTGCTCCAAGGGCGAGGTCGATCGTCTGGTTGCGCTCGCGCGCGACAACGGCTGCGACATCATCGTCGGTGTCGGTGGCGGCAAGATCCTCGACACCGCGAAGGCCGTCGCCTATTACCTGGAGTCCCCGGTTATCATTTGCCCCACCATTGCTTCGACCGATGCCCCGTGTTCGGCGCTTTCGGTGCTTTATACCGATGACGGCCAGTTCGACAAGTATCTCTTCCTTAAGGCAAACCCCAATATCGTCCTTATGGATACGACGGTCATCGCGGCGAGCCCGGTGCGCCTGACGGTTTCCGGTATGGGCGATGCGCTCGCAACCTATTTCGAGGCTCAGGCGACGCACGATGCCGACGGCGGCACCTGCGCCGGCGGCAAGGGCGGCATGGCCGGCCTGGCGCTCGCCAAGCTCTGCTACGAGACGCTTATGGCCGATGGCGTCAAGGCCAAGGTCGCGCTGGAGAAGGGTGCGCTCACGCCCGCCGTCGAGCACATCATCGAGGCCAATACGCTGCTTTCGGGTATTGGCTTTGAGAGCTCGGGCCTTGCTGCTGCTCATGCCATCCACAATGGTCTGACGATGCTGCCCGAGTGCCACAGCATGTATCACGGCGAGAAGGTCGCCTTCGGCACCATCGTCCAGCTGGTACTCGAGGATGCCCCGACCGAGAAGCTCGAGGAAGTCTTGGGCTTCTGCATTGAGCTGGGCCTGCCGGTCACGATGAAGGAACTTGGCGTTGCCGAGCTTACGCGCGAGAAGGCCATGATTGTTGCCGAGGCCGCGTGCGCGCCCGAGGACACCATGTGCAATATGCCGTTTGAGGTGACGCCCGAGATGGTCGCAAACGCTATCCTGGGTGCCGACGCACTGGGCCACTACTATCTCATGGATGAGTAAATCAAGCTAAGGAAGGGGCAAAGCCAACAGATGGCTTTGCCCCTTTTTGCTATGGTGCAAAGGGGCAAGGTTACTTTGCACCAATCGTTGTTTGATGAAGGGCGGATTCTCGTATGGCGCTTCCTATGGTTTACGGCGGTCCCGGCCGGTATGTTCAGGGGCCGGGCGAACTGTCGCGTCAAGGCAGGTATTTGTCATGGTTGGGCTGTGCTGCCTATGTCTTGTTTGACCAGGGCACCGAGGATCGGCTGTGCAGGCAGATCGTCGATGGATTTCTGGACGAAGATCTAAGCGAGCCGTTCTTTAAGATTTATGACGGTCCGTGTACGGAAGAGGCCGTTGTCGAAATGGCTAAGGAAGCCCAGGCCGAGTATTGCGACATGGTAGTGGGTATTGGCGGCGGCAAAATGCTCGATATCGCCAAGGCCGTTGCGTTTTATGCCGAGTTGCCGTTGTGCGTATGCCCCACGGCGGCATCGATGGACGGTCCGTGCAGCGAGATTTCCGATGCCGACCTGATGAGCGTTGCAGATGCGGCCTTTAGAAACGAACGCAATATGGCCAACGAGCAGACAAAGGTAACCAGGCAAAAGCTCGCCGAGCTCATGCGCGAGGCATAGTTTGGCGCTTGATTGATCTTGTGCAATCGAGACGGCGATAGGCCATGGGCTATTTGCCGCAAAGATGCTCCGCGTGTAATTTGCCCGAGGCGTGGGCCGATGGCGTATCATTATCTCTTGCTTGTTTGCACTGCTCAGGGAGGGGCCGCGCATGGCGCAGGAACACGATCTGTTTGATGACATTATCGAGATCAGCAAGGGTTTCGACTTTCTTAAAAACCCGCTTGGCGGTGTGACCGATGCACTCGATCCGTCGGCGCCTCAATGGAATCCTGCTGACTACAAGGAGCGCCCGCGCGGCAACACCATTCCGTGCCTGACCTGCAAAAACGAAAAGAGCGGCTGCACCGCGTGCATGGACGTGTGCCCGGTCAACGCTATCGAGGTCGAGGAAGACTCCATCGAGATCCTCGACTCCTGTCGCAAGTGCGGCCTGTGCGCCGCTGCCTGTCCGACCGAGGCGATCATCTCGCCGCGCCTGGCGCCCAAAAACCTGTATGACGATATCGTCTCTGCTGCTACGAGCCACGAGACCGCCTACGTCACCTGCACGCGCGCCCTCAAGCGCATGCCGCGCGAAAATGAGGTCGTCGTTGCCTGCGTGGGCGATATTACGGCCGAGACCTGGTTCTCGGTACTGGCCGACTATCCCAACGTGAGCGTGTACCTGCCGCTGGGCGTGTGCGATAAATGCCGCAACACCGGCGGTGAGGACATTCTGGGCGAGGCGATTGCGAAGGCCGAAGAGTGGTCTGGCACGGGTATGGGCCTGGAGGTCGATCCCAAGAGCCTCAAGTGCCATAAGCTTCGCGAGTACGAGCGCAAGGAGTACATGGAAAAGATTGCCCGCACCACGGGCCTGACGGTGACCAAGCTCAACCCGGCGACGGCGGCGCTGGCCTCGGTGACGCAAAAGCTCAAGGCCCATCGCCATCAGATTACCCAGCTGGAGCGTACGCTCAACACCATGTGCGGCACCACGACGACCAAGCGTCGCCGTTCGCTCACGCACGGGCGCCAACTGGTGCTCTCGACGTTGCAAAACCACCCCGAGCTTGCCCAGAACATGCAGGTGAGCACGCCGGAGTGCGATTTTGACAAGTGTACGTCGTGCGGCGAGTGCGTCAACGTGTGCCCCACGTTTGCCTGCGATCTGGTGGGAAGCGGCCGCTTTGCGTTGGAGTCCACGTATTGTTTAGGCTGCGGCGCCTGTGTCAAGGTTTGTCCCGAGCATGCGCTCAAGCTTGTTGAGCACGACGCGTCCAATCTGGTCGTCATCGATCCCGAAGCCGAGGAAAAGGCCGCCCAGAAGGCCAAAGCCCACGAAGAGGCCCAAAAGGCAAAAGCCGAGGCGAAAGCTAAGCTCGACAAGATGCTCGACCAGGTGGAAAAGCTCGCGGACTAGCTAAAAGAGCGTAAATGATGGCCGGTGAGACAGGTACTGCCCCACCGGCAAAAAAGTTGCGGTGGAATAGTTCCTGTTTTGCCCTTAAGCTGGCCATTCTAGGAACTATCCCACCGCAACTAATAGATGGTTAGTTCATGCTGCTTTGGCGGCCGGTTCGACCGGTACCGTTGCGCGTCACGGTTTCATGGAGCAAAAAGAACCCGGGGACCTGTTTGGTCTCGGTGTATTCCATAAGGATGCCATCGGCGTTGTAGGTCTGTCCGCGTACAACAGCTAGTGCGTTAAAGTCGTCGAGATCGAGCACGCGCGCATCTTCGGGCGTGGGATGCTCAATCGTTACATCGCGTTTGCCCGTGGCAATCTTAATGCCAAGATCTTCTTCGAGGTAACGATAAATCGAGTCGTTGGCAATCTCGGGTGTCAGTCCCGGTACCTGTGAGCTTAGGTAATAGGAGTCGTCGGAGCACACGGCATGTCCGTTTGCATAACGGATGCGTTTGGCGCGCGTAAGCTCGCAGCCTTCGGGAAACCCGGTAATCCTGGAGAGTGCCTTGCTACAGACGAGGAGCTCAAAGACGGTGGTGACAGTCTTGAGCTCAAAGCCTCGGCTGGTCGCGATTTCCTTAAAGGTCTCGAGTCCGCCGCCGCCACGACTCTTCTCGTCGCTGATGTTGCGAATGACGCGCATGCCTTTGCCTTGCTGGGGGAGCACGTAACCATCTGCCGCAAGCATCGAGATAGCGCGACGGACCGTCATGCGCGAACAGTCAAACAGCTGCGTGAGCTCAGTTTCCGAAGGCAGATAACTCTGATAGGCATATGTGCCGTCGTCAATCGACTGCTTCACGTTGTCATAAATGGTTTGGAAGATGGCTCGCGCCATGACGGTCTCCTAGAGCTGAGTGCGCGAGCGGTGGATGAGGACTGCTCGCGCAGGTATCGATCGATTTACTTGCTGGGGTCGATTATATATTTACCCATGGCACGCAGAGCTGGGTCTGACAGGATGGCGCCGAGTTCGTCGAGGGAAGCCACCTTGGCGACCATCGAGGATACGTCGAGCCTGCCAGAGTCGATGAGCTCGAGCGCGCGACGCTGCGTATAAGGGTTGATGTAGGACGAAGTAAGCACAAGCTCCTTCTGGAAGACCTCGAAGGGCTTGACGGTGATCGTCTCATCGGGCTTGGTGAGGCCGAACATCATGACCGTAGCCTTGTGGCCGGCGATCTGGATGGCCTGCTCGATGGTGACGGGCTTGCCAACACACTCGATAACGACATCGACGTTGCCGACGCCCTCCTGCTTCAGGCGGGCCGGGACGTCCTCGTGGATGGAATCAATTGCCAGGTCGGCGCCGAGTTTGAGCGCGACCTCGCGCTTGCCTTCGACAGGCTCGAGCAAGACAACCTTGGTGGCGCCGGCGTTTTTAGCAAGCTGCATCATGAGCAGACCGATCATGCCACCGCCGATAACGACAACTGTGCTGCCGGGCTTGATGTTGCACATATCGATGCCGTGCAGGCAGCAGGCGACGGGCTCGGTCATAGCACCCTGCTCAAAGCTGGTGTGATCGCCCAACTTGTAGACTTGCTGCATATCGACGGAGCAGTACTCGGCAAAGCCGCCGTTAACGGTGGTGCCGTAACCGGTCATATGCTCGCAGTAGTGGTTGATTCCGTCGCGGCAGGGTTCGCAGCAGCCGCAGGGATGGTTTGGGTCGATGCACACGCGATCGCCCGGTTTAAAGCCAGCGACGTCGCTGCCCACGGCCTCGACAACGCCCGCAAACTCATGACCAAGGATCGTGGGCGGGGTAACGTCGGCTGCACCCTTGTCGCCTTCATAGATATGAACGTCGGTACCGCAGACGCCGCAAGCTTTGACGTTGATCAGAACGTCGCGCCTGCCCACGGCCGGCTTTGCCGATTCCTCGACTCTGAGGTCGTGCTTTCCATAGAAGACCGCGCTTTTCATGGTGACTCCTTAACGTGGCGGTGAATGTTGTAATGAAGTATAGGTATGTCTATAGGAATAGACAAGCACATCTAGACAAGTTGAAAAGAAATATAGATTGCAGCCATCAGCTATGTCAGATTTAACAGGCGAAATACTGGACATATACCGTTTACGGCCAATAATCAACCGTTTACCGACCGTAGTATTTATGCTAACTTATCTAGATAAGTGATATGATAAAAATAGAAGCGCAAGAAGTCAGGGAAGCGGGCCCACCCGTCCTATTGCACGAGGTACACGCAAACGGCGCGTCTGCGGTCTCGAGTGAAGCCAAAACCGCAGCCGCTCCGAATGAAGAGAGGGGGATTCCCCGTCATGATGCAAAAGATACAACGTTTCGGCGGTGCAATGTACACGCCTGCAATTCTTTTCGCATTTTCCGGAATCGTCGTCGGCCTGGGTACGTTGTTTACCACCGAGGCGATCTTTGGCGAGATGGCCACTGCGGGCCATCTTTGGTTTGATTGCTGGAATGTGCTGCTCCAGGGTGGTTGGACGCTCTTTAACCAGATGCCGTTGCTGTTTTGCGTAGCGTTGCCAATCTCGCTCGCGAACAAGCAGAACGCTCGCTGCTGCATGGAGGCTTTGGCCATCTACCTTACCTTCAACTACTTTGTAAGCACAATCTTGGGGCAGTGGGGCCCTGTCTTTGGGGTCGACTACTCTGTCGAGGCGGGCAGCGGTACTGGTCTTGCCACTATCGCAAGCATCAAAACGCTTGATATGGGCATCATGGGCGCGCTTATCATTTCAGGTATCGCCACGATGCTTCACAACAAGTACTTCGACACCGAACTTCCTGAGTGGCTGGGCGTGTTCTCGGGCTCCGTGTTCATCTATATGATCGGTTTCTTCGTTATGGTTCCGGTCGCTATTATCGCCTGCCTGGTATGGCCGCATGTTCAGGCTGCTATCGCCGCCTTCCAGGGATTCATCCTTTCCGCCGGTACGTTTGGCGTGGGCGTCTTTGCTTTCTTCGAGCGCGTGCTGATCCCTACAGGCCTGCACCACTTTATCTATACGCCGTTCTATTACGACAACGCGGCGGTCAACGGCGGCATCTTTGCTGCTTGGGCCAACATCCTGCCCCAACTGGCTGCCGATCCGAGCATTGCTCTTAAGGATGCCGCACCCTGGGCTGCCTATACCTGCCCTGGTTGGACTAAAGTCTTCGGCTCGCTTGGCGTCGCCATTGCGTTTTATATGACCGCCAAACCCGAGCGCAAACAGCGCGTCAAGGCTCTGCTCATTCCCGTCACCCTTACCGCTATGCTTTGCGGTATTACCGAGCCGCTTGACTTCACCTTCCTGTTCATTGCGCCCGGCCTGTTCGTCGTCCACTGCGTGCTCGGAGCGCTCGGCTGCATGGCTCAAAACCTCCTTGGCGTCGTGGGCATCTTCGACGGCGGCATTATCTCGATGCTCTCGTGGGACTGGCTGCCCCTTTGGGCCGCACACGGTCTGCAGTACACCATCTCCATCCTTGTCGGTCTGTGCTTTACCGCTCTTTGGGTCGTGGTCTTCCGTTTCTTGATCGTCAAGTTCGACTTTAAGACCCCCGGTCGCGAGGATGACGATGTTGAGGTCGAGCTCAAGTCCAAGGCCGACTACAAGCAAAAGCAGGGCGGTGCTGCTGCTGGCAAATCGGTCGCCCAGAGTAAAGATGATGAGCGCTTGGTGCTTGCCGAGAACATCCTCGAGCTACTCGGTGGCACGGATAACATCATCGATGTAACGAACTGCGCTACCCGTCTGCGCGTTAACGTCAAGGACAAGGGCGTCGTTGCACCCGAGGCTTCCTTCAAGGCGATCGGTACGCGTGGCTTGGTGGTCCAAGGTCAGTCAATTCAGGTCATCATCGGCCTTACCGTTCCGCAGGTTCGCGAGAAGTTCGAGAGTCTTCTGAAGTTCGAGAGTCTTCTGTAAACCATCGTCCATCGAAACAATCGGCCTTGCAGAGCCGGAATGCACCGCAAGGCCGATTCTAGAGATAAAAAACTCCACTTCTAAGTAACAATTCCAAACCGTGCAGGCCGCGTACGGGGATGGATTGAGCAAGCGGCCAGAATGAGGAGGACATCATGTCCAAGAAAAACTATGCCGTGACCATTGCCGGCGGTGGCTCTACCTTCACCCCGGGCATCGCTCTGATGCTGCTTGAGGAGCGCGACCGCTTCCCGGTCAACAAGGTGACCTTCTACGACAACAACGCCGAGCGCCAGGAGACCGTGGCCAAGGCCTGCGAGATTTACTTCCACGAGAACGCCCCCGAGGTTGAGTTCAACTACACCACCGACCCCGAGACCGCTTTTACCGGTACTGACTTCGTCCTCGCTCACATCCGCGTTGGCCTGTACGCCATGCGTGAGCTCGACGAGAAGATTCCTCTCAAGTACGGCTGCGTTGGTCAAGAGACCTGCGGTGCCGGCGGTATCGCCTACGGCATGCGCTCCATCGGTGGTGTCATCGAGATCCTCGACTACATGGAGAAGTACAGCCCCAACGCCTGGATGCTCAACTACTCCAACCCCGCGGCCATCGTCGCCGAGGCCTGCCGCGTGCTGCGCCCCAACAGCCGCATCATCAACATCTGCGACATGCCGATCGACCTTATGGATAAGATGAGCCGTATGTGCGGCATCAAGGATCGTCGCGAGCTGCAGTATAGCTACTACGGCCTCAACCACTTTGGTTGGTGGAGCAAAATCTACGACAAGGAGGGCAACGACCTCATGCCGCAGATTAAGGAGCACATGGCTAAGAACGGCTACCTGGACGGCATCGAGCACGAGGCCGGTAAGGAGCAGCATGTCGAGGAGAGCTGGATTCACACCTTCGGCAAGGCCAAGGATGTCTATGCTGTCGATCCCGAGACGATTCCCAATACCTACCTCAAGTATTACCTGTACCCGGACTATGTCGTCGAGACGTCTGACCCCAACTACACTCGCGCCAATGAGGTTATGGACGGCCGCGAGAAGAAGGTCTTTGGCGCTTGCCGCGACATCATCGCCAAGGGTACTGCCAAGGACGGCGGCTTTGAGCCAGATGTACATGCCAACTACATCGTCGACCTTGCCTGCGCACTGGCCGAGAACACGCTCGAGCGCTTCCTGCTGATCGTCCCCAACGATGGCGCTGTGCCCAACTTCGACCCGACGGCCATGGTCGAGGTGCCTTGCATCGTCGGTTCCAACGGCTTTGAGAAGATCTGCCAGGGCCCGATCCCGCAGTTCCAGAAGGGCCTGATGGAGCAGCAGGTTTCCGTCGAGAAGCTCGTTGTCCAGGCTTGGGTCGAGGGCAGCTACCAGAAGCTCTGGCAGGCGCTCACGCTCTCCAAGACCATTCCTTCGGCGAGCGTTGCCAAGCAGATCCTGGACGAGTTCATCGAGGCCAACAAGGATTTCTGGCCCGAGCTTAAGTAAGGACTGCTGTCTCGAACTCTCACACATCTCTGCTTCATTTGCGCCGCCGCGGTGTCCGGATTCGCCCGGATGCTGCGGCGGCGCTATACTTATGCAGTTTGAAGTACCTGTACCAAAAGGAGCTGTCGTGTCCCTTTCCATCGGTATCGTGGGCCTGCCCAACGTGGGCAAGTCGACGCTGTTCACCGCGCTTACCAAAAAGACCGGCCTTGCCGCCAACTACCCGTTCGCCACGATCGACCCCAACGTGGGTATCGTCGATGTGCCCGATAGCCGCCTGCAAAAGCTTGCCGACATCGTCAACCCGGGCCGCATTGTGCCGGCGACGGTCGAGTTCGTCGACATCGCAGGCCTGGTGAAGGGCGCCAACGAGGGCGAGGGCCTGGGCAACCAGTTCTTGGCAAACATCCGCGAGACCGATGCTATCTGCGAGGTCGTGCGCTACTTTAAGGACCCCAACGTCATGCGTGAGGTGGGCCGCACGGGCGAGTTCGTCGATCCCGCCGGCGATGCCGACACCATCATGACCGAGCTCATCCTGGCCGACATGGGCACGCTCGAGAAGCAGCTGCCCAAGCTCGAGAAGGAGGCAAAGCGCGACAAGGAGCTCATGCCCAAGTTCGAGGTGGCCAAGCGCCTGCTTGCCTGGCTCAACGAGGGCAAGCGCGCCGCGTCCATGGAGATGACCGACGAGGAGCGCGCCGCTGCCAAGGGCCTGTTCCTGCTCACCATGAAGCCCATCCTGTATGTGGCCAACGTAGACGAGGATATGCTCAACGACGACCTGGCGGCCATCGATGGCGTCAAGCCACTGCCGATCTGCGCCAAGATCGAGGCCGAGCTTTCCGAGCTCGATCCCGAGGATGCCGCCGACTACTTGGAAAGCCTGGGCCTGGAGCAGCCCGGCCTGGACGTGCTCGCTCAGGCTGCCTACAAGCTGCTCGGCCTGCAGTCGTTCTTTACGGCCGGCGAGATGGAGGTCAAGGCCTGGACGGTTCGTCAGGGCGCGACCGCTCCGCAGGCCGCCGGCGTCATCCACACCGACTTTGAGCGCGGCTTTATTAAGGCCGAGGTCATTGGCTACGACGACTACATCGAGCTCGGCGGTGAGCAGGGCGCCAAGGCCGCCGGCAAGCTACGCATTGAGGGCAAGGACTATGTCATGGCCGATGGCGACGTCGTGCACTTCCGCTTTAACGTGTAAGGGCGAAGCATATGTTCAAATACGGCAAAAAAGCTGGCTACATGGGCATCGCGCTGCTGGTGCTTGCGGTGCTTCCGCTGGTGGTCGCAGCGTTTGTAATCCCCAACATTGGCCCCGAGGTGGCAACGAAGTTTAACGCAGCCGGCGAGGTGACGCGCTGGGGCAAGAGCTACGAGCTGCTGGCGCTTCCGGTGCTCAATTTGCTGCTGAGCGTGGCAACGTACTTTACGGCGGGACGCCAGGCCAAGAACAATGATGACTCCGCCGCCATGGCGCGCATCGTGTGCGAGCGCTACCTGCGCAACGGTTGCATCACGGGTGTGTTCCTCAACGTGATCAACGTTTACTTTATGTACTCGGCGATTACCGGAACGGGCTTTGGCTTTGGTTTCTAGCTTGTCCTTTTAGGCAACGAGCCTGCACGCATATTCAATGGCTGCTGCGAGGCCGCCGCTCGATCGTGGTTGAAAGACTACATCGGCGGCGGCCTCGTTTTCGTATCCGGCGCCGCGAAGGGCGAGTGCTATGCCGGCTTCTAAAAGGAGCGGCAGGCCGCGTTGGCTGGTTGCGATTACGGCAACCTGATTGAGCGAGCAGCTGTGCGCTTGGCATTGGATGGCAAGTTCACCTTTCGCCGGGCAAGGGACCAGAACGGCGACGACACGACTTGATAGCAATGCAAATGCTGTGCGCTCATCGGGCGAAAGGCATTCTGCTTCAACGACGACGAGCTTGGGCGGTGCGCTGTTTGTGCGAAGCGTGGCTCGGTACATGCGGACCGAAGAACCCGACATAGAAAACTCCTGTGTATTCGGCAAAACGTAAACTATAGTTTACGTTTATGTTCGGCTCCATTTCAAACTCGGCTGCATGGACGAACGTGCGAAACAGATTCTTGGCAGGCGGGTCGAAGAGACACGCAGGGACCTTGGTATCTCCAAGGTTGATTTTTGTGTGGCGACAGGAATCAGCCGACCCTACCTCGACCGAATCGAAGATGGGACGGCAAATTTCACGCTCAAGGTTCTATTTAAGATCGCGCCCGCACTCGGCATGACGGTGTCAGAGCTTCTCGAGGGTATCGGATAGGGCGTTCCCCCGCCGTATTTGACGCTCTTTGGGCGGGTCCCCCTGGTTGCGATGTGCAAAATCGCGAGTATTCAGCACCAGTTTGGCCGTAGATGGTAGCTCGAGCGGCTGGCTTTGCCTTTTTGGCAGTAGTTAATCCACATACTAAATAAAAATGAGGAATAAATATTTACTAGACGGAACCCTCGTCCTAAAAGTTCGTCTAACAATCGGCCGATTCTATGCCTCCGGCGGAGAAATTGCAGAATACTCCGATTTTTGCACGGCCCGAGGGGGACCACCTGTCGTTTAAGGTTGCGATAAGTGGAGCTGCCTTAGAGATTACGCCATCGGGATACGGTCGTGGTTGACTTGGCTGTAGAACAGGCTCTGGATTTCGGCGGCATCGCGTGACTGGCCGAGTGCCCACATGGTCTTGGCTACGAGCGTCTCGGTGGTCATGTCGTCGCCGCGCAAAATACCCGGATGATCGGCGTAGGCACGACCGACCTCATAAACACCCAGGTCAAGGCCCTCCTCGGGGACCTGCGTGGTCATAACGACAGTGCGGCCCGAATCGACCCAGCGGAAAATTGCCTCCTGGAATGACTCGCCGGACTCGCCAAACTCGGGAATACCGCCAATGCCAAAGGTCTCAAGAATTACAGCATCGTAGCTATCGGCTAGGGCGTCCAGGATACCCGGGTTCACGCCGGGCGTAAGCTTAAGGACAAACACGCGCGGGTCGATGCTGTCGTAGAAACGCACCGGGTTTTCGCCCTGATGAGTGCCGTGGAGCCCGTTGCGCACGATGCGGTCGTTGCGGATGTAGGCAATGGGCGGATAGTTGACGCTAATGAACGCGTTAAAGCTCATGGTGCGCTGCTTGCGGGCGCGCGTGCCGGCAATGGCGACGCCGCCAAACACAATCGACACATCGTGCGAGTGCTCGTCGAGCGCATAGAGCAGGCTCTGATACAGGTTGAGCTTGGCGTCAGTAAAGGGGTTGCCCATGGGCTTTTGCGAGCCGGTGAGCACGATGGGCTTGGGGCTGTCCTGAATCAGATAGGAAAGTGCCGCCGCGGTGTAGCTCATGGTGTCGGTGCCGTGCAGAATCACGAAGCCGTCGTGGTCGGCATAACCCTCGGCGATGACATCGCGGATGCGCATCCAGTCGCTCGGGCGCATATTGGTACTGTCGATGTTCATGGGCTGCACCACGTCAAGCTCGCAGAGGCCCGAGATCTCGGGGACGCTCTGGGCGAGCTCCTCACCGGTCAGGGCGGGGGAGAGGCCGTTACCGTCCTCGGTCGATGCGATGGTGCCGCCCGTGGCGATGAGAAGGATGCGCTTCATGCTGGTATTCCTATCGTATTTGCCGCCGCAGAGGCGGAGTCGTTCGGCAGTATTGTGGCACAGGGCGACGAATGTTCAAACGTATTACATCATCTGTAACGTTTGGTAACACTTCAATTGCCGTCAAATAGGGGCCCTGGTCGTGCGTTTGCCGTGCGCTGATGGCTGCGAGGGACGAGAAACCCCATATAACGTGTACACTATGGAGGTTATTTTCGTTCATTCACGCGGGTGGGCACCGGCTCCCCGCCAACAAGAGGGGGAACCATGGATCAAAAGGCTTCCGCAAAGGTCCTCGTACTCGACTTTGGTGCGCAGTACGGTCAGCTCATTGCCCGTCGCGTCCGCGACCTCAACGTGTATTCCGAGATCGTCCCCTGCGACATCTCGGCCGACGAGATTCGCGAGATGAACGCCTCTGCGCTCATCCTTTCCGGCGGCCCGGCCTCCGTGTACGCCGAGGACGCTCCGTCCATCGATCCTGCCATCTTTGACCTGGGCCTTCCCGTCCTGGGCTTTTGCTACGGCCATCAGATCACGGCCGTGACGCTCGGCGGCAAGGTCGGCCACTCCGAGGTGGGCGAGTACGGCCGCGCCACCATCACGCGCACGGCAGGCGCCAAGCTCTTTAACTCCACGCCCATGGAGCAGACCGTGTGGATGAGCCATCGCGATGCCGTCTCCGAGGTGCCCGAGGGCTTTACCGTTACCGCCAGCACCGATGTATGCCCGGTTGCCGCCATGGAGTGCGTTGAGCGCAAGATCTTCACCACGCAGTTCCACCCCGAGGTCAAGCACTCCGAGTACGGTCAGCAGCTGCTGAGCAACTTCCTGTTTGAGATCTGCGGCTTGGAGCCTAACTGGAGCATGGACAACCTGGTCGAGACCATGACGGCCGAGTTCCGCGAGAAGGTCGGCGACGACCGCGTGATTCTGGCTCTGTCCGGTGGCGTCGACTCCTCCGTCGTGGCTGCGCTGGGCGCACGCGCCGTGGGCAAGCAGATGACCTGTGTGTTCATCAACCACGGTCTGTTGCGCAAGGGCGAGCCCGAGCAGGTGGAGGAGGTCTTCACCAAGCAGTTCGATGTCGACTTTATCCACGTCCACGCCGAGGACCGTTATGCCGAGCTTCTGGCCGGTGTGACCGAGCCCGAGGAGAAGCGCCGCATCATCGGCACGCAGTTCTGGAAAGAGTTCTTCGCCGTGGCGCAGCAGCTCGAGACCGATGGCAAGCCGGTCAAGTACCTGGCTCAGGGCACCATCTACCCTGACATCATCGAGTCCGGCGCTCGCAAGACGGGCGGCAAGACGGCCACCATCAAGAGCCACCACAACCTGATCCCGTTCCCCGAGGGCGTGCACTTCGACCTTATTGAGCCGCTCGACCACTTCTTTAAGGACGAGGTCCGCGCACTTGGTCTGGCGCTGGGCCTGCCGGGCCACATCGTGTTCCGCCAGCCTTTCCCGGGCCCGGGTCTTGCCATCCGCATCATTGGTGCGGTCGACAAGGAGAAGCTCGAAATCCTCAAGAACGCCGACGCCATCGTGCGCGAGGAGCTCGACGCCTACAACCAGCGTCTGTTTGAGCAGACCGGCGAGCGCAACTCCGAGCACAGCTGCTGGCAGTATTTCGCGGTCCTGCCCGACATCAAGTCCGTTGGCGTTATGGGCGACGAGCGCACCTACCAGCGCCCGATCATCCTGCGTGCCGTCGAGTCCAGCGATGCCATGACCGCCGACTGGGCCAAGCTGCCCTACGACGTGCTGGCCCGCATCTCCGGCCGCATCGTGGCCGAGGTTCCCGGCGCCAACCGCGTGTGCTACGACATCACGTCCAAGCCGCCCGCGACCATCGAGTGGGAATAGTAAATAGCCCTTTGCGAGGGAGGTCGGATACGGCCTCCCTCGTTTTTTATTTGCGTGCCATGGGTGCTTGTGCATTGTGGTGTATGTGGTACATGCAAACCAGCCACGCAATCTCTCAAGCTGTTTAGCTGGGATTATTGTTTGCTGGTATGTTTTAAAGTGCTTTCAATTACCGAAGCAACGCCATCAATTTATTTCTAATTAATGCTGACCGGCAGATTGCGTCCGCCCGCAAGAGGCCGCTCGGACTGGTACTCAAAATGTACTCACGACGTTTTGAGTATCGATTTGCTGGTACTCACAGACGGTAAAAACGGCTGTCTACCTCGATATATTCGTTATCCCCAACGACTCGTCAACGAATACTGACTAGTGATTGAGTGCTTCTTGGCTCAAATTAGCCTACGTAATTACGTAATTACGTATTCTGCCGTAAAATGATTTCGGTCAATTAAGGAACGTAGAACAGGTCAATTCGGAGGGGCGACCATGGAGGAAGATCAGGCTGTTCATGCCGAAAAGGAGCTGGATAAGTTCACGCTCTCGATAACCCGTGAGGATAAGCGGGCTCTTAAGTCCTATGCCGCGCGCCAGGATAAGACGGTGGCTAAAGTCCTGCGCGAATGGATTGACGAGAAGTGTAAGGGGGAGAAGTGATGTCTCAGACGACGCAAGCAGTCGTTCAGAACCTTGTTGATCGCGCTGTCAAGCTGGGCGATCGTCAGCTCGCTGCCGACATCCGTGCCTTTGCTGCGCAGCGCCAGTTTGGGCTTGTATTTGAACACAACCGCCCGGAACGACTTCGCCTTTATGGCAAACCTGTCATGAAGGGCGATATCGTACAGGTACTTCCCGAGCGTGGTAAAAAAGAGGACTCTAACTCCCAACTGCTATGGTTGGTAATTACCGTTCGGGGGGGGGTTGCTGATCTAAAGCCATATCAATCGCCCTCATATGACGAAAACGAATGCGAGCCCCGCTCCGTTGCCGTCAACGATGTCGTGCCTGTTGCTGAATATGACCAGCCGATTTATGCTGGCCTCAAAGAGACTGGGCGTGTCGAGCGCGGTGGCGATAAGCCCTATCAAGTAGTCATTAACGGCGAAAACTACCATGCTCTTGAAACCTTGGCCTTTGCCTATGCAGGCAAAGTGGACTGCATATATATTGACCCACCCTATAACACCGGTGCCCGCGACTGGAAATATAACAACGATTACGTCGACGGCTCCGACGCCTATCGTCACTCCAAATGGCTCGCCTTCATGGAGCGCCGACTCAAACTCGCCAGACAACTGCTCAACCCCAACGATTCCGTACTCATCGTGACGATCGACGAGAAGGAGTACCTGAGGCTGGGGATGTTGTTGGAGAGCGTGTTCAACGGCGCAAAAATACAAATGGTGACATCTGTAATTAACCCTAAGGGCAATCGTCGGGATAACGAGTTCTCGCGTTGCGAGGAGTATTTATTCTTTGTGCTTATTGGGGGCGCTTCCGTTGGGAGCATTGGCAACACAATGCTGAAACAGGAAGAGAAGAAGGCGAAGCCAATCCGTTGGAAGGGCCTGCTGCGTAGCGCAAGCAACAACGGAAGAAGAACCGCTCGGCCAAATCTATTTTATCCGCTTGTTTTCTCTGCCGAAGACGGCTCCTATATTAGGTGCGGAGATTCACTTCCCGTAGATTACGATCGCAACTCTTATCTAACTAATGATAGTGAAGTTGTCGTATGGCCAATCGGCGAAGGGGGACAAGAGCTCACCTGGTCTCTTAAACCCGATACATTTCGCGCCTATCAGTCAGAAGGCTACATAAAATTCGGGCCATGGGATGGCATTAAACGTGTTCCATATCATCTTACTTCTGGTCAAGTTAAGGATGTTCAGTCTGGAAAGCTGGCTGTTCGCGGATACGATGCCGATGGAGCTGTTGTCCTGGAGCAACAAGGCGAAGCAAACGTTCGTCCAATGACCGTATGGAACCAAAAATCGCATTCAGCTAGCGAGTCAGGGACAGGAATATTGAAGTGCTTGCTCCCGAACAGGCGCTTCCCATTCCCAAAGTCCCTCTATGCCGTCGAAGACACCATTCGCTTTTTCGTCGCCAACAAGCCCAACGCCCTTGTGGTCGATTTTTTCTCGGGGTCGGGCACCACGGCCCATGCCGTCATGCGCCTGAATCATCAGGACGGCGGGCGCAGGCGCTCCATTAGCGTCACGAACAACGAGGTCTCCGAGGACGAATTCAAAAAGCTCACCAAGCGCAGCCTTCGCCAGGGCGACCCCGAATGGGAGGCGCTGGGCATCTGCCAGTACATTACCAAGCCTCGCGTCACGGCGGCCATCACGGGCAAGACGCCCGAGGGCGACCCCATCAAGGGCGACTACAAGTTCGCCGACGAGTTCCCCATGGCCGACGGCTTCGAGGAAAACGCCGTCTTCTTCGACCTCACCTACGAAGACCCAGACGCCGTCGAGCTGGGCGTGGCCTTCGAGGAGATCGCGCCCCTGCTCTGGCTGCGCGCTGGTTCGCGTGGCGGCATCATCAAGCACGAGCAGCCGGGCTTTGCCATGGCCGACGCCTATGCCGTCCTTTTCGACTTTGCTTCGGTCGGCGCTTTCATAGACGCCGTCAAGCAGAATGCCAGCATAGGGTGCGCCTATGTGATCACGGACGACACGGCTCGATACGCCTCCGTCAAGGCACAACTGCCTGGGCTCGACGTCGTCCGCCTGTACGAGAACTACCTGCAATCGTTCAAGATTGCCGCCGAGGATGCGGTGAGGTAAAAATGAGAGTCGAACTTAAGGATTTCCAAGCCGGTGCGGTCGCGACCCTGGCGAACAAGTTGCAGTCGATGCGCCGACGCTACGAGCAGGACGGCGAGCTGTCCTCGATATGCCTCGCATCTCCCACGGGGTCGGGCAAAACGGTCATGTGCGCAGCGACGATCGAAGCGCTCTTCTTCGGAGACGACGATCTGAGCCTCATGCCCGACGAGAATGCCGTCGTTCTTTGGCTCTCGGATTCCCCGAGTCTGAACGAGCAGACGAGCGTGCGTTTCTCAAACGTGGCGGACAAGCTAGCAGACAGTATCCTTGACAGGCGCCACCTGGTCACAATTACCAACGACTTCGGAGCCGCGCACGACATTCTCGAGCCGCGCCACGTCTATTTCCTTAGTAAGGACCTACTCAGTAAGAACGGCCTGCTCACCAAGGGTAGTGAGGCCAACTCCGGCCGCGTGTTCTGGGACATCCTTGACCGCACCATCAGGGACCCGGAGCGTAACCTCTATCTGTTCATAGACGAGGCCCATCGCGGTCTGGGGGCCAATGCCTCGAGCGAGCGCGGCACCGCGACGATCTACGCCAGCCTCATTGATGGGCTCGACGGCCGTGCAGCGATGCCCATCGTCGTCGGGGTCTCTGCCACGCCGCAGAGGTTCGAGGCGGCCATGGACCAGCGCGCCGATCGCGTGCGTATGCCAAAGGTCGCTGTGACCCCTCGCGAGGTTCAGGAGTCAGGTCTGCTCAAGGACATCATCGAGTTGCGCGTGCCAGAGAAGGACGACCCTGTCGAGCACCAGTACCTCACTATGGCGTGCGAGCGCTATGCCTTGGCCTGCCGCGAGTGGAGCGAGTACTGTGCCCGTGAGGGCGAGAGCCCCGTCAACCCGCTGCTGCTCATCCAAGCGGCGGACAACGTGAGCAGCTCGGCCCTGGCTGAGATGTGCGACCAGATCACGAGCCTGGTCCCCGGCCTTTCCGAGGCGATGTCGTTCGCCAACGTCTTCGGCGAGCATAAGGACATCGCGGCGGGAAAATACCTCATTCCCTATGTCGAGCCCGAGTTCGTTCAGGACGCCTCGCGCATTCGCGTGCTCTTTGCCAAGGAGGCCGTCTCCAACGGATGGGACTGCCCGCGAGCGGAGGTCATCTTCTCGCAGCGCAGGCGTTCGGACTCGACCTATATCGCACAGCTCGTGGGGCGTATGGTGCGCACCCCACTTGCGCGGCGCATCGAATCCGATGACCTTTTGAATTCCGTCGCCTGCTACCTGCCCCAGTTCAATCCCGAGAGCACTCAGGACGTGGTTGACTACCTCATGGGCCGCAAGGACGACATGGGCGAGAGCTCCATCGGCAAGCAGAACATCGTTCTCAACCCCGTGACCATCACGGCGGCTGCGCCCAAGTCCGAAGCCGACTACCAACAGGAGCTCAAGGCGTACGAGGAGAACGAGAAGGCCATTGAGACAGCGCGGCGGGCACAGCCCGGCTATCAGGCGCCGCTTGCCGGCATCGCGATTCAGGAGCCGTTGGACATGCAGGGAACGCAGCCCTCGCTTGCCTCGGGGGTCAACCCCGTCGACGTTCCGGCGCCAGAAGCGGAGCCGGCGCCTCAGCCCGCAACGGGCAACGACGTTGCAGCGTCTGCCCCGCAGCAACCTGCGACACCTGAGCCAAGTTCCGCACAGACCGAGCCGACCCAGCCCGTCTCGGTCGTAATACCCGTGCCCATGGCAAAGCCCAAGCCGCCCACCAAGCGCGAGCAGTCTTTCACGCATCAGGAGTGGCAGGGCATCCGCACAGCCTTCGATTCCATCCCCGTGCAGCGCATTCCGAAGAAGGCCAGGAACGAATTCCAGAGCCTGGTTAAGACGGCGACTCTGCTTGTCGAGACTGGCCTCGATGTCAATGCCGCGGCCGACGTGAAAAAACAGTTCGTCCAGAAGCTCAAGGGATACATCGTTGCTAACGAGGACGAGTACCGCGAAGCCAAACACGACGTAGAGGTTGCCGAGACCGTCAAGATCACGCTCGACAAGCTCAACGAGACCGAGGACCAGGAGCAGGAGGAGGCCCGCACGGACGCCGAGGGCCTCAGAAAGGCCGCCCGCGACGCCGACATGCATTTCACTAAGGAGTTTGCGAATGAGTATCGTCGCGCCAACTTCAAGGAGCTTGGGCGGCCCGAGTGCGACCTGCGCCTTGCCGCAGCGGTGCGCACGCAGGCCATCGTTGATGCGCTCGAGGGCTGGGCGGCTCAATGCCGAAAGGGATACTTCGATAAGGTCGATGGATCTGGCGATTATGACTACCTTAACGACGCGGCAAAGCAGCGCTACGACGAGCTGGCCCGTGAAACCGAGGGCAAGCGCCTCACAAAGATAGAGTGGCCCACGTCTGCCAGCACGTCGGACGACTTTGCTAAGTATCCGTGCCATATCGTGCAGAAAGAGGACGGCCTCTGCCCGCTCGACCTGAACCCGGCGGAAGACTATATCGTTAGGAACGAATTGGCAAAGAATCGCACGGTTGCCTTCTATCGCAATCCGTCGGGCAGCATGTCTGCTAAGGCGTTTTCGATTCCGTACATGTCTTCGGTGGGACGCAAGGCCCTGCATCCAGACTTCCTCTTCTTCGTGAAGGATGCAGCGGGCGTCATCAGGCCGTCCATCGTTGACCCTCATGGCGAGTTCCTCGGCGACACGCTAGCAAAGCTTAGGGGCTATGTGACCTATCTGCGCGATTATCCCGATGTGTTCAAGCAGGTACTCTTCGTCGGGGATATGGGCGAGGGCGTGTACAAGGTGCTCAACCTCTTGCGATCCGATGTGCAGGATGCCGTGATGGGCTACAGCGATGTCGACTGTAAGGCGCTCTTCTACGGCTCCTTCGCAAACGACTATCACTAGGATTGTCGGGATTTGCCTGGCGGGCGTCTCGGATCATATGCCAGAACCGAATTAGTAAGGCTCGCTAAGGCGGCCGTCCGTTAGGGGCGGCCGCCTCTCTTCAGTCTTGACCAATGATTTCAAGCGTTTCGGTGGCATTCGCCGGTCATGACCTCGTATCCGTTACGTGGGTGGCACCTCCGCTACGCCGCGTCAAGGGGCCCATGAGACCCCGCACAAACCTCCGCTTCGCTCCGGTTGGTGGAGGTCGTCATGGACTCCCTTGACCCGTCTTCGCTCCGGTGCGGCTTTGCAGGGAGCAAAGCCGACGACGACGCGCGGCGTCGCCATTCGGCTTTGCCCGTAGGGCGAGATGTTGAGGGCAGGTTGCCCGGAACGGAGGAAGACATGCGGGAACTGATGACGAGGGAGATTGTGGAGGGGCTGCCGGGGCTCTACGAGCAGGATGGGGCGGAGGACCCCATGGTCTACGTTCACTACTTCTCCTGCGTGAACGGATGGGACTGGTGGCTGCTCGAGTTCGATGGCACGGACGAGGCGTTCGGCCTCGTCGAGGGCTACGACGACGAGCTGGGTTATTTCAGTCTCAAGGAGATGGCCGAGCTGAATCGTTCGATGGGTTTCGCCGTTGTCGAGCGCGACGAGCACTTCTCCCCGAAGCCGCTCAGCGCCGTCAGGAGGAGGTAACTCCATGGGGATGTTCGAGTGCAGCGCCGTAGGTTGCTCGGACGAGGTTCCGGGCGAGGGAAACGAGCTGACGGTCGTCGTTGAGTACGAGACGGACCTCGAGGGAGGGGCGTATGAGGTGGGTGTCGCGCCGGAAGGGTCGCTCGGGCTCGAGCGTCTCGTCTCGGAGGCGTGCGGCGAGGCCGATGCCCTGGTGGGGGATGAGGGCGGATGGGCCGCCGTCCGCATCGGGCGCGGCGACGTGGAAAGCATCGACTGCGAGAGTGGGCGGACCATGTACGTCGCCGGAGAGGGGTGAGGCGCATCCAGAGAGCGCGGGCATGCCATCGGCGTGACCGCGCCAGCTATTTCGGGGATGCCTCGCGCCATCCCCGCACCCCTGCGCGCCAAGGGGCTGCTGCCCCTTGGAACCTTGCTTAAGGAAACTCGAGGGTGCGTGACGAGTTTTGGGATTTATGCGTTTGTCGTCGATGGACTCCTGTCTGGCATATACACGCTCTGACCCGGAATCCGGCTACGGACGCTATTTCGTGGCTCCGCAGCCCGAGCACTTGTACCCGGTGGTCACGGTCTCGTCCCATGCCGCGCTCACCTGCACCTGCTCGTCATAGGCTGCTTTGTCGGTCACGGTCTCATAATAGCCCTGCTTCACGGTTACATAGGAAGAATGGTAGCCACCATGGTCATACGCATCGAGATGCCCCCAAGGGTCAGAGGTAATGTCTGCGCCGCACTGATTGCAGATGTAGTGCTCCTCCGTCACTGCGTCATGCCACACCTGATGTGTCACCGCATCATGATGGAAGGTCTTGTACTGCGCGTCATGGTGGACGGTCTTGGTCTGGGCAACCCAGTTGTGTTTGTGGGCAGCAGTCCCTTGCTCGGAGGAGCCTTCCGGTCCTGGTTTGGTGGCGTTCGCGGCATCGCCCCTCAACGACGTGGCGCCCGCACCCTTCCTCGTTGCCTCACCTCTGCTCGCGGAGGCATCCTCGGTCTGTTCGCCCTTCGCCGCCGGCTCGGAGGCTCCACTCGCGTCGTTCTGAGGGGCGGAACCGGCGCTTCCATCTTCTCCGGAAGCCTCCTCGGATTCCCGCCACGCGTGCGCAGCCGGCTCGCCTCCGGCTCCGTTTTCCGCGGGTGAGGCGTTAGCCCAGACGAGGGCGAGGAATGCGAGGAGCAGGATTGCCGTCGCCACAGCCGCGGCTTTCCGCGACGCCATGCGCGCGAGGGCAGTTGTCGCGAGCCGCCTGCCCCTGTCGCGCCTACTCTCCATTGACGAACACCACCGCGCTCCACTCGGAGGAAAGGGTTAGCGTGAGGGAGCCCCTGCGGTCGGACAGCTTAAAGTCTGCCGCCTCGCCCCCGACGGCTATCGTCCCCTCGTAGATCAAGGGGCGAGGCGACGACCCGTCTGAGCTCACCCACTGAGAGGATACGTCGAGGTCGTATTTGCCCGAATGGTCCGAGGCGAGCCATGAGCTCTCGCGCGGGGCATCGGTGTAAGAGCCCTTCCTCTGGTATTCGCCCTTCGTGAATGCGAGCGAGCCGTCGTCGAACGAGAGCGTCTCTGCGACGGTTTGGGTCGAGGGCGGGTTCTTCACCGACCAGGTGGCGCTCTCCAGTGCGTCTCTCACCCTGTCGGGCGTCGCCGCCGTGTACTTGTCGTAGTAGGACTGCGCCGCGGACTCGTCCACGAAGTACCTCTCGCCGTAGCCCTCGGACCCCGAGGGCACATAGCTCCCGTCGTCCTGCCTTACGAGCGTGACGGTGCCGAGCTGCGATGAGGACAGGACCACATCGTCGCCTTCGGCTTTCCAGTCGCCGCTGAGCTCGGTGGAGCCGACGTAGTGCCATGTGTCGTCGTCGAACTTGATCGTCGACGCGGATCCGGGCTTGTTCGCGCACACCTTGCCAAGGGCCACGCTGCCGCAAACCGAGTAGTAGTAGAGGGTCTTGCCGCTGATACTGCTCTTGCCGCACCCGGCGAGCCCGAGCGAGCCCATGACGGCGAGGGACCCCGCTGCGAGAAACGCCCTTCTAGAGATTTCAATGTTCATCGTGCTTCCTCCCAGATTGAAATCCTCTGATTCCCGTATTGTATTTCAAATTGTCACTTATATAGGTGTGACTTATATAGAACAGGGCCGAATCATTGACACCGACGGTAAGGAGGTGCCAATGACTCAACTGGGCCCCAAGATGCGCGTGGGGCTTCGCGTCAAGGAATTGAGGGCCGGACTCGGCGTGAGCCAAGAGGCCTTCGCATATTCCATCGAGATGTCGCGCACCTATTTCGCCGAAGTCGAGACTGGCAAGCGCAACGTCTCCATCGAGAACATCGAGCGCATCGCAGGCGGGCTCGGCGTCTCCCTGCGAGAGTTTTTCAATTCAGACCTGTTCGATGGATAGCTCGGCGGCGGGCTTCTGACGTCATTTTTCGACGCTGTGGTTCGAATGCTACGCGTCACCCTGGATTCGGTTTTCCGCCACGAAGCGGCGGTGCAGGATAAGGCTCCACTACGTTTCGCCGGAGGCAAACGGCGCAACTCGGCGAGCCGAGTTCGAAAGCGCAGGTAGATGCCTGTGCTGAGAACGGAAGGCGTCCATATCCGCGTGTAATGCGCGGGCATGGGCGTGTAGTAGATCGAGGCGTTTTCGCTGGTTATGGACGATTACGAGGCTAGAAGCCTTCGGGAACGTAGCTTGTGACTGCTTTCGGCCTCGTCGGTGCCGCCGTGCCATCGGTAGTACACGGGCCCTGCCAAACGTTCGGTACTGTCTCGTTCCTGATTTCGCGACGGGCGATCGATTGCTCCATGAGAGCCCGCTCAGTTTCGGACGACGTCATATCGAGTGCGGGTCCCACGAAGGTCTCGGTGACGTCTCTGCTGGGGAATGCCATGGGCGTGCCGTCGCGAATAACGAGGGCTCCTGTCTCGCGGCCCGTCCAGCGTTGAAGCTCGTCGGGCGTGATGAGCGGCCTGCGGACGAGTCCCTCGCTCGTGCCGGTTGACCCGGTGTTCGTTCCCTTCGTTCTGCTCGTGGACTGCGCGATCGCGGTGTAGGAGCCCATCGATTCCGAGAGCTTGCGTGCCGTGTCGAGGTTGGAGCATGAAAGTACGACCTTATCTTTGAGAAGGTCGAGTATTGTCTCGGCTTCCTCGCGGCTGTAGCCGGAAACTGACTGGAGCTGTAGGAGCGACTGGCAGAACCACAGGACCCTGATCCTCTCAGATCTCATCTCACCGAGGTCCTGGACGATGCGTTCGTTGCGGCCGAGGGACGCCGCCTCGTCGAGGAGAAGGACGGTCTCTACGGGACAGCGGCCGGCGTGGGCGCCGGCGCAGGAGCGCAGCGCCGAGAGCGCCTGTGAGACGAACGTCTGCACGAGCCGCTTATAGTTTCCGGTTGCTGAGGAGGACGAGACGAAGACCACAGTGGGCTCCTCGCCGATGCCGCCGAGTTCGCACTCGTCGTCGTGCAGCATTCTCGCCACGTTGCCGTCGATGTATTCGGTCAGGCAATTGCTGAGGGTCGAGACGATGCCCGGGCCGCCTCCGTGCTCGCCGTTGAGGCCTCCGAGAAAGGGGAGTGCGGGGTCACCTGAAGGCAGAGATGCCGCCAGGGCGGCGACGCGCTCGAGCGCTCCCTTCTCGCCCGAGGGCGAGATCGCCGCGGCGGCGGACATGACGGTCTTTTCCTCATTGGGGATGGACGGACCCTCGATGAGGGCGAGGGAGATGCCGACGAACAGGTTCCGGGCCCCGTCATAAAAGAACGGCTGTCCCTTCGACGGTGCGGGTACTATGCAGCGCGCGACTTCCCGCAGCTCGCGGATGCAGCCGCCGGTTCCCTCCGCATTAAAGGCTTCCTTCGCCCTCTCGAGCGGGTCGAACCGCGCCGAAGAGGCGGGCGAATCGAACATCACGTCGACGATGCGGTGCGTGCCGGCCTTTTCAAACGTCGGCTCGAGAAAGGCGCGGAGCTCCCCTTTGATGTCGTTGATGATGAGGGAACGGCCTTGCTCGAAGTTAGCCAAGGCTGACAAAATGGCGACTCGACGGCTTTTGCCCTCGCCACTCTCGGCAAGGATGCAAGCGTGGACTGAGTCGATGAGCCTGACGCTCTTCCCGATCTCGCCCACGACCAACGTACCGCCCGAGGGCTTGCCGCCTTCCTGCCACGATTCGCTCCGGCGCTTAAGCTCGCCGTGTGCCGAGATGAGCCTCGCGTCGCCGTGGATGGGCGCGCCCGGCGCGCGGCGCCCACCGACCCAGGTCCCGTCGTGGAGCCAGCGCGACCAGTCAAAGTGGCTCCAGACGCCTGCTATCGTGGAGATGGCGAGGGTCGCCACGCATCCCACGAGGAAGGCGTCGTCCTGGATCAGCTCTGGCAGGACTTCGAGTGGGTTTTGGAACATGGTATCGGGGAGTTCGGGTGCTGCGGCCGTCCCGAAGCTTGTGAGCGTCGCGGCGATGCCGGTGACCCATGCTTTCAGCCAGTGCCATGCTGCCGGCAGTAGGATGAGCGCGATCGCGGTCCCAGCGGCCGTGCCGGCGGCGACACAGCGCTTGAAATGCGCGCCCTCGTCGACGTTGAAGCTCTTCTGCTTGCTCATAGAATCATTCCCTTCACTATGGTTTTCGCGGGGTCGAGTACGATGCCCGCCGTATCGCCCCTGATCGCGGCCGATGCAGCGGCTGCGAGCGCCCTTGCGAGCGCGCGCTCGGCTTTCTGGCCGACCTCATCTGACGGATCCTTCTTGCCTCTGGGGTTCTCCGTTGCGAATGCGAGCGCTTTGGTAAGGGCTCTGCTCACGGCAACCGGGGCTTTTGCCATAGAAAGCGCGTAGGACGGACATGACCGGAGACACCTCTCCGGGATAGGCCTGAGCTCGCGGACGGCTTCTCGCGCCCCCTCCAGATCTTCACCGGTGACGCAGGCGCGGACCTCGCCGATGAGCGGTTTCATGCGCTTGCGCTCCGTTGCAGGCCCGCCGTCCGGCCTTGCGGACCTCATCAGTTCCCTTTCGGGGTCCGTTGTCCGGTCGGGTGCGATGACCCTCAGCAGGGCGTTGCCCTGGCGCGCGCGTAGCTCCTGCATGGCGTTGTTCACGTAGCGGTCCCGCGCAACGCTTTCGAGGCCTTTGAGGCCGGCGCAACGCTCCACGGACTTGCTGTAAGCGGCGCTCGCCCCTTTGATTTCAGGATGCCTCGACCCTGCTTCCGCGATTGCGACATCGACGGCCTTGGCGACATCTGGGTGCCAGCGGCGGAGGTGCGCGTAGGAGATTCGGCCGTCCGCAGGCAGCGTGACGCCAATCTCGTCGGCGGGGATTTGGCGGACGGCGTCGACCGCCCGCGACCTCGCGAGGTCGCGGGCCTCATACTCGGCCGCGAGCGCCGGGGCCAGGGCCGCGTCGGTGAGCGCGTTTCTAGCCCGGTCGAGCCTGTTGCGGGCCATGAGTGAATCGAACGAGCCATCGGACGACCACGCAATAACGTGCGCGTGCTTGGAATTCGGATGGTTTTCGTGCTCGGCGGCTACCCAACGGACGCTGGACTCGGGGATGCCCATTGCCTCAGCAAGCGCCGGCGCGAGGTTTCGGCGGCAGAAGCGCTGCCAGTCCTCCTTGCACGCGAGGTCGAGCTCGCATGCCTCGTCCCTGCGGACGCTGAGCACAACGGTAGCAATCGCGCCGTCAGCCTTTTCGAGCTCCTTGCGGGCCGTGCGGAGCTGGACGGCCCCGTTCTGGTCGAAGAGCGCGGTCGACCCGGGCCTCTCGGCGCAGTAGCCGATGAGTCCCATCCTCTCTGCGAGCTCGTAGCGCTTGAGGTCGTCGACGGTTGCGGATTTGTCGGCCCCCTTGCGCGTGGCGACGTACTCGACGTTGTTGGTGATGACGGCGGAACGCCCGCGCGACCCGGAGAGGTGCACACGGGCGTTCACGACGAGGCTGCTACGACTTGCCATCGGACAGACGCTCCCTTGCCTCCGAGAGCGTCATGCCGCGCTGCATGAGGCCGGCCTGCTTGTCGTAAGCGGCGTAGATGTCCGAGGCGCTCACGCCATCCAGGCCCTCGAACGTGCCCTTCTCGATCTCGACCGCCGCGATGGCCGCGACGATAGAGGCGCGGGTCGCGCGGTGCACGACGCGCGCGATGCGGTCCTCCTGCTCGGCGTTGCGTTCGTCGAGCATGTGGTCGAGCTGCTCGAGCAGCGGCTGCATGACGCCGCGCAGATAGGTTCCGAGCTCAGTGGAGTAGAGTGCCAGGCCGTCGGAGGCGAGCCCGGCGGCGATGAGCTCGCGGGCGGCTGCGCTGTCGCTAAGATCCTTGGAAACCCCGTAGGCGTGGAGGCGGCGATATGCCTTGTCAGGGAGCCGGAGGCTCATGACCTTCGACCCGTCTTTTCCGATGGCCATTTTAGAGTCCCTCGTTCGGGAGGGGCGCACCGACGGCGCGGAGGGCGGCGATGTTCTCGGGCGTGCGCTCGTAGGTCCTGGGCCAGAAGGTGATGGGTACCATGACGAGATCGTCGCGGGGGATTCCGTAGGCGAAGAGATAGGCCGCGATGGCATCGCTGTACTCTACGTCGTCGACGTTGAAAGTGTCGGTGAAGAAGATGCCTGTGGGGTCGTCGTTGCAGCCCTTGACGAAATAGACGCCGTTTCCGCCTTCCTTGAACGGGTTCAAGACCTTGCACTCCCGCTTTGCGTAGTAGGCGATTCCGGCGCGAACGACGCGCGTGAAACCCGGACGCTCGTTGACCCGCGCTGCTCGCGTGAAGTTCAGGCCGGGATCGGATTCCAGCAGATGGGAGAGTACGGAGTCGACGGCGTCGCCCTTGTGCTCGGGGATTATCCCGAGGAGGTCGGCGAGGCGCGATTTCATTTTCTCGATCAGTTTCATCGTGTGTTTCCTTTCTGCCGGTGTCGCACGGGTGCCGGCAACTCGCTTGAATGTCTTGGTTAGCGATGGTTCTAGCTGCGGAGAGACTGCGTGGTGCCGAAGGTGCCGAGGAGCGGCCAAGAGTTTTGGAATCCATGGCACCTTCGGCACCGTCTGCCGAGTCTTGCAGGTGAAGGGCGGTGGACAGGGTGCCGCTGCGACATGCTGCGGCACCCAATCGGCCCTAATCCGTTTCCCGGAACACCCAACAGCGTTGCTTGCCGTATGGAGGGCAGAGGCGCTTGTTGCCCGGAACCCATCCGGGGCACTGCGACGAGAGGATGCGGCTGACCATCTTGCAGTTGGCCTTGGTCTTCTCAAGGTGGAGGGCCTTGTCGAGGATTTCGAACGTGCACATGGGACGGTCGGTGTTGCCGGGAAGATATGCGAGGACCTTCTGAACACAGGGGTCCTCCTCGACAAAACGTCCGCGCTGTGCGGCTGCCTCGACCTCCATCTCGGGCGTGAGGACGGTCGAGAAACGGGGGTCGCCCGTCTTCATCCACGTGCGGGCCTCTGCCCATGCCTGCCGGATGGCGGTAGGAAAGCCCTCGTCGAAGACGGACTTCTCCGTGCGCTCGATGCCGCAGAGCACCGGGAGGAAGCGCCTTGCGCCGCTCGTCCGCTCGCGGATGAAGTCGGCCTCGTTCGTGGTGCCGACGAAGACTACGCGCCGGGGGAAAGCTTCCGTCCGTCGACAGTAGGCTCCCCGGAACTCATCTACCTGACGTGTGATCCCGGCCTTCACGCTCTCGACGGAGCGCTCGGACATGCCGTTGAGCTCGGGGATCTCGACAATCCACTTGCCCCGGTTCTGCTCGCCCGTGAGCTTGACATCGCCGAGGTTGATCACGGAGTCGCTGAAATACTCGTCGCGCATGGCGAGGCCCCTCGCGAAGGAGGACTTGCCGATGCCTCCGGCACCACACAGGATGGGCATGTAATCGGCCTTGCAGCCCGGGCTGTAGACGAGGGCGATGCCCTCGCAGAACAAGATGCGCTCGACCTCCGAGACGTATGCGTTCCTCTCCGCGCCAAGGTAGACATTGAGGAGTGTCCCTACGCGCGGGATGCCGTCCCAGGTGAGGGTATCGAGCATGGCAACGAGCGGGTCATAGGCGTTGTCCTCGCCGACGATGGTCAGCGCGAGCAGCATGAACTTCTCCTTCTGGAGAGAGATGATCTGCTGGAGGAGGGCGAAGAGCCGTGCGTCGTCGCTATCGCGCCACCGGCGTTCCCGCGAATCTGCATCCCAGGGCAGGGGCCCAGTCTTGAAGAGCTCGTTCGCGAGACGGTTGTAGCCGACGTTCAGGGGAAGAGACTTGAGCTCCTCGACGATCTCGTTGACCGTCGGCGGGGAGCGGCGCTCCGGGGACTGCGGCTCGGGGGCGTCGTCGTGCTTCTGCGTGCCCATCAGATCGCCTCACAAGAATGGTGACGGCGCGGACCATTGATGGGGTGGTTCTTGGCGGAGGCAAGTGCTTCGAGCCGGCGGAGGCGAAGCTCCGTGTCGATAAGGCGCTCGACCAGCTCTTCCTCCGACAAGGGGTGGTCGAGGCGGTAGTCGCGCAAGACGGCGCGGCGTCGGGCGGAATTCATCATGCTAAGATTCATCGACAGAGTCCTCCTTACGTGTGGGCTCATGTTTTTGGGCGACGGCCGAGCTTTGGTAGGGGAGGCCGTCGTCCAGACCCAGGTTTGCGATGAGGGCGTCTTCAAGCTCCACAGGGGAGCGCTCGGGCGCGAACGATCCGGCAAAGGCGGCGAGCGTCTCAAGCGACTCGACGAGCTCGTCGTCCATATCTCCTGCGCGCCGGATACGCCGGAGTTCCGCTACGACAGGTCCCATGCGCTCCTTAACCGCCTTGCGCATACGGGTGGTTGCGACCACAGTAAAAGTGCCTTCCAGCAGGCTTCTCGCGATGAAGTCCTGCTTCGACAGACCGCTCAAAGCGACGCGGAGGTCGAGCTGGTCCGCTTCTGCGGGCGACATGCGGAAGGCGATGGTCTTGCAGCGACGGCGTCCCTTGGCGTCCACAATCGGCCTAGACATCCGACATCACCTCGTCCAGCGCCTCCACGAGGTCGTGCTGGGTCGAGGGGAAAAGATGCGAGTACATCTCCGTGACCTCGGCGGTCTCGTGACCCATGCGGTCGGCGATCGCCGTGGGCGAGTAGCCGCTGTTGATGAGCGCACTGACGTGAGAGTGGCGGATGTCATGGATGCGGATGCGCTTCACGCCCGAGAGCTCGCAACCCCTCTTCATCTCATGCGACAACGCGTGCTTCGTGACGGGGAAGAGCCGGTCGGTAGGGGCGATCTCGGGATGTGTCGACAGATAATCACGCAGCTCCTCACGAAGGAGGCTCGGCATGACGATGTCCCGCTTCGAGGCGCGCGTCTTGGGTGGACCGATAACGTCCTCGCCCTTGATGCGGGCGTAGGAATGACGGATACGGATAACGTTGAGATTGAAGTCGATGTCTTCCGGACGGAGGGCGAGGAGCTCGCCCTCGCGACAGCCCGAGAGGTAGAGCGTGAGGAATGCAAGGTAGATGAGCGGCTTGTCCTCGATGGCCTGGGAGAAGCGCTTGAACTCGGCAGGGGTCCAGTAGAGCATCTCCTTCTCGGGGCGCTTGGAGCCGACCTTTCCCGCCGCCAACATGGGATTCTGGGGCAGGCGGTAGAATCGGACGGCGTGGTTGAAGATGGCTGAGAACTGGTTGCAGATGGTGTGGAGATAGCCCTGCGACAGGTTCTGCTCAAGGAGCCAATTCTCCCAACGCACCACGTCCGCAGCCTTGACGTCACAAAGGCGCATGGGGCCAAAAATGGGCAGGATGTACTTGTCGATAATGGCATCCTTGGTGAGCCTGGTGCCGACTCGCAGTCGAGGGTAGATGTCACGTGCGTACATGGTTTTGACGAAGGCCTCGACGGTGACCTCGACACGCTCGTCGCAGGAGGCGAGGAAGTCGCGCTCCCAAGCCACAGCCTCCTTCTTGGAGGCGAACCCGCGCTTCGTCTTCTTATGACGCTCGCCCATAGAGTTGCGATACCAAGCCTCGACTGTCCAGGTCCCGCGCTTCTTGTCGCGGCTAACTGACATTAGTCATCGCCACCTTCTGCTTAGAAGGGGCGGAGAGAAGGCGTGCCTCGAAATACGAGCGCTGGACCTTCCCGGGGATGGTCATGATCCCCTGAGCTGCAAGCTCTGCATTCAAAGTCTTGATCAGCTTGAACGAATAGGACTTGCTCATGCCCGTGATCTCGGCAACCTCCTCCGCGCCGATAAGCTGACGTGTCATATGTAGTCTCCTTTCTAGGATGGGACACCTGTTGCCCCTTGTCTCGATTATGTACAAAAAAGGTATTAGCTACGACGAAAACTGGAATATTTCCAATCTGGCCACATCTCCTACATTTTTTGTACGCACTAGATTTCGCGTGTAGACTTAAGGGCAGCTATTCTTTGGAGGTGTATCTGAATGACTGCCGTCGACTACGTCGGTACAATCTCGGAGGCCCTGTCGTCGTTTGCGGCCGACAGGGAGTGGGAACAAACGAGCAAGCGCTGGGGGAGGCAGCAACTATCTCAGAAGCTGTTTTGCCTCCGCTCGGCGCGTAAATGGACCCGAAAGGTGGCTGCGCAGGCGGCGGGAATCCCGGAATCGGCCTTAAGGAATTACGAGCTGATGAAGTCGGCCCCGAAAGAGGAGCATCTTGAGGGGCTTGCGAACGCCTTTGGCATACGAGCCGAGGCGCTTCGCTACTACGATTTCAGTGATACGGACCTAATTGCTCAGGCTTTCTTTCAATTTGCTGCGACATACGGGTTCGAGCCCGTTGCAAATGAGCGCTATTCTGCGCTCAAGCCGACTTCATCTTTCATGAAGGCGTTCCTGAAGAAATGGGCTGCTCAGTATGCTCAGGTTGAGAGCGACTCCGACCGGGATGATTATGAAAGATGGAAGGACAACTTCGCGGCTGACTTTGACCCGTCCCAGTTTCCCTTGCGCTACGAGTACGATCCGCGAGAGTCCTGGATACTGATTACGCCCTGGCAGAATAGAATGCAGTCGAAGAAACTGCCCGAGCTAAGGGCGCGGTGCACTCCTGCGAAGACTCAGCCGGATTTGGCCCGAGAGACCGATCTTTCCCTTGCAACGCTACGTTCGTATGAACAAGGGGCTAGGGTGCCAAAATTCGCTGCGCTCCAAAAACTGTCTGCTGCTCTTGGCGTGAAGAGAGGGGCGCTTGTATTTACCGATTTCGGTAGTCCTGTTCAAGCGGCCCACGCATTATTTCAGCTTTCGGCCTCATATGGGTTGATTCCGGTTCAGCTGGAAGACGGCCCAGTGCTCCTCGCGAGGGGACCTGTTTCCGACTCTTTTCTTTTTGAATGGGCAAAGAAGTACGAGACTCGTGTGAAGCGGGCCGATGAATACGACGAGTGGCTCGATCGGTTCAGCTATTTCGAACATGATAAGTCCGATGACTATGTCGATAAGTTTCGGCAGCATACGATACGCCAACCGAATGGTTCGCTGCTTATTGACGGTCATGTTTATAGCGATTTCTGTCCCTTCGACGAACGTTTCAAGAGGGGATATGCGCTTGCTTAGCAAGTTTCTGCCATTGGCGGGTCGGAACATATTGCTTTGGGGCAAGCTGTTGGGAAGGGAGAGGATATGAATAAAGAAACGAAATTGGGCGATGGAGTCGCCAATGAGCTAAAGGAAGAAATCAATCGCGAACTGTCTTCGACGGCTAAGAGTTTCATTCGAATCCTGTTTGCATACCTTAACGATAAAGTTCAGGGTATCGATTTTGATAATCTTCTAGGAAAACTGAGCAAGAAAGACGAGGACGAGATTATGTCCCTCTGGTCTTCTCAACTCGTAGAAGAAGGCCTAGTGCCAAGTGGGTATGGCGGCTTGCCGAATGATTTACTTATTGAAAATTTGCATCAAACAGGCTATGTAGATGGCCTCTATAGCGGGTACGTTCTTGCAATGATCTCGCTGGTAGATAACAATGCGCCTCGCGAGCTGATTGCTTCTGTAAAAGACGATCTATTTCCTAAACCTATAGCATTGCGCTACAGAGATCGCCATGAGTTGGTTTCGCGCCTTGATGATGAAAATTATCGCTGGGTCAAATGTCTGACGAAGGATGATCCAGCTGATTAAAGATCTCGAATCAACCTTTTCGTTTTATGCGTGAGGACCAAATGAGGACCAAATTCCGTCGAAGAAACGCCTGTTAGCTTGCATTGTAAAAAAGTGAGCTGCCTTTCTAGCTGCGGCACCCGTTATCGAGTGGGAATAAACGATATTCGTTGATTTCAAGCCTCTGACCTGCGAAAACAGGTCGGGGGCTTCTTATTTTGCAACCTCTGTGCAACCTTTGCGGTTTCGCGCCCCGTGAACAGGGGACGTAGCACTGTTCACGTCTGGGCCCATGTCGGCACCGATCAATGCCCGCGCTGCTTCTGCTTGCGCTTCAGCTTCCGCTGCTCGAAGCACGTCGCCCGGAGTTCCCCGCCAGAGGAGAACTGACCGTTCCTTGCGAAACCGCGAGACCAGCTATATCCGCTTGCTGCGGGCTTGCTTGAGCCAGTTCCTCTTGAAAGAGCCTATACCTCCGAAGAACTTGTTGTACGTCTCACCGTCCTCCTTGGCCTCGTACTTGACCAAGGCAAGTTCGATGGTGCAGAGGTAATCCGCCACCTGCTCGAGGCGGTAGTCGGTCATCGAGGTCTTGCGGCGTCGGACGACCCCTTTTGAGAGGACCTTGCCCACCGAGCCGTCTCGCCCACGGAACAGAAGGAGCGCATCCTCGCGACCTTCGGCGACCTGTGCTGCGAGATGGAGGGCTGCACCATCGCGCAGGGCCCTTTCCAAAGCGAAGTGTCGAGCCGAAGTGTTGAGCGTCGGCCCTGAATGTTCAATGGCCGTTGTTTTCTGCCCCTCAAGTGGTGAACTTCTCCTCGGGGCTGTTGATTCCCCCACGCGCCCCCTTCCGTTCTCTGTGTTCCCCTTATACTCCTTGTACAAGGAGGTAAGAAGTCATGGACAAGACCGCACAGGACAGCTTGGCAAAGAAGCCCGTCGACATGAGGGACAGGATTCTCGAGCATCTCGAGGCCCTCACCTCTGCCGTCTCGCTCGACGACCTTGCTCGTCTGTCCACCTCCGACATCGCCGAGACGCTCATCATCTCCAGGAGCCTGGCGAGCCAGTACCTCAACGACCTTGTTCGCGCCGGCCTTGTGGTTAAGGTGGCGGGCAGGCCTGTCCGTTATTTTCATCGCCGCGCGTTCCAGAAGCGTTTTCAGGTAAAGCTCTCTGCAAGCGAGTACGCCTCGCTCGCCGACCTCATCCAGGCGACGGGAATCGCCGATCACCGTGACTTCGCGCGTGCCGTGGGCTTTGACCTGAGCCTCAGCTCCGTTGTCGAGCAGTGCAAGGCTGCGGTTCAGTACCCTCCGTTTGGCCTACCCATCCTCTTGAGCGGCGGCGTGGGTGTCGGTAAGTCTTTCCTTTCTCGCCTTGTGTACGAGTACGGCAAGAACCAGGGCTTGCTGTCCCGCGACTCCTCCTATGTGCGCATCGACTGCGCCGGGGTCCCGGACGCCGCCTCGTTCAACGGGCTTCTTGACGAGTCGATCGCGAAATCGCGCGGGGGCGTGGTTTTTGTGAACGGCATCGAGGCACTCTCTCCCTCTGCGATGGAGCACTGCCTTGCGACGGCCCTCGGGCTCGATGCCTCCCAGGATGCGCCGCGCGCTCGCCTCGTTCTTTCGACGACGCTTTCCGCCGATGACCTGAAGGTTTCCTCGGCCTACAGCAAAATGCCCATCTGTGCCCGCGTCCCCTCACTCAAGGAGCGGACCCCCGAGGAGCGCGAGGATCTCATCTTGAGCTTCCTGCGTAGCGAGGGGTGCCGAATCGGTTCTGATGTGAAGATCAGCCGCGGCGCATACCGTTGCCTTGTGAACGCGGACTTTTCCGATAACATCGCCGGCTTGCGCGCCTGCGTGACGAACTGCTGCGCCAAAGCGTTCCTCAATCGCGAGGGCGACTATGTCGTCGTTCGCCCGTATCTTCTTCCCAGCGGGCTCCTCTCCTCCGCGCAGATCGATCAACAGCCCGACGATGGCGTTCTGATCGACGCGTCCCTGGATGCCGCCGAGAGCACAGGGCCGGTCGAGCAGGCGCTCGATGCCCTGTGCTCTCTCGATGAGCGATTCTGCGCCGGGGAGCTCTCTGTCTCCGAGCTCGTCTCGCAAGCTGTCTCCGCTGTGCGCGGCGTTGAGGATCACTTGATCTTCGGCCGCGGCGTTACCTCCTCGAGGTCGCGCGCCTTCGAGCGCATCGTGGGCGCGGTCCTTGCCGACGCAGGCTCTTCTTATGGCATCGAGCTTTCGAGGAAGGTCGCTTTTCTGCTGGCCCAGGAGATTTGCCTGCAGTTGTGGCCGGGCATCGGCCTGGCTAAGCGAAAGTCTGCCTGTGCGGAGCAAATCTCCCATCTCCTCGGTGCCGTGACCTCCGAATTACCGTTTGCCTCGAGCGTTTCCGATCAGGTCGCCGCAGACGTGGAAGGGGCGCTGGGAATCTCGCTCGATCACTTCACGAAGACGCTTCTGACGCTGTGCGTCGCATCGGAGTCTCGCGACGCGAAGGCCCTTCGAACGCTCTGCGTCATCTTGTCCCACGGCTACTCAACGGCGACGAGCATCGCCGACGCGGCGAACCGTATGCTCGGCATGCATGTGTACGAGGCGGTCGACATGCCCTACGACCAGCAGCTGAAGGACATCGTCGGTCCGCTCCAGCGCCTCGTCGACCGCCATTCCTACTGCACCGGGGTTGTGTTCCTCGTCGATATGGGCTCCTTGGAGGAGGCCTATAAGGCCCTCGAGAACGTTACCGACTCCACTATCGGCGTGGTGAACAACGTCTCTACCGGTCTTGCGCTCGAGATCGGGGTCGGGCTGCTCGGCGGCAAGTCCATCGCCGAGGTTCTTGGCGATGCGACCGCCGCGTGCGTGACGCACTGCAAGGTGATCGAGCGCATCAACCGTGAGGACGCCATCGTCTTCTGCTCCGAGTCCGGGGTCGACGCCGCGGAGAGGATACGCCAGCTCGTCTCGCAGAGCCTCCCGCGCACCATAGGCGCGCGCCTGCTCACGAGGCCCTTCAAGCAGCTTGTCGCGAACGGGTCGAACGACGCCGTTTTCTCCGAGCACCGCGTCTGCGCCGTCATCGGCACGGGAGACCCCGGGGTCGCCTCCATCCCCTTCGTCGCCCTCGAGGACATCATGTCGACGGCGTCCGCCTCTAAGGTCGATGCCGTGTTCGGCAGGTGGCTTGACGCTTCCGAGCTCTCTTCTTTCCACGAGAAGCTGCTCTCGAACATGACGCTGCAGAACGTCATCCGCTCCATCACCATCCTCGACCCGGAGCGGCTATTCCACGAGATCGAGAGCGCCGTGCACGAGCTTCAGCGCAGGACAGGCGAGAAGATCGGCAGCAACGCCATCATTGGGCTCTACGTCCACCTCTGCTGTCTCGTTGAGCGCCTTGTTACCAGAAACCCCATTGAGACCTACGTTGGCCAGGACCGCTTCGAGGAGGAGCGTGCCGATTTCATCGAGTCCTTCAGGCAGAGCTTCTCGAGCATCTCGACGCGCTATCGCGTAGAGGTTCCCGTAAGCGAGATCGCATATGTCTTCGACTACATAAGCGTGAGCGCCGCCCCGGCGCGAGAAGAGCGCCTCGGCTCCTCGGACCTCCTGCTCGACGAGTGACCTTCCCCGCGCCGCCGCAAGCTGACTGCGCGTCCTCAATAATCCGATAACCCCTTGCCCGGCGCGAATCCGGATAGCGCCGAGGCAGTACCGAACGTAAAACTTCATTTGATAGGAGCAAACATGAGTGTTGTTATGGCACGAATCGACAATCGCCTGCTTCACGGCATCATCGTGACGCAGTGGGCCCCGGTGTCGGGCGCGACCCGAGTCATGGTCATCGACGACAAGGTCGCCGGCGACGAGGTCCTGAAGTCCACTATGAGGATGGCGCGCCCCGCGGGCATGGCCGTCTCGATCATCTCCGAGCAGACCGCGCTCAAGAACTTCGCGGCGGGCAAGTACGACCGCGAGAAGGTCTTTGTCATCGCCAAGGAGCCCGAGACGATCCTCCACCTGGTCGAGTCGGGCATCGAGCTCCCGTCGCTGATCGTCGGCGGCTCGCTCGTCAAGGAGGGCGGCGTCCAGCTCACCCAGCGCGCCTATGCCTCCGCCGAGAACGTCCAGAGCTACAAGGCGCTCATCGCCCGCGGCGTCAAGGTGACGGCACAGTTCGTGCCCGCCGACAAGCCCGTCTCCGTCGCCGACCTCATCTAAGGAGGGATCATGGTCAACTTCACTATTCTGCAGGTCGTCCTTTTGACCCTGCTGGCCTTCATCAAGCACGTGGACTACTACGGCATCCCGATGATCTTCGTCAACTATGCCGTCTTCTGGGGCCTTATCACCGGCGTCGTCATGGGCGACTGGCAGACCGGCCTCGTCATCGGCGGCACCATCCAGCTCATGCAGCTCGGCGTCGCGGGCTTCGGCGGCTCGTCGATTCCCGACTACGGCACGATGGCCATCATCGCCACCGCCTACGGCGTGACCCTGGGCGCGGACACGGGCCTCGCCATCGGCCTGCCGGTCGGCATGCTCGGCATCCAGCTCGACGTCATCGTCAAGATCCTCAACGGCTTCGTCGTCGAGAAGTCCCAGAAGTTCTGCGACGAGGGCAAGTTCAAGCAGATGAACGCCATCCTGTGGGTCTGCCCCGTGCTCTTCGGCCTGTGCGCCGCCCTGCCCGTCTTTGTCTCCGTGACGCTCGGCCAGCCCGCCGTCAACTGGCTCCTCGAGGTCATGCCTCAGTGGTTCCTCTCCGGCCTCACCCTCGCCGGCAAGATGCTCCCGGCCATCGGTATCGCCATGCTGCTCCGCTACATGCCCACCGGCAAGTACTTCCAGTACCTGCTCGTCGGCTTCTTCCTCTCGGCCTTCCTGAACGTGCCCATCATCGGCGCCGCCATCGTCGGCGTTGCCCTCGCGATCGCGTTCTACCAGCGTGCCGAGAGGGACACCGAGCTCGCCGCCCACGCTTCCGCAGACGCCTTCATCGGAGAGGATGAGTAACCATGGAAAACGAGAACATCACCGCCGTCGCCGAGGGCAAGCCCTCCGGCTACAAGGTCACCAAGAAGGACCTGCGCAACGCGAACTGGCGCTGGCTCATGAGCGTGTGCACCTTCAACTACCAGACCCAGCAGGGCGCCTCAGTCGCCTACGCCCTCTCGCCGGTCCTGAGGAAGATCTACACGAACGACGAGGACTATAAGCAAGCGCTCAACAACCACTTCCGCTACTACAACACCCAGCCTTGGCTCGCTGCCATCATCCTTGGCGCCTGCGTGGCCATGGAGGAACGCGACGGCCTAGCGGCGGCGGACGCCGTCCAAGACCTAAAGATCGGCACCATGGGACCGCTCGCCGGCGTCGGCGACTCCCTGCTCATGACCATGATCCCGACCATCATGGGCTCCATCGCCGCCTACATGGCCATCGAGGGCAACCCCGTGGGAGCCGGCATCTGGTTCGCGCTCATCCTGGCCATCTTCTGGGTCCGCATGCACGCCCTCGAGTTCGGCTACAAGCAGGGCGTGAAGCTCGTCACCGACTTCAGCGAGAAGCTTCCCAACCTCACTGCCGCCGCCTCCGTGCTCGGCCTCACCGTGGTCGGCTGCCTCATCGCCTCGGTTATCGGCGTCACCTGCCCGATTAGCTTCAGCTTCGGCGACGTCTCGATGGAGATTCAGCCGCTGCTCGACAAGATCCTGCCTGCCATGATCCCCGCCGCCATCACGGGAAGCGCGTATTACCTTCTTACCAAGAAGAACGCGAGCATGACGGCCCTCATCCTCGTGGTGATCGTCCTCGCGATGGTCGCCTCCGCCGCCGGCATCCTTGCCTAGCTTCGACCCAAGAGATTGGTGAATCAATGAGAAAGATAGTTGTGGCGAGCCATTCCCTTCTCGCCCAGGGCTTCAAGGACACCCTCGAGTTCCTTACGGGTAAGAGCGACGCCGTCAACGCCGTGTGCGCCTACGTGAACGACAACGGCGAGGGGCTCGACGCGGCGGTCGAGGCGGCTCTTTCGGGCACTGACGAGGTCGTCGTCCTCACCGACGCGCTCGGCGGCAGCGTGAACCAGCGCTTCTCCCGCTTCGCCTCCGACCGGATCCACGTGATCGCGGGTGTCAACCTCCCGCTCGCCATGACGGTCGCGCTCGCGCGCCCCGACGAGAAACTCGACTTCGACGCCCTCGTCGACGAGGCGCGCCAGCAGATCGTCTACGTGAACGGTGCCAGTTCCGCCGAGTGCGAAGACGACGAATAGAGGAGGTCGACGATGAGAGAGTTCCTTAAGGACGTGTGGATGCACGGCGGTGAGGAAAGCCGCGCCATCACCCCCGAGAACATCACGGGCGAGAAGGGCCGTGCCGCCATGTCGGCCAGCCACCTCGGCGTCGGCCGCAAGGGCTCGTGCTGCGTGCCCCTTGAGTCCGGCGAGACCATCACGCTCGCGGACATCGAGGGCCCCGGCATCATCCGCCACATCTGGATGACCGTCCCCGACAAGACCGCCGCCGGCAGCTTCGTCATGCGCGACCTCGTGCTGCGCTTCTACTGGGACGACGAGGAGACCCCCTCGGTCGAGTGCCCTGTCGGCGACTTCTTCTGCAACGGCTTCGGTGAGCGCGCCATCGTCAACTCGATGCCCATCTGCGTGAACCCGACGGGCGGCATGAACTGCTACTTCGAGATGCCTTTCAGGAAGCACGCCAAGGTCACGCTTACGAGCGAGCACCCCGGGTTCATTAAGTACATCTTCTACACGTTCAACTACGCGCTCACCGACGTGCCGGACGACGCCATGTACTTCCACGCCCGTTTTAACCGCGAGCGCAGCACCCGCAGGGGCGTCGACTACACCGTGCTCGACGGCGTGCGCGGTAAGGGCTACTACGTCGGCACCTACATGGCCCTGTGCGCCCTGGAGCGCTATTGGTGGGGCGAGGGCGAGATGAAGTTCTTCCTCGACGGCGACGAGGAGTTCCCCACGGTCACCTCGACGGGAGCCGAGGACTACTTCGGCGGTGCCTGGGCCTTCCTCGACAGGCCGCCCCATGCGCTGCCCGAGGCGCAGTGCTTCAACACGCTGTTCGCCGGCTACCCGTACCGCTCGACGCGCGACGCCACGCGCGACCGCTTCAGCGCGGGCAAGCCGAACCCGAACCCGATGCTCGCGACCAACGACGACGCGCTGCCCAGGCATGGCCTCTACAGGTGGCACCTTCCCGACCCGATCTCGTTCAAGGAGGACCTGCGCGTGACGTTCCAGGACCTCGGCAACGACGACATCAAGCTCTACGAGCGCGAGGATGACATCTCCACCGTCGCCTACTGGTACCAAAGCGAGCCGCACGCCGTGCTCGCCCCGTTTGCCGCAAGGCAGGACCGCGTGCCCAGGTAGGGTCGCCTCGAAACAAGCCAACGTTATGGGCGCCCGCGGTTGACCATGACTGCGGGCGTTCCTTTGTAAGGAGGATCACATGAGCGAAAAGCAAATGAGGCTCGGCGCCCTCGAGGCCGGCGGGACCAAGATGGTCTGTGCCGTGGTGTCCGGCGACGGCGAGGTCCTCGACCGTATGGAGACCCCGACGCTTATGCCCGCCGAGACCGTCCCACAAATGGTCGAGTGGTTCACCGCCCGTGATGTGAACGCGTTGGGCATCGGCGCCTTCGGCCCGACCTGCGTCGACCCCAACGATGAGCGCTACGGTTCCATCCTTCAGACGCCCAAGCTCGCGTGGCGAGGCTATGGTCTTCGCGCCGCGTTCGCCGACGCCCTCGGGATTCCGGTGGCCTACGACACGGACGTGAACGTTGCCTGCCTCGGCGAAGTAGTCTTCGGCTGCTGCAAGGGGCTCGAGGACGCCGTATACGTGACCATCGGCACCGGCGTGGGCGCGGGCGTCATGTGCGCGGGCAGGCTCCTTCACGGCATGCTGCACCCCGAGGCCGGCCACATGCTGGTAAGGACCCGTCCCACCGAGGAGGGACGCTGCGTCTGCCCGAGCCACGCGAGCTGTCTCGAGGGCCTCGCCTCCGGCCCCGCCATCGCCGCGCGCTGGGGAAAGCCCGCGGCCGAGCTCGCGGACAACGCTGAGGTGTGGGCGCTCGAGGGGGATTATCTGGGGCAGATGTGCGCGAACCTCGTGCTCATGTACTCGCCTCGCCGTATCGTCCTCGGCGGCGGCGTGATGCACCAGGAGCAGCTCTACGGCATCGTCCGCAAGAAGACCCTCGAATATCTGGGTGGCTACATCCAGACCGCCGAGCTTAAGGACATAGAGAGCTACATCTGCGCCCCGGGCTGCGGCGGCGACCAAGGAATCCTTGGCGCGGCCGAGCTGGCAAGAAGGGCGCTCGCGTAACTTGCGCTCTCTCCGCCATACAACGCGTTAAGAAAAGACGAGCGCTTCTTGCCAATTGGGCGGCAAGAAGTGCTCGTCTTTTGCATTTTTGCCTCTCAAAATCTTATTTTCACGATTTGCATTTTCATCCCGTTGTCACCGACCCTTGCGAGAACCCGGAAAAAGCCGCTGACGGAAGGGTCTCTCAAATCGTTGTAACCCAGCATATAGCCGCGACTTGTGACCTGCAGACGGCTGTCCCACGTGCCGATTTCCTTGGCGGCATCCGAAACCGCAAAATATGCCCCACATCCTTGATTTTTGCAGTCTTAAGCCATGTTTTTGCGATCATCTTTACCGCCGTCCGATTGGCAGCATCAAAGACCAGCACGCCGCCGGGGAAAGCGTCCGCCATCCCCCGCACCAGTTCCCGGACCTGCTGGGTCAGAAAGTAATAGAACACCCCGGAGGCAAAGAACACCGCCCCGCGGGAGGCATCGATTTTGCTAAACCATGCGGTGTCTTTCAGGTCGCGTTGCCGCCTGTGGCTTCCGCTCGGGACGGGCGGTCACCCACGACCGCGCGCGAGGACCGGAGAATCTTCACGATGGTAGTTGACGCCTAATACCTTGCATCGTATAGTGTGTATAGCACAGTATATGACGAGAGGAGGTGTGCGGATGGAGGCCCAGATGAAGCGCGGCTTCCTGGAGGCTTGCGTGCTCGCGGCCATTTCCGGCGAGGAGTCCTACGGCTACCAGATCGTGAAGGACGTGCCGTCGAGCATGGGGCTCACGGAGTCGACGCTCTACCCGCTGCTCAAGCGCCTGGAGAAGGCCGGGTGCATCACGGCGCGCTCCGCCGAGCACAACGGGCGGCTGCGCCGGTACTACCGCATCACGGACGATGGGCGTGCGCGCATCGAGGAGTTCCTGGCCGAGTGGCCGTCCGTACGGGAGATTTACGCATACGTTGAGGGGGCGCACCATGACGCGCGATGAGTTTCTGGGCCGGTTGGGCGAGCTGCTCGCCTGCCTGCCGGCCGAGCAGGTGGAGGAGACCAAGGCGTTCTACGCGGAGGCCATCGCCGACCGCATGGAGGACGGTATGAGCGAGGAGGAGGCCGTGGCCGCCATGGGCGCGCTCGGCGAGGTGGCGGAGGCCACGCTCGACGACCTGCCCGCCGTGCCGCGCGCGATCGCGAGGACGCGCCGGCGCAGCACCGCGCTGCTGTGGGTGCTGACCATCGTGGGCTCCCCAGTGTGGGTGCCGCTGCTCGCCGCCTTCGCCGCCGTGGCCGTCACGGTCTATATCTGCATCTGGGTGCTGGCGCTCTGCGTGTGGATCGTCGCGGCGGCACTCGGGGGCGCGGGCGTAGTTGGGCTCCTGCTTGCCGTAAGCGGCGTCACCATCGGCCACTTCCCGTACGTCCTCGCCTCGGCGGGCGTGGGGCTCAGCCTCGTCGGCGTGGCGCTCTTCGTTGGTGCTGGCGCTTGGGCCGCCTCAAAACAAATTGCGCGCCTCTCGGCGCTCTGGGCGAGGAAGGCCGCCTCGCCCTTCTGGAAGGGTAAGGGCGAGAAGGGTGGCGCTGCCGCGTATCTCGCGGCGTAGAAAGGAGTGAGTACCATGACCAGCGCGAAGAAGATCTACCTCGCCGTGGCGGGCGGGCTCGTTGCCGCGGGCGTTGTCCTCGCGGGCATTGGCTTTATCGCCTCGGGTTTCGACCCGGCCGTGTTCACAACCCAAATCGACACGCGCGACAGCACCATCGTGCTCGGCGGCGTCGAGGTGGACGAATACGAGAGTATCCCGTTCATCAGCCAGCTCGCCAATCTGGGCGAGATCGACACCTCCGACGTCGCGGATCCCGCCGCGTCCTAGGCGCAGCGAGCCCGGGCGCTCTGCCCGCCAAGCTGCGTAAGCCGACGAAACCCGAACCTCGGCTCCAGCGCAACTGGTCTCAAGCCTGTGCCGATTCGCTCTCAGCGCCGCGCGGGGGCCCATGACGCATACCCAAAATCCATCCGAGGAGAAAAGAACGCAATGACGACAGCCGTGCCCCTCCGCCTTTACGGGGTCACGCAGGACCGGGAGCGACTGGGCCGGGCGGTGGGGCTGTGCTTGGATTGGCTACACTGATATGGACAGTTCCGTGAGGGGCGCGAGAGACGGGACTCCGGGGAGATCTCCGAGGAGGAGTACCTTGACTGGAAGCGTGGGTTCAGTGGAGCATGAACCTAATCTCTGTCTCTCTTGCTTTTTCTGATTTGTTGAGAAGCCGGCATTTGGGGGCATTTTGGATAGCGAACAGTTCAAACAAGAAGCTGAGAAAATAGAACAAAGCCTGAGTGCCTTGAGAGTCGCCGAGCGCAATGCAGTGATTCCCTTCATGAACGGCGACTTTACCCAATGGGATCTATATCTGGCATCCTCCTCTGAATATGCGATGAGATTGATAGACGGATTCATCTCCATGCTCGAGTCGAGGAATCTTGTTTGCGTCGCCCAGCTTCTCCGCGCACAGGTTGGAGTCTGCCTGCGGACATTCGCGTTATTTGCCGCCGAAGACCAGGATGACTTTCTCAAGCAGGTGTTTCAAGGTGTGCCTGTGAACAAGCTGAAAGATTTCTCGGGTGAGAAGATGTCCGATAGAAGACTTCAAGACTTACTCGCGAAGTCCGATCCAAAGGTAAAAGATGTATACAAGGTGACGTCTGGATTCGTCCACTTCTCTACTGATATTCTGCCGAGCATGGGTGTGCCTAGGGAGGGCTATGAGGTCGAGTTTAATTTTGGAGCCGAGCCCAACGAGAGAAACAATGTGCCTCTCGTGGAATGCGGCAAGGCGTTCTGCCACTATGTCGACCTGCATCTCCAGATGCTCCATAAGGTGATTGCTTCGGATGAATGGTATGCCGATCGATTCCGTATCGATTCCGATGGTTCTGCAGACGAAGCCTCGACAAGCGAGAAGGTGAAGGTCAAACGCATTGACGCTGCCTTGACAGCATCCCGATAAAATAACGAATGGGAGGCTCCCTGCGAAATGTGCGCTTCTGTATATTCTCGCTAGGAAGCCCCCGACCGATAAGCCGTCGTTGAGTTCAATTTGAGTTTAGCTCGGGTACCCGAAAATAGTCCAACTCTGATAAAGGGGGAGACGACGGTACACCACGTAGACGAGAGGTTATGGAAGTGCACGATTTGATTACCGAATGGGAATAAGCGATATTCGTTGATTTCAAGCCTCCGAACTGCGAAAACAGGTCGGGGGCTTCTTATTTTGCAACCTCTGTGCAACCTTTGCGGTTTCGCGCCCCGTGAACAGGGGACGTAGCACTGTTCACGTCTGGGCCCATGTCGGCACCGATCAATGCCCGCGCTGCTTCTGCTTGCGCTTCAGCTTCCGCTGCTCGAAGCACGTCGCCCGGAGTTCCCCGCCAGAGGAGAACTGACCGTTCCTTGCGAAACCGCGAGACCAGCTATATCCGCTTGCTGCGGGCTTGCTTGAGCCAGTTCCTCTTGAAAGAGCCTATACCTCCGAAGAACTTGTTGTACGTCTCACCGTCCTCCTTGGCCTCGTACTTGACCAAGGCAAGTTCGATGGTGCAGAGGTAATCCGCCACCTGCTCGAGGCGGTAGTCGGTCATCGAGGTCTTGCGGCGTCGGACGACCCCTTTTGAGAGGATTTTGCCCACCGAGCGGTCGAGCGCCTGCTTGACGATATCCTGACCGTTGTCGTAGTAAACCTTCACGTCGTCGAAGGATTGAAAGAAGCCCAGGTGTTCAATCATGGCAGAGGAGATATCGCGCCCCATACGCTCCATTAGCCTTGCCGGGTCTTCGAACTGGCTGCGGCGGTAGACGAACGTGATATAGGAAATGGGAAGTTTGCGGACGAACGAGGAGAAGTAGGCGAGCATCACCTTGCGCTGCTCGATGTTAAGAAACTCATAATCCTTGTGCCCGTTCATGAGAGGCTCGGAGTGAAACGGAATGTTAGGGAGATCGGCCCTGGCAAGCTTGGCCTCATAGCCCGTGACCGCATCGGCGATGCTGTCTGCCTGGTCGTGAAAGACGAGTGTGAGCAGGTAGTAGCGAGCTTTGCCGCCGCGGTCGCCGCTCTCGTCGACGAAGATGCTGAGCTCCTTGGCCAATGGGGACTCCTAATGGAATGGATAAAAAAATAGCCGGGGGACTCCCCCGGCACTTGGAGGTAGCTTAATGAGCCACCAACAACCTTATAGCATGCTCTGACGGTGAGTGCAAGGGGGGCGAGCCGGTACATGGCGTCGCGGCTGATGCGCAGCATCGCGCACGCCTCGTCGGCGTCGAATATCACGTTAGTCGATGCGATGAGCCACACCTGGTTCCTGCCAATGCTCTTGGTCATGGTCGTCCTCGAGCTCCTTTCGTCTCGAGGTTCCCTCGCGTGCCCGGCCGCGGGCGGCTCCCAGGGCGGTCGCGGCAGTCATTTCCTCCTGCTCCTCGACTCGACGTAGGCGTCCACTGACGCCCTCGACACCAGGAGCTTCCTGCCGAGCTTGTACGAATCGATCTTTCCCGACCAGATGAGGTCGTACGCCTTGTTTCGGCTCGCCCTCATGTACTCCTGCATCTCGATCACCGTCATCCATTCGTCGCGGCCCCGGTTGCCCTCGGGCGCGGCGCATTTCGTCGTGTTCGCCATGGTTCCTCCAATCCTTCCGCGCGATGCGCCTGCGCGGTCCCGTGTGCGTTTTCGTCTGCGCGACGATTGAACCGCCTGACGGCGATTGGCGCGCACGGCGGGAGCGGAGATGGGTCGAGCTGGTCGGGTCTTCACGAAACGGCCATGATCCACACGTCTTAACTGGCAGCTAAGTCCCTGAAAAGTAAAAGGCGCCCATGCGGGCGCCTGCCTAATAACTGGAGTTGTTCGGTTGCGGTCGGAATGCTCGTCTCCCGCGGTGCTATCGTCCGGGGTCCGGCATCTGTCGTTCGCCTCTTCTGTCGTGTTTGATGTTGCGTGTTCTGCGAACGACCTTATGCAGGTTTTTTAACCCGTTGCCCCAGGTGCACCCAGATAAATGGTACCCATCCGTTGGGATACGGACATTGTGGGAGGGCTGTCTGGGTAAGCTGGGATGTACGAGTGGCGGGGCTCTAAAAGCGATAAATCAAGTTAAAGGGCCTTGTGCTCTATTTTGTAAAACGCGAGGGCGCAATCAACTCGACGATTTCCCCGAACCTTTTCTGAACCATATAGCGACTTGCGCTTTCGTCTCGAACCAGGCGGTTTTCCTCGTCGTAGCAGTCGTCGATGGTCTTGCTAATCGCCTTCACCGCCTCCATGAATCGCGGCCGCTCCACAGGCGATACCCCGGCCGACTCAAAAACGGCCTCGTTGATCGCTTCTGCCTCATGAAGCTCTTCCTCAGGTGCGTCGGGCCCGGGTGCGACAAAGTCGTCGCGATACCTAAAGGCCCTGTTGACGAGTTCCTCCCCGTATTCTGCAACGACGGCCTCCGTTATATCGTCTCTCTTGTCATTAAGCCGAACCAAGCACGCCATTTCGTCGAGAAGCTCTGGGAGGATGGGCGATTTTAGGATTTCGCTTATCATTGCGCTGTTCGAGCCCCGGCTTTCTCCGAGGTGGTACTTGCGTTCGAAATGCGTGATTTTGCGAACTTCCTCGAGGGCGGATTCCTCTATCCCCGTGTACTCATGGGCATCCTGCGCCTTATAGGTCTTGCATTCGATATCGCCTATGAGATAGCCGAGATCGACCTCGAGTACCGCGGCGATTTGAAGCATGATTTCGAATTTGGGAAAAGGCCGCACATGGCCCTTCCTGTCCGGAAGACCAGCATTGACCCACGCGCTGACGTTCTTCTGCGTAAACTGATCGCTCTCGCCATAGAACCGATTGTTTATCAGCTCCGCGAGACCATTCTGCGTTAGGCTCCGCTCCTTCATGAGCCCAAGGAGATTGTCTCGCCACGATTTAAGTCTTGACTTCACGACTTCGTTTGACTGCAGAAGTTCTGCCTTTGGACCACTCATCTTCAATATCCTCCTAAGTGACTATTACATGATTCAATCTACAGTTATTACCGTTAATCGATTCTACCATTCTGCTTTTCATCGAGGCATACTAACAGGCAGAGAGCAAGTAGACAAGGAGTGCTAGATGAGCAAGACCTATACCAACGCGGAGATTCTCGATCGGCTCAAGAGTCTTGAGGGGCTGCTTCTGGAGCGAGTTTTCGAAACCTCGTACAGCGAGAGCCTGCGTACCTACGACCTTATCGACCACCTGCGAAGCAAGGCCCACGACCTTGGGTTGGAGGGGGAGGACACCTACGCCGCCCTCATTCGGGATCTAGAGAAGCTCAGTTCGACCATAGGCGGGCTGATCAACGGGAAGCGCGGCGAGCTTCTCGCCGCAAAGAGTCTCAAATGTCTTCGCGGCGATAGCCTGCTGCTTTCCAACATCGCGCTTCCTAATGGAGACTCGTTCGAGGAATACGATCAAGTTCTAATCGCCCGTTCGGGCGTATACGTGATCGAGGTAAAGAACTATCGAAACGACGTCGTGATAGACGATGGGGGAATCCTGCGCTGCGGTCCTCGCTCCTACAACGTCGGTGAGCGAATGCGTGAGAAGATGCATGCCCTTTGGGATGCGATTCAATTCTCTTCTGACGGCTGCATGAGCGAAGAGGACGTGAATGGCATGCTTCTTTTCGTGAATAACGAGGCAAGTGTTACCGATTTCTTCCATCGAGTCCCCGTGATGCGTTGTGGTCAGATTGTCTACAGCATCGAAGACGCAAACCGATGCGACGAGAAGCTGTCTTGGGAGGACATGGTTCGCATCAAGTCCGTCCTCCTCGCACGAAAGACGGCGGCAGAGTTTCCAATGCCGCTTGACGAAAACCGTGTAAAAAGCGAGCTCGAGGATTTCCTCGATCTGGTCGAGGCCAAGACTGCAAAGACCGCTGCTAAATCAATAGCTGCTGGCCACAACGAAGTTGATTCTTCAACAACACTCGATAACCATGCTCGACATTCACAATTGCCCAGCTGGGTACCCGCCGTGGCGGCTGTCATCTCTGGTTTGGCAATAGGCGCGGGTGGGCTATTCCTGCATGCAAAGAAAGGATAAGGAGCCTGGCTGTTGGATGCGGAAAGCACAGTTTGACTACAAAAAAGGAGTAAGGATGACCGAAAACACGATGGGGTCCATTGCAATAAGCGACGTGACGATTGATGCCGTGAACGAGAAGGCCATTAATTGTCGGGGCATGCTCAAATCCCTTGCCGATGCGACGAACGGCATCACCGGGCCTCAGGCTGGCCTTCTCGGATGCCTCGTCGTTTCCGTTGCCGGGGTTGCGGGATATGGAATCTACGCCCTTTGCGACCTGGTCAAATCTGGACACCCCGTCGAACTCACCTCTGGAGGGGTGCGCTTTGCGGCGAATACGGCAGCGCTCGGCGAGGCGAGCAGCCTCTAATCGGCAGGTAGGAGAATCGATGCAGATGAATGAGATGCCCTCGATCGGGACCACGCTGACTTACGGCGAGGCGATTAAAGCATGTGACCGCTTCGAGCGGACGATGCTCGAGAAGGCGTACGGGGCCGAACTCCTGCCCGCGGTGGGGCTGTACGACCTGCTCTGGCAGCTTGAGTCGCTCGCGCAGAAGTTCGGAATCGAGGGCAAAAAGGGCCTTCTCAAGGCTCAAGAGGGAAATCCGGTCGTTTTCGAGCGAGAGGACCGCTCTGGCGAACGGGATGAACGGCGAGAGGTTCTACCTGCTGCAAGATGAATCGGCGCTCAGGCAGCATAATGAAACGCACCTTTTCAAGGTTGGAATCGACGAGGGACAGGCTCGCCGGCGACCGCGACGAGACCATCGAGCTGCTTTCAAAAGAGTCTGCCAAGACCGATGAGCACGGCAACACGTATTCACCTGATTGTCTGGGACGGGATTCCGACGGTTTGGCGAAGACCTCTTCATGAAATGGGCCGGAATCGGGTTTTGCGCGATGACGGTCTGCTTGGGAATCTCGATACTCGTCCGTTCGGCCTTCCAGATCAGCTTCTGTTCCAAGTGGTTCCTCTAATGCGGGGACCGTTGAACGAGCAAGCTTTCATTCAATCGCCAACTCATGAGCAAGCCATCCGAGACTACTCACTTTTCCGCTGATGGCGAAGACCTGCGACCTGCGGTTTTGCAAACTGCATGCAAGCCACCTGCGCTGATTCGCTTAAGATTGCAACTGGTGGCTTGCAGGCTAAAGTGCGTTTGAGTTTCGAAACGGGCGCTATCGGCGCTATAGAGCCTCCAAAGGCGGCCCACCGCGCCCTTTGGGGCAAAAACAAAAACTCAACCCACTGAGTTTGAAAAAAGTTTTGAAGTTGTCCCAGCTTTTGTCCCCGAAGCCGATGAAACACGACATGGTGCTACTTGGCGGCGCTCGATTAGAGACGGCAGCGAAAACTGGATGCAACTAGAATGATGGGGCAGCAAAATCAGAACCATCGAGTGGGAGTAGCCGAGGGTCTAAAACGGCACGTCACAAAAGGTAGTGAATAGCAATGAATCCCCAGGTAGAATTGGCTATCTGGGGCTTCTTCATGCAACGCCGCGATGTGCTCCATAACGCTCTATTTGGGGAATTTAGTTCAGGCAATGAAGACGGGCGCATGAACGCAGAAAGGACGGCACGAGGCCCACTTGAATCCACGGCACTCATCCGCATTATCGTTGCCCCAATGCCCTCTGCATCAAGCGAGGTCGGCGGTTAAGTAACGGCTCGGCGAGTGTTATTTTGAGAGCTGCGCGCATCTAAGGCGAGTTTTCGTGGTAAAAACTACTTGCCGGAAGCCGCGGCTTTCAGAGTACGGCTTACGTGCACGTTTAACCTCCGTGGGCGACGGGGTGCCGCAAGGCGTAGAGTATCGCTCACCTGTAGGGGCAGCGCCGTTTCAGGACCGAGGGCTCTGCCTACTACGAGACGCTCCAGCGCATCATCGACGGCAACACCAAGCGCATTGTCTCCGAGTGTCAGGCGTACCTCGACCGCTACGAGCGCGAGGGAAGGCCTCGTTTTGCCGTCGACATCGATCGCATCGTGGGGCTGCTGGAGGGCGAGAAGTAGGGCGCCTCGGCTCAGTCTCGAGCCATGCGGAGTCGCTCCGCATTTTTGAACGCCGCGTGTGCGTTCCAAATACTTGAGAAACAAGCTGTGAAGTGCGGTGGCGCGCCCGTGCCCGTGCATAGCCGTCACCATTAGCGTCTACGCGGCGTCGGCTTCAAGTGGAACTGGCACCGCTGCTGTATATGGTTTGCCTTGCTGCAAATGGCGATCAATGCCCACGATGCTTCTGCTTGCGCTTCAGCTTTCGCTGCTCGAAGCGCGTCTCCGCCTCATCCGCGCGACGCTGGCTTCTTGCTTGAGCCGACTCCCGCTTCATCGCTTCCCGCTGTGCCGCGAGCGCCTGTTGTGCCTTGGTGCTCACCGCGGGCCGTTTAAGGGCTTTCGCTGCCTCGCGAGCGCGCCGCTTGGGGTTCTTCGCGGGCTTGCTCGCCTCGGTCGGCTCGTCGCCGAAGAACGAGAGCATTGCCCATTTGCCTGTAATGAAATGCAGGATTTCCTCATTGGATGGCTCCGCGCCGAAGACGATGCGAGCGACGCCGTATCTGCCGTCCTCGACATGCTCCGCCAGCCCGACCCAGAATTGACCGTCGTGATATACGGTCAGGGTGGACGACACACTGATCTGCATGGTTGGTTCCTCCTTTATGTAGATGACCATGCAGAGAAGGGACAACCAAGGAGGCAGGTTACTGATGCGGACTAGCGCACGCCCACGACTACCCGACGGGGACTGTGTTTTCATCTCTGGTGGTTGGATTGTAGCACGTGCGAATGCGCCCGGCATCGCTGCTGACATGGCGCTACTGGGATTCGCTCCTCGATGCATCCTTGTGTACATTGCCTTCTCGGTTTCGAAACTTTAGAAATAATCGAGTTTCGAAACCGAGAAGGAGTGGATTATGGCTTGGGTAGACCGCAATACGTACCGACTCCACTGTGTTGGAGAGGCTGGCCGAGTACATGATGGACAACTCCGGCGACCTCAACTCGCCCAACAACATCGCCAACGTCCTCGACGCCAACAGGGTTCCTACCAACCACGTCACCGTCGGGCGCTACATCTCGTACCTCCGCGACGCTTTCGCCCTCTATGAGGCGAAGCGCTATGACATCAAGGGGAAGAAGTACCTGAGCACGCAGGCGAAGCATTACGTATGCGACTCGGGAATGCGCTATGCGGTTCTGGGAACGCGCGACATGGACTGGGGCCGCATGTACGAGAACGCGGTCTTCCTGGAGCTGATGAGGCGAGGGTACGAGACCTACGTCGGGAAGCTGTACCAAAAGGAGGTTGACTTCGTTGCGAAGAGGGGGTCGGAGCTTGTCTACATCCAGGTAAGTGACGACATCAGCTCCGAATCGACGCTCGAGAGGGAGCTCGCGCCGCTTCTGTCCGTCAGGGATGCGTTCCCGAAGGTTCTCATTGACGACAGGGGTGAGCGTGGTGCTGTTCAAGAAGGACACGTACCTGTACGTCAAGGCCGGCAAGAGCACATGGGCAGAGGCGCTGGTTCTGTCGCTGGCAAAGGGGACCGTCAGCATCGAGAGCCTCTTCGCCGAGTCGACCTACAGCGCGAAGACCAAGCGGGTCTACGCGGTCCCCAGCAAGCTGAGCTACCACGGCAGGACCTTCAAGGTCGCCACGCTCGGTTGCAGCGTATACCCCAAGGCGAGCAAGGCGGTTGACTGCCGTTGCCTAAGCAGTCTTGTTATATCGTTGCCGCAGTCCCCGGCGCAGTGCGCAGCTCCTGCCGAATCTTCCGAAAGCGTTCCGGGACTTCGGCAAGCTCCATCTTCTGCGGGGCATCGACCGTACCCGCTTCCTTCGCCGTTTCGTAATACCAGCACTTGTAATCCACCATCTCCATGGTGTGCTGCAATTCCGCCATCCGCTGTTTCAGAACTTCTTGTTGGCGCCGGAACATGGCAAGGCGCAAATCGATAGTGTCGTCTCCTTGCAGCGCCATCTCGATGTACTGCCGGATGTCCTTGATGGACATCCCGGCTTTCTTCATGCAGCCGATCACCTGCAGCCATTCGATATCTGATTCCCGGAACATGCGAATGCCACCGGAGGAGCGCTCCACGAAGGGCAGCAGCCCCTCCTTGTCGTAGTAGCGCAAGGTGGACGCCGCAACCCCCAGCAGCTTCGCCATTTCCCCCACCGTATAGACCATCTGAAAAACCCTCCGAATTATTCCGGAATCCCCTTGACTTAAAGTTAACTTCAAGTTCTAGGATGCACATGAAGTTTAAAGGAAGCATGCTTCCAAACAGGATGTTTGTCAATCATAAGGAGGGAAATCGAACGTGAACAGGCCGTATGTTTTCTGCCACATGATGTGCGCTTTGGACGGAAAGATCATGGGTGGTTACATGGGAACGCCGCAGGGCAGAGCGGCGGGCGATGCGTTCTACGACATCGCCTTCGGGAAAGAGCCCTTTTACCATCACCAGGGCTGGCTGTCCGGCAGGGTAACAACGGACGACAACTTCACCTTCTACAGGAAGCCGGACCTGGACGAAGATGCGCCGGCCGTTCCGGCGGGTGATTTCATCGCGCAACCGGACTTCGGAATGTTCTATGTCTCCGTGGACCCCCACGGCAAGCTGGGGTGGAAAAGCAGCACCCTGCGCTATGTGGACACCACCGCCCATGTCGTCGAGGTGCTGACAGAGCAGGTCGGCAACGCCTACAGGGCATTTTTGAGAAAGCTGGGAATCTCGTACATCATCGCGGGAGAAACGGAGCTGGATCACGGCCTGGCCCTTTCCAAGCTGAAAGAAGAATTCAATATCGAGACCCTGATGCTGGGCGGTGGCGGCGTGCTGAACTGGTCGTTCCTGCAAGCGGGGATGTGCGATGAGATCAGCATCGTGTTGGCGGCGGCAGCAGACGGGAGCCCGGATACGCCTCCGGTTTTCCGAGCCGCAGAAGGCATTTCGGAGAGCAAGGCCCTTGGCTTCACGCTGAAAGAGGCGAAGGCCATGGACGGCGGGGCGGTCTGGCTGCGCTATGGCGTGAATCGATGATCCTTAGTAGGAGGTTTCAATTATGAGGTATGAACGAAAAGAGCAGTTCGAGAAGGTCAACGCATTCGGCACGGGAACGGCGAACACCGCCTATGCCCAGTACTTCACCGGCGATTCGTTCCTGAATCCGCTGACCGATCCGGAAGGCGGCCTGTTCGCCGCCAACGTGACCTTCGAGCCGGGATGCCGCAACAACTGGCATATCCACCACGCGGACAAAGGAGGCGGTCAGCTCCTGCTCTGCATGGCTGGCGAGGGCTGGTACCAGGAGGAAGGCAAGGCCGCCGTCAGCCTGCACGAGGGCAGCGTTGTGATGATCCCCGCCAACGTCAAGCACTGGCACGGAGCGAAGAAGGACAGCTGGTTCAGCCACATCGCCGTGGAGGTTCCCGGCGAGAATTGCGAGAACGAGTGGTGCGAGCCGGTATCCCATGAAGAGTACGCAAGGCTGTAGGGAGGAACGAAACATGGCAGTCAAGCAGACGGCAGGCAGAGATGCCCTGGGCGAATTCGCCCCGAAATTCGCGGAACTGAACGATGACGTGCTCTTCGGAGAGGTCTGGAGCCGAGAGGGGCAGCTCAGCCTCCGCGACCGCTCCCTCGTGACCGTCGTCGCGCTGATGGCTCAGGGGCTTACCGATGAGAGCTTCCGCTATCACCTGACGGAGGCAAAGAAGAACGGGATTACAAAAGAAGAAATCGCGGAGGTCGTGACCCATGCAGCCTTCTACTGCGGCTGGCCCAAGGCGTGGGCGGTTTTCCGCATGGCAAAGGATATCTGGGGCGAGGAGTAGAACGATGATTTTGAATGAAACCTACCCGTTGGCAAACGGAGTTCAGGTTCCCAAACTGGGACTGGGCACCTGGTTCATCGACGATGCCGAGGCGGCGGAAGCCGTTCGCGAGGCGGTAAAGCTGGGCTATCGCCTGATCGACACCGCGCAGGCCTATGGAAACGAACGCGGCGTCGGCGAGGGCGTGCGCACCTGCGGCGTTCGCCGGGAAGAGCTTTTCGTCGCCAGCAAGATCGCGGCAGAGCTGAAGACCTACGAGGATGCGGCGAAGTCCATCGATGAGACGCTGGAGAGGATGGGGCTCGGCTGCCTCGACCAGATGATCATCCACTCTCCCCAGCCGTGGAGCGAGTTCCGTGTGGAGAAGCGCTATTTCGAGGAGAACAAGGAGGTCTGGCGTGCGTTGGAGGATGCGCGGGCGGCGGGCAAGGTCAAGGTAATCGGCGTGTCCAACTTCCTGCAAGATGACCTTGAGAACCTCCTGGGCTCTTGCCGCGTGATGCCCATGGTCAATCAGATCCTCCTGCACATCACCAACACCGATTCGGCATTGGTGGACTTCTGCAAGGCGCAGGGCATCCAGGTGGAGGCATACTCTCCCATTGCCCACGGTGAGGCGCTGAAGAATCCGGCGATCGTTAAGATGGCAGAGAAGTACGGCGTATCTGCCGCCCAGCTCTGCATCCGCTATGTCCTTCAGCTTGGAGCCGTCGCGCTTCCCAAGACGGCAGATCCCGCCCACATGGAAAGCAACGCGGACGTGGATTTCGCGATCTCCGAGGAAGACATGGAAACTCTCAAGAACATGGAGCGCATCGCCAATTATGGTGACTTCAGCGCATTTCCCGTGTTCAGCGGAAAGCCTCTTGCATGAGGAGAAAGCGTGAAATGAAAACCTTGATTCTGTACTACTCCTACGGAGGCAACACGAAGCGCATCGCCGAGATGATCCAGAGGAAAATCGGTGGGGATATTGCTCGTATGGATACGGTTGTTCCCTACGATGGCGATTATGATGAAGTCGTCAATCAGGGGCAGCGTGAGATTGCCGAGGGTTATTGCCCGGAACTGAAGCCGCTGCACATTGGCTGGAGAGATTACGACACCATCATCTTGGGTTCTCCTGTCTGGTGGTACACCTTTGCGCCTGCCATGCGCAGTTTCCTGGAGCAGGCTGACCTGACCGGGAAGATCGTGTATCCGTTTGCCACCAATGGCGGCTGGCTGGGACACGCGCTGAAGGACTTTGAGGAAGCCTGCAAGGGCGCAATCGTGAAGCCGGGCCTCGATGTGCAGTTCGATGAATCCATGCTCCGTACTTCTGAGAAAGATATTCAGGCATGGATTAATACAATCCGAAGATAATTGATCTGCAGCTTTCGGCATCCGCCACAGAACTGGCAAGGGTTTGGGGCAAAACGAAAGCTCAACGCCCTGAGTTCGAAGTGTTTTTATTGTAACTGTCTTGGCTTTAATTCCCGGAACCGACAAAGCGTGCCTCCGCCTCTTTTGCGTGAAGCCGGCCGGGATGTGAGGCAGTTTTGCGTCAGCAGATTAGTGCAAGGGGCCAACGGATGGGGCTTCATTGGCCCCTTGCACACCGATTGCGAATTAGAACATGATAGCGTCGTCGGCCGTGAAAGCATCAAGGGACCCCTGCTTGACCTGGATGCAGACGTATGTGATGCCCGAGTCGGACGCGGCGCGGAACTGGCGGTGTGCGGCGGGGGAAATGCGCAGCCAGTCGCCGGCTGCAAGCTCGATTTCCTCACCGTCGATCGTGACCGAGCCGGCGCCTTCGAGCACGCCATAGATTTCCTCGTTTTCCTTGTGTGCATGGACGAACGGAACGCCAGCGCCGGCGGGAAGATTGTTGACACTCACCTCTGCCCCGGTAAGCCCGAGCACTTCGTGCAGCTCGACACGGCTCTCATTACCGATGTGGGTCTTTGCATAATTAGCCATAATGGTTCCTCTCTTGGGGTTGATTTACCTTGCAGGCATCTCCTGCGTGAGCTATATTCAACGCGAAGGCGCATGCAAATACGAGTACGCACATATTTGTAACTGCGTACTTTTTTGTGAAACCGGTATGGTCAAGGAGGTTGGGTCTCCCGTGATGGCGAAAGAGGAGCTTCCGGAGTGTCCGGTCGCAACGGCGGTAGCGCTCATTGGCGGCAAGTGGAAGCTGCTCATTATCCGTAACTTGCGCGTACGCCCTTGGCGTTTCAACGAGTTGCGCCGCAACCTTGAGGGGATCTCTCAGAAGGTGCTTACCGACAGCCTGCGGCAGATGGAGGATGATGGGCTGGTCTTTCGCCATGACTATGGCGAGAATCCTCCCCGCGTTGAGTATGGCCTTACCGAGCTCGGCCGCCAGATGATGCCCATCATGGACTCGCTCGCAGACTTCGGCGCTTATTACAAGACGGTCGTTTCGTAGCGGACATGCTGCTTAGGGGGCGGAGAAGCGCTACGAGTACGGTAGCGGTACTCCTACAGCTGCTGTCGTTCCCGCAGGATTAGAGCGGAAGGAGACTGCAATGGTGTCGTCCGCTCCACAAGAAGGTCTTCCCTTCCCGGTGTGTCACCGACATGTGCATGCCGACTCAAACTGCTCGATGCGCGAAGTGTTGTTATGGCTTCACTAAGCCTGCGGATGCCCAATCATCCGTGCACCACATTCTGCTCATGTGCATGGGCGGCTGCCCCCACCGCCACATGGTCTCCGACGTGCGCCGTTGCCCCGGTTCAAAGACGGCCTTGACGCCTACGTCCTCGCCAAAACTCGCGCCGCCCGCAAGAGCCGCCAATAAAACCTCTGGCCCTGCTTGGCCCCGGGAATAAACGTCAGACTTGCCGATTCACGTTTCGCGCAAGGGCCGTTCTGCTTCCCAAACCTGATCTGCCCGTTGCACAGCTCGAGGTCAGCAAAGGAAGCCTGGGCCACCTCCTTGATATCCTCTGCGAACTACTGGAGTGCGGCACAGTCGGATGAGTGGACCGTTTTCGTTGGGGCTTGGTTGTTTGCCTGTGTGAATGGCGTATTTGTTTTAGCTAGCGGTTGCGACACTTTGTTGCGGAAATGCCAACTGCTGCAACTGCGCCACCGGCAATACTCAGGGCGACAGCCATCGCGCCGTTGTCGCCCGTCGCGGGTAGGGCAGTCCCGGCTGGTTTAACCGCCGCTACTGCCTTAGTGGAAACGGGATTTGCCGCGGGCTTTTCTGCCTTGGGCTGCGGTGTGGGTTCGGGTTTGGTTTTCGGTTCGGGTTTGACCTCTGGGCTTGGCTTAATACTTGGATCGGGTTTGGAACCGCTCGTGTCGGTTGCAATCAAGTGCACGTCGCTGTCGAAGACGTAGCGGATGTAGTAATCGTGCCGCGTCTCGTGCATAATCCCCTGCCCGCTGTCGAAGTCACGGTCAACGTGTGTGCCAAGGCGGGTTGAGCTGGTGAGGTTCAGTCTGTAAGGGATTTGGTCGTCGGCGTAGCCGCCTGTAAAGACAGCGGTTGCTCTAACGTGATTGTCGATCATGGTCAGGGCAATAGAGACGCTGGCCTCTTTGGGGTTCTCGGTTTTTATAAGGCTTTCGGTATCGGTGTCGATCTTGAAGAGATAGACGGTGTCGTTAAGCCCGTAGATGAAGTCCTCGGGTTTGTCGGGGGAATCGTATACAAACGCCTCATTCTGGACCAACATGAAGGCAGGAGGGAGCTCCAAGTCATAGTTATGGTCGACAACGGTGGTGGCTGTGAGGCTGCCTTCTGCGTTGGCTTCGTCGCAGGTAATGGGTGCTGCGACATCGGTTTCGGGCATTTCGGTCGCCAGTGCTGCGCAGGGTAGCAAAAGCAGTCCTGCCACAAGAATGCTTACTCCGAAGGCGGCGACTCTGGCGCCTGCATGACGCTTGACGTCGCGGATAGACAGGCCAGTCCGTTTGTTATGGGTCTGCGGTGCAACATGCTGTCCATACATAAGGCGCTCCTTGTTCGTAGGCCGGTTTCCGCGGATCTATATTGCGCCTGGCCGATGTGGCTAGGCTCTTTCACGCGAACGCTTACGCGAGCAGGGAGAAAGCTCAAGCTAATTTTCCCACAGTCGATACTTTGTGAGCAACGATTTGCTGTTCAATTCTCGTAGAGAGAATCAAGACGGTCGAGGAGTTATCAGGCAATGAGATTGTGTCTAGAGAGCGCGAACGAGAGATGCGATCTACAGACGACTGAATAGCTCCATCTGTTTTGGTTACAACGAAATGTGTGCCGCGCGCCTGCGGCATGAAGAAGGGAGATTCTTATGAATATCGTTGTATTGAGTGGTAGCCCGCGCAAGGGAGCCAATACCGACACCATGGTTGAGGCGTTTGCCGAGACCGCGCGCGAGGCTGGCAATGCGGTCGAGATCGTTCGCGTTGCCAGCAAGAAAATCGCTGGTTGTCTGGGATGTCAGTACTGCTTTACCCATGAGGGCACCTGTGTGCAGAAGGACGACATGGCCGGTGTGGTCGAGACACTGAAAGGCGCCGACATGGTTGTCTTCGCTTCGCCCATCTACTGGTTTGATATCACTGCGCAGGAGAAGGCCGCCATCGACCGTCTGTACGCCTTCGGTGCTACGGGCTTCCCGTTCACCAAGACGGCCCTTTTACTCGATAGCCACAGCGAGGGCGTCTATGATGCGGCGATCGCTATGTACAAGTCGACCTGCGCGTACTGCAAGTGGGAGGACCAGGGCATTTGCACCATCAGCGGTATGACCGAGCGCGACAGCATGGCATCGTCGCCCAAGCTGGAAGAGGTGCGAGGGCTCGCTCGCAAGCTCGCCTAAGGACAAGAAGAACGCATGGCAATCAGCGTTGGCGGAAAGCCTACTTCCCTTACCAAGAGGATTACTGATTGCCATGCGTTGATGTCCTTATGGACAATCTCCGCGTGCTAGGAGACTTTCTCGCTCAGGAACTCCCTGAATGCGGGGATGTCAAAGCCAACGAGACCACGCCCACGTTCCCCGATGACGCCGTCCTCGAGAAGGCGGCGTTTGTATTGGCTTGCGTAGTTGCTGGCGACGCCCATGCGTTTGGCTATCTCCGAGACCCTGCTGGGGCCAGAATCGGGCAGCATCGCGAGTAAAAACTCAATGTCTTTATCGGAAAGCTCTCGATAGGTCGTTTCGAGAGAAGCCCGATGCCATGCTTCTCGAGTTGCCTGAAGATGCCATTCATGCACGTGCGCCAGTTGCCCTGGGCTTCTTGAACATATGTCCAAGAAGCCCACTGGGCCAATTTGAACACCGTTTATGCGCGCGTGAGACTGTGAAAGGTAGCTATCTGCCGCTTCTTTGGTTCGCTCGATAATATCTTCGAGCATGCCTGGCATGGCGGAGCCATTTGCTGTACTCCATGGTGTCTCCTTTGCAAGTTTTGCTAATTTTTGCAACTTTTGCTAACTTTTGCGAGTTTTGCTAACGGCTTAGGACGGTGCGGGAAGCCCCCGTATCGTCGACATTTCCGAGGATGACCTCCGCGACGAGCGGGGCCCGGGGCGCGATATTGCTGCGTTCCGGGCCCCGCTGCTTTGTAAAACTATGGCGGTTCTGCCGTCGTCCTAATCAAACAAACTCGGCATGTCGTTTTCTTTCATAAGGGCACCGGCGGAGGGGAGGCTCTGCGCGGTGAACTTTTCGGCCGAGACGCCGGCGCCAAGGATCTCCTCGGTCGTGCCGACGGTGGTGACCGAGCGACCCTTCTTGGCTGTAAAGGCCTGGACGCCCTGCGTGTTGGTGGTCGTCTTGGTCTTGAGCAGCGACGTGTTGAAGTTCATCAGGCGGTAGTCGCTCGAGACCAGCGCGATGTCGCGGTCCTCCTTGAGTACCTGAGCATACAGCAGTTTGCTGCCGCCGTAGATGGCGTTCTTGAGGCGCTTGCGGTTGGTCTTGGTAACGTATCCGGCAAGTGCGACGCGCACCACACGGCCGTTCTCAAAGACAAACAGCACGTCGGCCTTATAGTCCTCGGGGTCGATGACCCAGATGACGCTCTCGTCGGGTTCCATCTCAAGATCGGTCGGCAGGTACGAGCCCAGCTGGGCCGACTTGGTGTCCTCAAACGCCGCAACCTTGCACTTGTACACCTGGCTCTTGTTGGTAAAGACCAGCAGCTCGTGGGTGTTGGAGGACGGGAACTCGATAAAGGGTTTGTCGCCGTCTTTGTACTTGAGCGTAGCGGCCTTCTTGAGTACGCGGTCCGTCATCTTCTTAAGGTAGCCATCGCGCGAGAGCATGATGGTAACCGGGTATTCCTCGACCTCGGGCTCCAGGCTTACCTCGATAACCTCATGGGGCTCGATCCTGCCCGTGCGGCGCGGCATCACGTACTTCTTGTTGACCGCGGCCAGCTCGTCGCTGATGACCTTCTTGATGTTCTCCTCGCTGGAGAGGATCTCCTCAAGCTCGGCAATCTCGCCCTCAAGCTTGGCAATGTCCTTGGTGCGGTTGAGGATGTACTCCTCGTTGATGTTACGGAGCTTGAGCTCGGCAACAAACTCGGCTTGGGTCTCGTCGATGTCGAAACCCTTCATAAGGTTGGGCACGACCTCGGCTTCGAGCTTGGTGCCGCGGATGATGGCGATGGCCTTGTCGATGTCGAGCAAGATTGCCTCGAGGCCGTGCAGCAGGTGCAGGCGCTCGGACTTTTTGCCCAGGTCAAAGTTAATGCGGCGACGCGTGGACTCAATACGCCACTTGACCCACTCGTGCAGGATCTGGCGCACGCCCATAACGCGAGGGTAACCATCGACCAACACGTTGAAGTTGCACGAGAACGAATCCTGCAGCGTGGTCGAGCGATAGAGCTTGGCCATGAGCTTGTCGGGGTCGACACCGCGCTTAAGATCGATGGCGATGCGCAGGCCCGAGAGGTCGGTCTCGTCGCGGATGTCAGCGATCTCCTTGACCTTGCCCTCTTTGGAGAGCTTGACGATGCGCTCGATGATGACATCGGTCTTGGTGGTGTAGGGGATCTCGTAGACCTCGATGATGCGCTCTTCGGGAATCCAACGCCAGCGGGAGCGAATCTGGAAGCTGCCCAGGCCGGTCTCAATAATCTTTTCCATCTCCTCGCGGCGGTAGATGATCTCGCCGCCGGTCGAGAAGTCGGGCATGGGCATGTACTCGAGCAGGTCGCAATCGGGATCCTGCAGGTAGTGCATCGTGGCGGTGCAGACCTCGTTGAGGTTGAAGCCGCAGATGTCGGACGCCATGGCGACGCCGATGCCCTTGTTGGCCGAGACAAGGATGTTGGGGAACGTGGTGGGCAGCAGGCGCGGCTCCTTCATGGCACCGTCGTAGCTGTCGACGAAGTCGACCGGGTCCTTGTCGATGTCCTTGAAGATCTCGGCGCTGATGGGGGAGAGCTTGGCTTCGGTATAACGCGAGGCGGCGTAGCTCAGGTCGCCCGAATAGTACTTGCCAAAGTTGCCCTTCGACTCAACGAACGGTGCGAGCAACGCCTCGTTGCCGGTTGCCAGGCGCACCATCGTCTCGTAGATCGCGGCATCGCCGTGCGGGTTGAGCTTCATGGTCTGGCCCACGATGTTGGCGCTCTTCTGGCGCTCGCCCTTGAGCAGACCCATCTTGTACATGGTGTAGAGCAGCTTGCGGTGCGAGGGCTTAAAGCCGTCGATCTCGGGGAACGCACGCGAGACGTTGACGCTCATGGCGTAGGGCATGTAGTTGACCTCGAGCGTCTGCGTGATCGGCTGGTCGGTGACCTCGGAGTGCAGGCCGATGACGTTCTCGGCGTTGACCTGCTTTTTCTTCGGCTGGTTCTTCGTCTTCTTCTTTGCCACGATATCCTCTTGAACTTCTTAAGGGCCGTCGTTATCGATTTGCTGCTACTGCAGGTCCAGCTGGTCCAGATATTCCTTGCCGTGCTCGGAGATATGGCGCTTGCGGCCCGCTTCGTCGTTGCCCAGCAACAGGTTAAACATGGTCTCCATCTTGGTGACGTCCTCGGGCTCCACCTTGATCAGGCGACGCGTCTCGGGGTTCATGGTGGTGAGCCACATCATGTCCGGGTCGTTCTCGCCAAGACCCTTGGAGCGGTTGATGGAGCACTTCTGGTCGCCAATCTCCTTGAGGATGCCGTTCTTCTCGAGCTCGGTGTAGGCAAAGTAGGTCTTCTCTTTGCAGTTGATCTCGTAGAGCGGCGACTCGGCGATATACACGTAACCCTCGTCGATAAGTGTGGGCACCAGGCGGTAAAGCATGGTGAGCACGAGCGTGCGGATGTGGTAACCGTCGACGTCGGCGTCCGTACAGATGATGACCTTGTTCCAGTTGAGGTTGTCCAGGTCAAAGGCACCAAGGTTTTTGATGCGCTTGTCCTTGATCTCCACGCCGCAGCCCAGCACGCGCATGAGGTCCATGATGATGTCGGACTTAAAGATGCGCGGATAGTCTTCCTTCAGGCAGTTGAGGATCTTACCGCGGACGGGCATAACGCCTTGGAACTCGGCATCGCGCGAGGTGCGAATGGCGCCTGCTGCCGAGTCGCCCTCTACGATGTAGATCTCGCGGCGGCTCTTGTCCTTGGAGCGGCAGTCGATGAACTTCTGCACGCGGTTGGCCATGTCGGTCTTCTGCTGTAGGTTGGTCTTGATGCTCTGACGCGTCTTCTCGGCGTTCTCGCGCGAGCGCTTGTTGATGAGCACCTGCTCCATGATCTTGTTGGCGGCGTCTTTGTTCTCGATCAGGTAAGTCGAGAGGCGCTCCTTAAAGAAGACCGTCATAGCCTGCTGGATAAAGCGGTTGTTGATGGCCTTCTTAGTCTGGTTTTCATAGGACGTCTGGGTGGAGAAGCAGTTGGTCACCAGCACCAGACAGTCCTGGACATCCTGCCACTTAATGCCGCTCTCGTTTTTGTTGTACTTGCCCTGTTGCTTAATGTAAGCATCGATGGCACTGGTCAGAGCGCTGCGGGCGGCCTTCTCGGGCGAACCGCCGTTCTCGAGCCACGATGAGTTGTGGTAGTACTCCTGCATCATGAAGGTGCGCGAGAAGCACATGCACGCGGTGATCTTTACGTTGTAGTCGGGTAGGTCCTCGCGGTCGCGACCGCGACGGTCGGCCTCGATAAAAAAGGGCTCGGTGAGGTAGTCGGTACCGACCTTCTCGAGCACGTAGTCTTCGATGCCCTTGGGATAGCAAAAGTTCTCTTCGGAAAACTCGCCATCGTCACCTTCGATGCGCAGGCGGAAGGTCACGTTGGCGTTGACCACGGCTTGGCGGCGCATGGTCTCGCGATACCAATCGTGGGGGATACTGATGGAGGTAAAGACCTCAAGATCGGGGCGCCACTTGATGGTGGTGCCGGTGCGGTTCTCGTCGCTGGGCTCAATCTCGAGTGCCTTCTTTTTGGCACCGACGACCTTGCCCTTCTTAAAGTGCAGGGAGTACTTGTTGCCGTCGCGCCAAACCGTGACGTCCATGTACTCGGAAGCGTACTGAGTCGCGCAGGAGCCCAGGCCGTTGGTACCGAGCGAGAAGTCGTAGTCGCCGCCCTGGTTGTTGTTGTATTTGCCACCTGCGTAGAGCTCGCAAAAGACGAGCTCCCAGTTAAAGCGCTTCTCGGAGGGGTTCCAGTCGAGCGGGCAGCCGCGGCCGTTGTCCTCTACCTGAATGGAGCCATCGCGAAAGGCGGTAAGGGTGATGAGCTTGCCGTAGCCCTGGCGTGCCTCGTCAACGGCGTTGGACAGGATCTCGAAGGCGGCATGCGCGCAGCCGTCGAGCCCGTCCGAGCCAAAGATGACGGCGGGGCGCAGGCGTACGCGCTCCTCGTCCTTGAGCTGGCGGATGCTGTCGTTACCATAGTTTGCGGTGTTTTTTGCCATACTCGCTCTCTCGGTGCTCCTTTGCTGCGTTTAAGTCATATAGATAGTCAAGGTAGCATAGCCCAGCCCATAGGCGATTCCAACCAACACGAAATCCATCGAACAATCGTTCGAGCTTAGGCTGAAAAGAGCTTACTCGGACAAAACCGAGTCGGCTCTTTCCGAGTAAGTTTGAAAGCGGTCGAATGCGCCTTGCTGCGTTTGCGGTTGGATACGTTGTCGAAAACGTGTCGTGCGGATTGTTGGCGAAAAGACGGCGTGCCAAGCTCGAGGCAGAGCTCGACTCCTCTGACGATATCTAATGCGTAATGGGCTGGCTCTGGGTATCCAGAACCAGCCCATTTTGATGGTCGATGAGCCGAGTCGGCGTCTCTCGCAAAGGTAACTAGGAGCTAGCGAGGCTTATCCGAATTGACCTCATCGGTGGTGTCTTTTTCGAGCGCCGTGCGGCGGGTGCTGTAGGCGACGAGGCCTGCGCCTGCTGCGGCGAGTGCTGCTGCGGCTGCCGTAAGGGGAGCGTTGACATCGCCCGTGCCCGCAAGCGCGCCCGCTTTTCCGGGGCGCTTGTTATTGCCGTGATCCTTGCCACTGCTGGAGCTGCTTCCGCCGGAGCCGTCGCCCTTGTCAGTACCGCCGCCACTTGAGCCGCCACCGCCGTCCGCCGTCATCGGTGCATCGTGAAGTCCTGTCGTATCCGCGCTGTTGTATACGCCGACCTGAACTTCTGAGCGCTCGCATGCCGCGTCGGGCACATGGAGCTCGTGCAGCACGGCACCCAGCGCCGAGTTTGCGCCCGGTCGAATTTCCTCGAGCGTTACGGGATCGAGCGCCACCAGATTACGCGCCTTCGCATACAGCGTTACGCGTTTGCCCACTTCGTCGCTCCAACTCTCGGGGATAGCGAAGCTCATGCGGAACTGTGCCGTGCAACCCGGTGCCAGCACGGCGTTGCCGTTGTCGGCAACCAGCGGGTGCGTTGCAAAACGTGCGCCCAGCGTCTAGAGCGCGTACTTCACGTGTGCCATGTCGTTGGCCGAAGCGTCCTCGGCAAGTTCTGGATCGTAGATCGAAGCCATGCGTGCGTTCACTCCGAATCCGATGGATGCGCTGGAGAACGGCTGGCTGGAGCTCTCTCGGTACAGATCGATCGTGCCGGCGGTCAGCAAGGTGTTGCCGTCGTTTCGCACCGTGACCATGAAGGATTCGCCTGCTGCTCCGGGCACCACCGCGCCCGAGGTAGCGACTGCGCCCGTCGGAGTGGCACACGCCACCAAGGGCACTTCGATGCCGTGTAGTTCTGCCTCGCTCTTCTCCGCGCTCACAATGTGCGTGGCGAGCGCGGAGAGCATGCTCCCCGACGTCAAAAATGTCGTTATCTGATCGACGGGATGGTCCAGCTCGCACATCACGAACGGCTCCGTAAACAGATCGCCTGCCAAGGTGCTGGCGAAGATGCGGAAGTGCTTGCCCATCACTGCTACCGGGTTGCCTTCTTCGTCGTAGGTTTGCCCCACCTTGCCATCGGTGTTCTCTACATAGAGCACGCACCTGCCGTTGTTGCTTACGCTAAACGATGCCGGGCCACAGCCTGCGGCACCCACGGGCTGCGTTGCAAATGCCGATGCGCCTCGTGCCCAAGTAATATGCTGCAGCTGCTCGTTGACGGTAGCCAAAAAGCCCGTGTGCTGCGGCCACGGCACCGCGTGGGGTACTGTGGCGTCTGGTGACATAACGCCCCAGCCCGCAATGGACTGGCCGATCACGGCGTACGATGCGCAGCCGCAACCGTCTGCGGTCTCGTACGCAACGGGCACCACCATTTTGCCGTTGATATTCTCGGGCTCGCCCAGCTCGATACTCGACGGTGCCTGCGGAAAGCGGAGAATCTGGCGGAACGTCAGGCTGTCGCCCGAAACGTCCGACCACAGGGTAAAGCATTCCAGCGCAACCTCGGCCTCGCTGCCGAGCGCCTTCTCTGCGGTGGCTCCGCGGCGGTGGAGGTAGGCGCCCGACAGACGTCCGTCGACCAGCGTCTTGCCCACCGTGATACGCGGGCACTGCAGGCAATGATAGCCATCCTCCTGAAGGCGGCCGCGCGAGATGCTGCGCCACGACGTGTGCGATATCACGCGAACTCCGTCGTTGCTTATGCGCAGGCGCACAACGGACAGTATGCCGGCTGTGCTTGCCGTATCGAAAAAAGTGTTGTCGCCGTCGGGGCGCTCGCCCGAGACCAGCAGCACGTAGGCGTCCTGGTTTCCTCTTCCGTCCTTATATTCCACCACGTCGAAGTCGTAATCGTATATGCCGTCGCGCTCCACGTCGCCCTCGCCAAACCCAAGGGGGAAGTCCACGGGCGTGGGAGCGGACCACGTGCCGTTCGTCTTTGTATGCACCACCAGGCGCGAACGACCATTCTCGCCGTAGCGCACCGAGGCGATACGGAATAGGCACTCCACGCCGGCAATCATCGTTAGCTTCATGTGGGCTTCGCTGAGCACGCCGGAAAACAGCACGTTGTCGCTCGAGGGTTTTATGCCGCCACGCTCGTCCTCCGACACGCCGGCAGAATTGGCGTTGGGGTCCGCAACGGCGTTCGTCGCCTGCCCGATATAGGTGTACTCATACATCGGTGCGGCGTTTTCGTCGTTTCCCATCAGTGCGTGGACGAAATGCTCAACCTGTCCTGTGTCGTCGCTTTCTGCATCCGCCTCGAGCTCAATGCGCGTGACCGCTTGATCCCAATCGCGCACGACAGGCGCAACGTTTGCGGCAGTGGCATTAACCTCGGCGCGTGCGAGCAGCTCGGCGTTGGTGACGATGGTGGCCGATGCGATAAATTGCGGCACGCCGCCCGCCTCGGCGTTGCCGGCCGAGCCGAAGCAGGCATCCAGCGTGTAAGGCGTATCTCCGCCCAATGCGAGTTCAGAGCGCTGGAGTACATACTGGTCGCCGTTGCTCACCGACATATTCCACGAATCGAGGAGTGTGGGCCACGACCCCGACCAAGCCTTGGTGGTCCACTTGAACATTACGAACTGGAGTATCACATCGACATCGACGTCTGCACCCACGCGCAGCCGCGGAAGCTGGTGGCCGTCCGCCTTCTCGTATCCAATGAACAGTGTGAGGGACGCGGCGCCACGCACGGCAGACGAAGCGACGCCTGCAACGCCGGCGCCAAAGGTGACGGCGAGCCCGATCTGGATAGTGAATGAGCCCGACGTGTTGGAATAGTCGAGCGAAATGTTTTTAAAAAACGCCGCGCCGCTGCCGTGCGTGTGGGCACCCACGGCGAGCGCCAGCTTCGCCAACACCCAGGGGTTGACGTTTAGGAAAAACGGCACCGGTCCTAGGGTAAACTGCTCGGTCCAATTGAGGTCGGTTCTTACCTGGAAGAGGGCCTTAATATTGCCGTATGCGGGGTCGTTGTTGTTGCCCCAGGTTTTGCCCACCCAATCGTAGGCGAGCGAGCCGTACAGCTGTGTGGCGATATCCATCGTGAACAGCGGCGTGCAATGGTGGCGAAGGAGTTTGGTGTTTCTTGGATCGGTGCCCGAACCGGCACTCATACTTTTGTACTGATTCCACTTCCCCTCCATCTCGTCGAGATAGCGGTTTGCCTGCTTGGCGCCCGACTCACGCGGTGACTTCTTCCAGTACTCCGGATCCGGATTGCCCGAATCGTTCATATAGCTGGCTGGTTTGTATCCTCCGCCAAACAGTACGTACCCGGCAAACGAGAAATCGAACAGAATGGGAAATGTGGGCATCCAACACGTGAACTTATTGCCGCCGATACCGGGAAACGCCGCGGGGAAATCAAACGGAGTGATCTCTTGGTCCATGGTGGTGGGAATGATGGTGGTCGAGCCCGATTCCGCCTTTGCGGCCGGCGCGGTGACAACGGCCATAGGGGATGAGAGCGTGTAGGTTTTGCCCTGGTAGTCGAGCATAAAGCGCAGCTTGCACCCTTCCTCCAGAAGGCCCGAAGCTGCATCGAGGAACGTGTCTTCAAGCGTGAACGTCGCCAGATTATCCGCGCCCGATGCGCTGGCCTTGATCTGGCCGATCTGCGTGACGGTTTCGGTTGAGCTGCCCGCAGCGGGCATCACTTTATTGATATGCAACGTTGCCTGCCCGCCCTGCGGCAGATGAGCCTGCACGGTAAAAGCGTGCGTGTCGGGCTGGTCGTTTGCTGCTTCGTCCGCTGGCATTGCCATAAACGTGGCGTCGGCGTACTGGATGTCCCATTCGTCGAACGTGAGCTGTCGAAAGTACGGCTCGCCATCGGAGAGCGGACGTGTGGGTGCGGTAATAGCGGTGCCGCCTTGGACACGCGCGAGGGGAATCTCGACATCGCGGTAGCCCGCCATGCTAATGGAGATGCCGCCGTTAAAGTCGTACGCGTCGAGAAGCGTCGCCTCGTCCACGTAGCCTTCCGAAAGCGGCGCGACCTCAAAGATGGCCGTGCCTTCGTCATCGGTCGTGGCGGAGAGCTGCTTGCCCGCGGCATAGCGCGATGTGAGCGTGACCCTGGCTCCCTTGATGGGCGTATTCTTGTTGGCGACATCGACCACGACCACACCGAACATGGTGCGCGAGAGAACGAGCACCCTGAAGGGGTCTTTTTCGTCGGCATAGGCTTCGGTGGGCGCGAACGGCAATATGAAGGCGTTTGCGCTTCCCGGCACGCGCGGCAACATAATGCTCGCCAGCGAGGACGCTCCGGCAACAAGTAACGAACGGCGATCAAGCATCTTTGGCTCCCATCCCGCAAACATCGGAGGAAATAATCCAATTTTGCGAGAAGGTGCCCCGTGGCGGTAGTGCCGTCCGAGGGCCAAAATGTCCAATTTGAGCGAGCGAAGCGCCGGGGCTCCGGAGCGCGCATGCTGCGCTAGACAGTCTGGCCGCTAACGCAGCATATGCGCGACCAGCTCAGTGCGCGTGCCGATGCCAAGCTTTGCATACACACTGGATAGGCGGTTTTTGACAGTGCCCGGCGATACTCCCATATGGCGTGCGATTTCGGCGTTGGTCCATCCGCGGCAGGCGAGCATGGCCATGGTGAACTCTGTGGTCGTCAGGTCGTCAGCCACGTCCTCGCCCGAATCGGGGTTGTGGATGCGCCGCCAGCCGTAGCTGAATCGATACGTGATTTCGATAATGCGCGCGAAATCGTCAGGGTATTGCGATTTTAAGCATGCCTCGATAAGCCCCTGTAAAAGGCCGTGATGCTCGCCAATGAGCTCAATAAGGCCGTCGGGGCGCGCAATGTTCCAAGCAACTCCGAAGTGCGTTTTTGCGGCGCCGATGTCCTTGAGGCTCATACATGCCATGGAAGCTGCCAGGTGTAGGAATAGTTCCGAGATCGGATAGCTTCCCTGTTTCATGATCAGGGCGTTTTCCGCCATGCCCAGACTGCGGCCATATTCGCCGCGCAGGTATAGGGCATGCGCCATCACGTAACTGGCGAACAGGCGCAGGCCTTCGGGCAGATGCGCCGCAAGCGGATAAAACTCTTCGGCGGAATACGGGGAAGGCAAGTGCAGCAGGACGCTCGCGGCCGAGGCGAATAGGATATGCGTGGCGTGGACGGCGGGCGATTCCTCGTCAGCCGGCGTATCGAGGATGCCCGCAAGACAACGGCGGGCGTCGGCGATACGGTTGAGCGACAGGCTGGCGTATCCGCAGATAAAGCATGCGGAATAGCGCAGTGCGGAATCGGTGGCGTCAAGATAGGGGCGCGCCGTCTTGGCAGCGAGGGCGGCCTGTCCGCGAAAGTACAGCGCTTCTGCCGTGGCGATGGTGCGTGAATCGGGGTCGGAAATGCCTGCAACCGCAGCGTCAATCTGCCCCGGCACAAAGGCAGTGCACATCAACGGCATGGGAACGCATGGGTAGCCATCGCAGTCCATCTTCCATCTCCCAACAGCTGGCAACAATAGCAGCAATTGTACTCCTGTTGCTCGGGACCCCTTTCGTTTTACTGTTCGGTTAACGCTACGGATCGTTTTGGAAGGCTTACGAGCATGGTGGTCCCGTTCTCGGAACTTGTTTCAACCTCTACCGTGCCACCGTGAAGCGCTGCAATCTCCCAAACAAGCGCTAGTCCGAGTCCTGCGCCGCCGTATGCCCTGCTGCGGGATTTATCCAGGCGAAAGAACGGTTGGAAGATGCTCTCACGGTACTGCTTGGGTATTCCCGGGCCCTGGTCCTCGACTCGCAGGAACACGTGGCTGTCGTTGTCGCAGATGGAGACGTTGACAGTCGAGCCGGGGTGGCTGTAACGGATGGCATTTTCGACCAGGTTAAACACCAGCCGATAGAGGAGCGTGTCGCTCCCGATTACTAAAGCGTTCCCAGCACAATTGAGGGCTATGCCCTTATTTTCGGCAAGTGGCGCAAGGTCGGTGAGGATCTCTTCGGACAAGGGACCAAGTTCCACATCGTCCTCGCAAGGAACGCTGCGGAGCTCACTCATCTCGAGCAACACCTTGGTCATCCGCGACATTCGCTCAGTTTGTTCTTGTAGCAGGCCGAGCAACTCGGCTGTTTCGGGTTGTAAGTTGGAGCGCTCGGAGACAAACAGTTCGATCTGTGCCTGCATAAGGGCGAGCGGGGTTCGCAGCTCGTGCGCGGCGTTGCCGGTAAATTGACGCTGTGCAGAGAACCCTTCGCCAAGACGGGCGATCATGTCGTTGAAAGAGGCGCTGCATCGTTGTAGCTCGGTGGGCACATCTTCACTGAGTCTGATTTCGCTTAGGTTGTCAGGCTGCACACGCTCAACCTGGGCTGCAAAAGCTCGTAGCGGTTTGAGTGCACGGCCGCTTACAAAGTATGCCAGCACGCCGCCAAGGAGTGTGACTCCAGCCGTGATGCGCCAGGCTGTCGTGCCAAAAGACTCCTGTGCGTCGTTTACGACGATCGTGACCTCGTCATCGAGGGTCGCTTTCGTTGGGTCGAACGCCTGGGGCGAATCTTCGCCGGTTGCGGTAAAGGCCGAGATGTCACTGCCGATGGCATCCATGTAGCGCATGCCCGTATAGCCGACCAGGCAGTTCGTCAGCACGCATGCCGCACACGTGAGCAGTGCCGTCATAATCGTTATGCGCCACTGCAGCGACAAACGCTTCATTCGCAGTCCTCCATAACGTAGCCCTCTCCAATCCGATTGCGAATCGGGTCGTATCCCAAAGCGCTGCGCAACTTTTTTCGGAGCGACGAGATATGAACGCGGGTTGCGTTGCTAAAGCTGTTCACGCTGCTATCCCAAACGTGCTCGATAAGCTCCTCTTGGCTTACCGGTCGCCCCTGATTAAGCATCAGGTATTCCAAGATTCCCGTTTCCTTGCGCGTAAGAGATAAAGCCTCGCTGTCCACGGAAGCGATGCGCGCCTTGGTGTCAAAGCGGAGCTTTCCGCAGGTTAAAACTATGTCGCTTTGTGTAAAGCGTCTGAGGGTAAGGCTGCGAATCCTTGCCGCAAGCTCGTCCAGATGAAACGGCTTGGTGAGGTAATCGTTGGCGCCGGCATCGAGTCCGGCGACTTTATCGGATACTTCGCCGCGTGCGGACAGAATCAGTACCTTGGTCTCGCAGTCGGTTTTCCTAAGTTCCCTGAGCACGGTCATGCCGTCGATGCGGGGAAGGTTGAGGTCGAGTACCACGAGGTCGAAGGCCTCAACGTCCAGTAGGTCGAGCGCCTCCTGTCCGTCGTGACAGCAGTCGACGCTGTACGCCAAGTTTCGCAAGCTGCGCGCGATTGCGTCACACAGTGCTCGCTCGTCTTCGACGATCAAAATACGCATAACAGTCTCCTTGCACATTTCAAATCGCGCTTAACACGGATTTTATAGCCGATATGGTCCAATGGTCGCGTAACGAAAGGAGTGGTCAGGTTGTTCAAAGCGGTAAAACCCGTGGTACAGGTCGCTTTGTTGATCGTCGGAATTGCCATGGTGTGCTTTGGCGTTATGCGTGGCGAGGCGGATGCCGTGCTGGCCAAAGCGATTAGGCTGTGCTTGGAGTGTATCGGAATTGGATAAAAGAGAAAACACTGCGTCGCATGTTTTGGCTCGATTTCGCGGATTCATTCAGGCGGCGGCGACGCTTGTCACCAACATTCACCTGCCAAACTTTGCCAAAGGCGGCATCTATCAGGGCGCGGGAAAAACAGTCTGCGTACCTGGACTTAATTGCTATTCGTGCCCCGCGGCATCGGGTGCGTGCCCCATCGGGTCGTTCCAGTCGGTGGTGGGTTCATCCAAGTTCAACTTTTCTTACTACGTCACCGGTACGCTCATTTTGCTCGGCGTGCTGCTGGGACGCTTTGTATGCGGCTTTCTATGCCCGTTTGGCTGGCTGCAGGAGCTGCTTCATAAGATTCCCGGCAAAAAGTTCTCCACGAAAAAGCTCAAGCCGCTCACGTACATCAAGTACGTCGTGCTGCTGTTTGCCGTGGTGCTGCTGCCCGTCTTGGTGGTTAACGACGTGGGCATGGGCGACCCGTTCTTTTGTAAGTACATCTGTCCGCAGGGTGTGCTCGAGGGCGCCATTCCTCTGGCCATTGCCAACGCCGGCATTCGATCTGCGTTGGGACATCTCTTTACTTGGAAACTTGCCGTTCTCATTGCCGTGGTAGTGCTGAGCGTTTTGTTCTAACGCCCCTTCTGCAAATGGATTTGTCCACTCGGCGCATTCTATGCGCTCATGAATAAGGTGTCCTTGTTGGGGATTCAGGTTGACGCGTGCAAATGCGTCTCGTGCGGCAAGTGTTCAAGGGTTTGTCAGATGGACGTTGATGTGGTCCGCGCGCCCAATCATGCCGAATGTATCCGGTGCGGAAAGTGCATCGGGGCCTGTCCCGTCGATGCCATCAGCTATCGCTATGGCCTGGATGTGTCGGCGGAAAAGCTTCCCTTGACCGCCGATAAAAAGTAAACAAGCTTCGACAAAACGGAGGAATGACCATGAAGCTTTCTAAGATTGCGGCCCTGTTTATGGTGCCGGTACTGGCCTTGTGTCTTGTGGCGTGCTCGGCACCTGGTGGCAATGCGAGCGAATCTGCGAGCTCCGATCCTAAGATCGCAGAACTCACTGCGCAGAAGCCGGCCAATGCCGACGAGGCCGCCGAGCTGTATGCGAAGCTCATGCAGAAGGAGAACGAGATCTTTTCGAGTGATAACGCGCTGTGGGAAAAGGTATTCAATGCGGCAAATAAAGACTCGGCAATGATTGAGGACGGCAGCAATTACGGCGATTTCCTGCTCAAGACCATCGACGGCGCCAAGGATGAGTTCACGGCGGATGAGCTCAAGACGCTCAAGGCCGGTGCACAGCAGATCAAGGAGATCGAGGACAAGCTCGAGAGCCTGGAGAAGGAGTTCCCCGGCTGTGGAAGCACGCCGAGTGCAGGCGAGAGCGTCGACGCTTCGACCGCTGGCATGACGGCTGGTGCCAATGCTTCGAGCGAGGCGACGAAGTTCCCCAGCTTTACGGGCAAGGACCTGGATGGCAACGACGTGAACAGCGACGAGCTGTTCTCTAAGAACAAGGTCACCGTCATGAACTTCTGGTTCACCACTTGCAAGCCATGCGTGGGCGAGCTGGGCGATCTTGAGAAACTGAATCAGGAGCTTGCCGAGAAGGGCGGCCAGGTCGTGGGCGTCAATTCCTTTACGCTCGATGGCAACAAGGGCGAGATTGCAGATGCCAAGGACGTGCTGAGCAAGAAGGGCGTGACGTATAAGAACATCTGGTTCAAGTCGGATAGCGATGCCGGTAAGTTTACGTCAAATTTGTTCTCGTTCCCGACAACGTATGTCATCGATCAGAATGGCAACATCGTAGGGGATCCAATCGTGGGAGCCATCAGCTCCGCCGAGCAGCGCGCAGCACTCGACAAGCTTATCGACCAGGCGATTGCGAATAGCGAGCAGTAGAAAACGCGTAAAGCATGGCGAAGACCGTGCGCCGCTGTGCGAAGTAGTCCGCTACCTTTCAAGACAAGCTCCACCATGTAGAGGTCCCGCTCGGGACCTCTTCTTTTGGGCGCCGTTCCGTTCGTTTTTTGATGCGGTTCCCTACATTCCTCACTGGCGCCGGCAAAAAATGGGGATAGAGTAGGACAAACGCGTCGAATACGAACGGCGGGGGAGAGTGGGCGAGTGCGCCCGCGTGGGAGAGGTTGCCGTCCATGTTGGAGCTCAAAGGTATTTGCAAAAGATACGTTACGCAGTCGTTTACGCAGGTGGCGCTCGACAACGTGAGCCTGTCTTTTCGGGATAACGAGTTCGTGGCCATTCTGGGTCCCTCGGGTTCGGGTAAAACTACGATGCTCAATGTTATCGGTGGGCTCGATCATTTCGATTCCGGCGACCTGCTGATCGACGGCATCTCGACCAAGGATTTTCGCGATCGCGATTGGGATGCCTACCGCAACAACCGCATCGGCTTTGTGTTCCAGAGCTATAACCTCATTCCGCACCAGACCATCTTGGAAAACGTGGAGCTGGCGCTCACGCTCACAGGCGTGGGGCATGCCGAGCGCCGCCAGCGTGCGCGCGAGGCGTTGGAGAAAGTTGGCCTGGGCGAGCACGTTAACAAGCGCCCGAGCCAGCTATCGGGCGGACAGATGCAGCGCGTGGCCATTGCCCGCGCCCTGATCAATGACCCTGAGATCGTCCTTGCCGACGAGCCGACTGGTGCTTTGGATTCAACGACATCCGTACAGGTTATGGATTTGCTCAAAGACGTTGCGCGCGACCGCCTGGTTATCATGGTCACGCACAATCCCGAGCTGGCGTACCAGTACGCCACGCGTATCGTCAATCTGGCGGACGGCAAGATCACCGACGATTCCGACCCCTTTGATGCTGCCAAGGCCGCGCGTCGCGAGGCAAAGCCTACGCGCAAAACCTCGATGAGCTTTGTGACGGCGCTGGGGCTTTCTGCCCGAAACCTCATGACCAAGAAGGGCCGCACGGCCATGACTGCCTTTGCAGGCTCGATTGGCATTATCGGCATTGCGGCGATTCTGGCGCTGTCCAATGGCGTAAACGGCTACATCAAAAAGGTCGAGGAGGATACGCTCTCGAGCTACCCGCTCACCATTTCCAAGCAGGATTACGACCTGTCGTCCATGATGGGCGGGCAGGGGGCTGCGGATGATGACTCGCCTGAAAACGTGGATTCGTCCGACAACAGTGCCGGCGGCAAGGCTAAGGGAACCGATAAGATTCCTGTGGTCACGGCCGTAAAGGATATGTTTGCGAGCGTTAAGTCCAACGACATGACGAGCTTCAAGGCATGGCTCGATGCCGGTGGCGATGGCATCGATAAAGAGGTCAACGCCATTCAGTACGGCTACGGTGTATCGCCGGTTGTCTATCGCGCCGGCAAGGGCGGTGAGAAGCCTGTCCGGCTGGTGCCCAACGCCATGACCGAGGCCATGAGCGGCGGCGCGAGCTCGGCGGCAACGGTGAGTATGGAATCCATGGGAACCTCGGTCTTTAACGAGATGATTGACGACCAGGGCCTGCTCGACAGCCAGTACGATGTCGTCGCCGGTCATTGGCCCATGTCCGCAAACGAAGCCGTGATGGTGCTTTCGAGCCGCGGTACGGTGGGCGACTACACGCTCTATAGCATCGGCGCGCTGGATATCGATGAGCTCAACGATCTGGTAAACAGCGCTATGACGGCTGACGGTGGGGTCGAAACGCCCGAGACCGGCACCGACTTTACCTACGACGATGCGCTGTCTACCACGTTTAAGGTGCTGTCGCCGGCCGATGCGTATCGCAAAAACGAAGAGACCGGCATGTGGACTGACATGTCTGGCGACGTCGACTTTATGACAGCCAAGGTTGCCGACGGTATCGACGTGCACATTGTGGGCGTGGTGCGACCCAACGAGACGGCCAACGCGAGCGCGTTGTCCCCGGGCATTGCCTATACGCATGCGCTGACTCGCCAGCTTATGGAGCGCGCTGCCGATTCGCAGATTGTGCAGGAGCAACTCGCCCACCCCGAGACGGATGTCTTTACGGGTAAAACCTTCGACGAACTGCAAGGCGAGGCCAAACAAGGCGTGGATCTGAGCAGCATGTTCAGCGTGGACGAGGCGGCGCTCAAGAGCGCGTTCTCGTTTGATGCGTCTGCACTTTCGGGTGCGGCCGGCGGTATGGACCTTTCTGGTATCGACTTATCCGGGTTGGACATTGACCTCTCGGACGTTGGCAAGGACATCGACTTCAGCGACATCATGGCAAAAGCACCGGCTCCAGATTTCTCGGGCATCTTTGACGGTCTGGAGCTCACGCCCGAGCAAATGCAGCAGGTGGGAATACTTGCCAACCAACTGTTTGAGGGCTTTTTGCAGTCTGATCAGTTTAAGGCGCTGTCGCCCGAAGATCTTAAAGACGCGTCAAAGCTCGCTGCCGCATTCTCGACGTATCTTGAGAATGATGCCGCAGCCCAGCAATGCCTGGCTCAATTGAAGGCGCTCGGCGGCGATGCCCTGGCCGAGCGCCTGCAACAGGCGATGACCGACTATGTGCAAAAGCAGCTGGCTCCGTATCTGCAGCAGGCTATGGATCAGGTGATGAAGGTAATCAGCGAGCAGATAGCGTCGACGGTATCGTCCCAGCTCAAGGCGGGCACAGCGGGGCTTATGGACCAGATGGCGACGCAGATGTCTTCGAGTTTTGCCAACCTGGCGAGCGCCATGCACGTGGATGCGAGCGCCTTTGCTCGTGCCATCCATTTCAACATGGACGCCGAGGACCTGAGTTCGCTCATGATGAGCTATGCCAAGGCTTCGAAGCTCACCTACGACAACAATCTGACCACGTTGGGTTATGCGGACGAGGCGGACCCCATCTCGGTCAAGATTTTCCCGCGCGACTTTGAGGCCAAGGAGCGCGTACTCGATCACATCGATGCGTACAACAAGCAGGTCAAAGCCGCTGGCCACGATGATCGGGCAATTTCGTACACCGACTACATGGGCATCATCATGGGTTCGGTGACCGACATCGTGAACACCATCAGCTTGGTGCTCATCGCATTCGTAAGCATCAGCCTGGTGGTGAGCTCCATCATGATCGGCATCATCACGTACATCAGCGTACTGGAGCGCAAGAAGGAGATCGGCATCCTACGTGCGATCGGTGCGTCGAAGCGCAACGTGGCAAACGTGTTCAACGCCGAGACCTTTATCGAGGGCCTCATTGCCGGCGTCTTTGCCATTGTCGTCGTGGTAGCCGTGAGCTTCCCGGTTAATGCCTGGGCGCTTGCGGCCAAACAGGTCCCCAACCTGATGAGCCTGCCCGCGCAGGATGCGCTGGTGCTCATCTCAATTTCGGTGCTGCTAACGGTCGTTGCCGGCCTGCTGCCTGCCCGCAGCGCATCCAAGAAGGACCCCGTCGAAGCCCTGCGCTCCGAATAATGTGACAAAGGGACAGTCCCTTTGTCACATTGAGACCCTTGCGAAAACGGGGTCTAATTACCGTTCGGCAGGTTAAGAACTCCCTCTCCCCGCTTAATGCTTGACGAAGAGTCCTCTGGTTTATATACCTATCGGTAGGCATATAGGATGTATTGCCGATAGAAATGGAGCAACCATGACTCTCACCACACCAGCCAAAAAAGATTGTCTCCGTGAAAGCGGCGCATTTGCTTGGGTCGTCGTTATTGCGCTCGGCTTAATGTCCGCCGGAACAACTGGCACATATAGCATTATTGCCGGCTCATTCGTTGCTCCAGTATGTGAAGATCTGGGCTTTGACTACACTTCTTTTTCTTTCTATTTCACCGCGATTCTTCTTGGCCTTGCGCTTGGGCTTCCGCTTTTGAGTCGCTTCATTCCAAAAGTAATCGGCAAACCATGGCATATTTGCATTGAACTCGTCCTTATTGCCGCCGGCGCCGCAATGGCGTTCTACACCGAGGTCTGGATGTTCACCGTCTCCGCCGCAGTGATCGGCATCTGCTTTTCGTTTACAACGGGCGTCTGCATGTCCGATGTCATTGACCAATGGTTCAGCAAATCGTCCGGTCTCGCCATCGGCCTCGCTTGGGGCGTTAATTCTCTCTGCACGCTGTTATTGAGTCCTGTCATTACACTGGTCATCGAGCAGCAAGGCTGGCGTACGGGATACATCGTGCTTGCGGCCGTTTCTGCAGCTATGATTTTGCCTGCAAGCGCATTTATCATTCGCCTTAACCCCTCTGATCGCAATATGCTTCCGTACGGAGAGACCGCCTCCGAAACCCATGAGAGCTGCAGCGCCGATGAGCAGGAAGATGTCCTTTCGGGCATGGCACTCCGCGATGCCGCGAAAACGCCGTCTTTTATTCTCTGTGTCCTCTTGCTTTGCGTGGCGCAGCTCACCTGCTGCATGAACCAGCTGTTTCCAACCTATGCAAGCGAGGTCGGTTTCAATCCTATCGTAGGAAGCTTAATGGTCTCGGCAGCTTCACTCTCCGATATCTTCCTAAATCCCTTCGTGGGCAAAACATGCGACAAGCTTGGCGCTATTAAAGCAACGGTCGCATGGACAGGTGTCAGCATTCTTTCATTCCTGCTTCTTATCATTGGCGGAAGCAATGAGACCGTTTCCATCATTGCAGCTGGTGTAAACGATGTCATGTTCGCCATCGTTGGAACCGCAATGCCGATGCTTCTCCTCTCGCTCTTTGGATCACGCGATTTTGGAAGGATCTATTCGATCGTTTGCTCAGCGGGCTATGTCGTCGGTGCTTTTGGAATGCCGGTCATGATGAAGGTTTACGGCATGGCAGGGTCATTCCAGGGAGTATTTATCTTCTGCATTGCCTGCAACCTTATGATTGCTGCGTTTGCTATCGTTTCCGGCTTTCTCAATAAGGCTGCTGAAAAGTAATATGCGCCGATTTGCATCGGCATAGATTGCCATGCAACAGGGGTCGACTCCAAGCCAGACTGGAGTCGACCCCTGTTTTCGTTTTAAAGGTTGCCCGCAGGCACCATGGGTGCCAACATGCGCTTCAGCTTGGCTGGTTTATTTGAACATAAGCTCGACTATTCCCGCCCAAACCGCTTTCTCATCAATATCCTCACCTTGAGCGACCGTATTGCTTGCTCCCTCCAGAACGGTATAAAGAATTTGTACGTAGAGCATTACGTCGGCGCTATCGGAAAACGCGCCAATCTCTACGCCATGAAGAAGGATGTCTTTAAGCGCATCCATGGTTCGTTTGGTCGCCGTCGCTTGACGTTCCTGAACTGCAGGAATTCGATTTGCTTGAACGCTAACCTCGGCCAGCACGCGCCGGCGCTTTTCATCGCTTCGATAGCCACCTATAACTGAATTGCCGAGCTCGATAAGCGCGGCCTTGAACCCGTCCCTATCGACTATTAGCGAGTAGTCGCGCTGATAGTCAATGGTCGGAAACATGCTGTCCAAGAGCGTAGTGAAAATCTCCTCTTTTGAGGGAAAGTAGTAGTACACCGACGGCTTGGATATACCGACAAAGTCGCAAATCTTTCCGATAGACGCTTTGTCATAACCGACTTCTGCCACAAGATCGTACATTGCGTCCAATATTTTTTTTCTTGTGCTCACGCTGCATTTCTCCATTGCAAATCACTTCCGCACTACCAACATTATTAAGGATGGCAACGGAACATCAATTCGTGTCCAAACATGACCACTATATACGGCGAACGGTATGTATCAGTAGGCGAGCGGCAATTATTCAAAATTATCTACCGAACGGTAGGTATAGTAGTACTATAGCAGGTGAAACCCCGCTATTGTCGCGGCCGGACAGCATCGCGGGAAACCCGACGGAAGGACCAACCATGTACGAGAACTATCGTATGCCGGGCGAGTTCGAGAAGCGCTCCAACGTCTATGTGACATGGCTTCCCGATTACATCCGTGCAGAGGGCTACGATAACCGCCAGCCCTGCGTTGACGTGATCAAGGCTCTGCTCGAGTATGGCGACGTTACGGTCAACCTCAATTGCGGCACCCCCGGCTCCTATGAGGAGGCTTGCTCGCGCCTGAAGGAGGAGGGGGCTGATCTCGATCGCATCGAGATCACGCAGTTCGAAGACTCCAACTTCTATGTCCGCGACAACGGTCCCAGCATCATGGTCGACGACAAGGGCCATTCTTATATGGTCAACCCCGCTTGGACCTATTACGGCGTGTGGGACAAGAACTCCCCGGAGTGCCAGTCCGCACGTAAGGCAGCCGTTCACATGGCGGTTGCGCTCGGTTGCTTCGATATCGTCAATTCCGAAATGGTTTCGGAGGGCGGCGACCGCGAGTTTGACGGTCACGGCACTCTGATCGCCATCGAGGACACGGAATGCCGCAAGCGTAATCCCGAGTTCACGAAAGAGGAAGTAGAGGCCGAGTATAAGCGCATCTACAACCTCAACAAGGTTATCTGGCTTCCGCAGCCTATGCTCGAGGACGACGACTATCGACTGGGCATCCTCGACGAGAAGGAAGACGGAACTCCCGTCTTTGGCATGAGCTTTGCAGCTCACATTGATGAGATGTGTCGCTTTATCACTCCGAACAAGATTCTTCTTGCCGAGGTGTCCGATGAAGAGGCAGCCTCGAGCAAGGCTGGAGCAGAGTCTCGTCGCCGCATTGAGGCAGCCTACGAGATCCTGAGCAACGAAACGGACTGGGAGGGCAAGCCCTTCGAGATCGTTCGTATGCCCACCGCCGAGCCTATTGAAGTCGTTATCGCCCCTGGCGATGAAGATTACGAGCTCTATAAGGGCTTCATCGACGAAATGGGCGGCAAGTTTATGGATGGCACCCCCTGGCCCGAGGGCCCCGTCCACTTCTACGCCGCAGCGAGCTACTGCAACTTCCTGATTTGCAACGGCGTCGTTCTTGGCCAGCGTTATTACCACGAGGGCATGAGCGAGGTCGTGAAAGAGAAGGATGAGCAGGCCAAGGCAGTTCTTGAGAGCTGCTTCCCCGATCGCAAAGTCATCATGATTGATTCCCTCGCGCTTAACCTGTCCGGCGGCGGCGTGCACTGCTGGACTAAGGACGTGGCGGCCAGTCGTTAGTGAGCCTTAGAGCCTGCGCTCTTTGGCTTAGGCGCCACATGTACCGCTCCCCGAGGGATATCCGTGTTTTCCTCGGGGACACATTCAACAATAATTTTGATAATAATTCGAAAGGAAATAGGCATGAACAACAGCCTCCGCGGTCGCGACTACATCAACATCCATGATCTCTCCTCCGAGGATTTCCGCTATCTCATCGATCTTGCCTGGAACCTTAAGGCTCAGAAGAAGTCTGGTGTCGACCAGCGCTACTTCCCCGGCAAAAACGTCCTCGCCAACTTTGAGTGGGGCTCGACCCGTACTCGTTGCGCATTCGAGACCTCCTGCAATGATTTGGGCATGGGCTTCACTTATCTGACCAACTCCCACATGGGTGACTGCGAGACCGTCAAGGATGCCATGCGCGTCTTTAACGGCATGTACGATCTCATCGTCTACCGCGCACAGAAGGACGAGCAGTTCCTCTATGACGTCGCCGACCTGGTTGACATCCCGGTCATCAATGCCCTTACTCTCGGCGATCACCCGACTCAGATGCTCGCTGACGCTCTTACGATGGAAGAGCAATGGGGCGGTCTGCGTACGAGCCGCGGCAAGAAGATGGCTTTCGTTGGCAACTGCGCCGGCGCCCCAGTGTGGTATGGCCGTCTGTGCGCTATGCTCGACATGGACTTCCTCGCCATCGGCCCCGACGACCTCCGTCATCAGATGTGCAAGGAAATGATCGAAGAGGTGGAGGCCTGCTACGCCAAGTACGCTCCCAATAGGACCTTTACCATCACCTCTGACCTCGATGCCCTGGATGGCGTTGACGTTATCGTTACCGAGGAGTGGCGCTACATCAACCCCGAGTGCGGAGAAGAGGTTCTGGATCCCGACGACTACAACTCCTGGTTGGGCGATGCCGAGTCTCTGTACCCCTATCGCGTCACCAGCGAGCTGTGCAAGCGCACCAACAATCCCGACATCTTCTGCATGCATGAGCTTCCCTCTGTCCACAACGCGGATCACCGTGTTGGCAAGATGCTCCTCGACCAGTGCAAGAACGACCTTCATCGCGAGATCATCACCGAGGGTTTCGAGATTGCCGACGAGTGCTTTGAGGCCAACGCTTCGGTCATCTTCCGTGAGGCAGAGAACCGTCAGCACACCATCAAGGCCGTTATGTGTGCCCTTCTGGGTCTCTAGGAGCTGCGTCAATGGAAAATGCAAAGTTAAAGAGCAGCAAGGTTTACGCATGGGTTCTCGTAATCGCGCTCGGCCTTATGTCTGCCGGCACGACCGGATCCTATAGCGTCATCGCGGGCTCCTTCGTCGCACCCGTGTGCGAGGAGTTCGGGTTTGACTATTCCATCTTCTCGTATTACTTCACCGCAACGCTCATTGGTCTTGCGGCAGCTCTTCCGTTTGTCGGAAAACTCATTCCCAAGGTCGTTGGCAAGGTTTGGCTCCCCGTTGTCGAGCTTATTTTGCTCGCTGCCGGCGCAGGCATGGCCTTCTACACCGAAGTCTGGATGTTCATCGCCGCTGGCGCCCTGATTGGCGTTTGCTTCGCCTTCACCACCGGCGTCGCTATGTCCGACGTTATTGACCAGTGGTTCAAAAAATCTGGTGGCCTGGCAATCGGTCTCGCTTGGGCAGTGAACTCGATTTACATGCTCATCATGAGTCCCGTCATCACCTCTGTCATCGAGGCCGCTGGCTGGAGAACTGGTTATCTGGTGCTCGCCGGTGTTTCCGCAGTGCTCATTCTCCCAGCTTCCATTCTGATCATCCGCTACAAGCCTCAGGACAAGGGCATGCTGCCCTATGGCTACGTCGAGGGCGAGACGGTCACCGAGACCGAGGAGACGACCGAGGATAGCACGCGTGGCGTTAGCTATGCGCGCGCCATTAAGTCGCCTGCCTTCTTCTTCTGCATCGGCTTCCTCTGTCTCGTTCAGCTCACTTGCTGCATGAACCAGCTCTTCCCGACGTATGCTTCCGAGGTTGGTTTTAGCCCCATGGTGGGCGGCTTCATGGTATCCGCTGCATCGCTCTTCGATCTGTTCCTCAATCCGATCGTCGGCACCACTTGCGATAGGTTCGGCAGCACGAAGGCCATTCTGGGCTGGCTCGCTGTCTCCATCCTCTCCTTTGTCATGCTCATGATGAGCAGCGGCAACTCGACGCTCAGCATCCTCGCAGCAGGCGTGAACGACGTAATGTACGTCATCGCTGGCACTGCCCTGACCGTTTTGGTTATGGATGTCTTTGGCTCCCGCGATTTCGGTCGCATCTTCGCGCTGATCTGCTCCGTGGGCTATATCGTCGGCGCCTTTGGCATGCCCGTTATGATGAAGGTCTATGAGCTTGTCGGCTCCTTCCAGGGCGTCTTCATCTTCTGCATCGCATGCAACGTTATTATCGGCCTGTTCTTGCTGCTGGCAAAAAAGACTGGTAAGAACCTCTCCTGGGACGAATAGTTCGATTCGTCTTAGACATACGCTGTAGGGCTTAACCTGCAGCCGCTTTGGGGCATCGACTAACATCGGTGCCCTTTTTCATCGAATGTGACAAAGGAGCAGCCACTTTGTCACATTGAGTGGCATGTAAATCGAGGTCTAATACTTTTCCGAGAAGTGAACGGCCATACTTGGGCCTCCGAAGCATCGACATTTTTAGACGTCAAACCCGCAGGATTTGGCTGGCAAAACCGCAGGAAATTGCATCTCGAAAGTGCAGATGCTTCGGGGCCCGTTTTCACTCGTTCACTTCTCGGGAAAAGTATTAGACCTCGTTGTATGGGGTGCGGCTGGAGGGTGGTCATCGTTCAGTAGCTACCTCTTCCTTGTGAATCGCCTGAAGCGCAAGGCATAATGCATGTGACAAAGGGACGGCCCCTTTGTTGTGTTGATATGAGAGAAGAGTAGATGATCCTTTCGCTGGCCCCCATGGAGGGGATTACCGGGCATGTGTTCCGTCGCGTGCATGCGGAGTGCTTCGGTGCGCTCGATTGCTATTACACGCCATTTTTGCCGCCGCCGCGGGTGGGAAACCGCTTTGGCGGCAAGGCGTTTAAGGAGATCGATCCTGCCAATAACCAGGGGCTCAACGTGGTGCCTCAGCTGATGTCCAAGAACGCGGACGAGTTTGTGTGGGCGGCACAGGTGCTCGCTGACATGGGCTACCGCGAGGTCAATCTCAACTTGGGTTGCCCTTCGGGAACGGTTGTCGCCAAGGGCAAGGGCTCGGGTTTCTTGCGCAATCTCGACGAGCTCGAGGCGTTCTTAAGCGATGTGTGCGAGCGGTCGCCGTTGCCGGTATCGGTCAAAACTAGGCTGGGGCTCGAGGACGACGACGAGTATGAGCGCGTGCTCGATCTGTATTGCCGCATGCCGCTAACAGAGCTGATCGTGCATCCGCGCGTACAGAAGGACCGTTATACAGGCTCACCGCGCAAAGAGTTCTATGGCGAGACGCTGGAACGTGCGCCGTTTCCGGTGGCATACAACGGCGATATTTTTGATCTTGAGGATATGGATGCGCTGGTGGAGGCCTATCCCGGGACACGCCATGTGATGCTGGGGCGTGGCTTGCTTGCGAATCCCGCTCTCGCTCGCATGGTCAAGGGCGGCCCTGCTGCCACGGCAGCCGAACTGCAGCGTTTCCACGACACGCTGTTTGCGGCCTATGCAGAAGAGATTGGCGGTAACGCGGTCTTTCGTATGAAGGAGTGGTGGTTCTACGCCAAGTGCGCTTTCGTCGACCCCGCTACCGTTCACAAGCTCGTACGTAAGACCAAAAAGGTCGACGAATACCGCGCCGCCGTCGAGCGGGTCTTTCGCGAGCAGCCACTCGCACCCATAGCTCGCTTCCGCGGCTAGTTAGACATCGGGGACGTTCTTTAGCGACTAGTCATTTAAGAACGTCCCCGATGACTACCCGCAAAAACTGTACACCAGCATCCAAAGATGTCGAAAGATGTCGACTTTGGATGCTGGCGTATATGTTTGGGTCGGCGGGGGAGTTGAGTTTAGGCAATCATTGCATCGAGCGTGATGAGCTCCCTGAGTCGCTCCGTGCGTGTTTGCCCATGGCGCTTTGCTTTTGCGTCAAGGGCTTCAAGGACCGATTCGCCCACACGTGCCGATAAAACAACGCTTGGCTCATCGGAGATCGACGGCCTTCCCAGCTTGATGGTGCGACCCTTCGGCCATTCATCTTTTTCGTATGCCTCTGCGGCTTTCTCCAACTCTCCGGGGGCAAACCCCATCATTTTTTCGAGCTGCTTAGCGTCCATAGCGTCTCCTATCGATCGGCATAATGTCGAGCACAGGTCAACGGATAATCTTTTTGTATACAGTCTTGTAGACAAAAAAACAAACAGTTTATCAGGCTAATTAGCTTGTTTTGACCCGCGTGTTCGATAGAAAATGAGCATTGACGGCTTCGATACTCCTTTGCTTTTCAGCCTGGAATTTGGATGCTCATTGAACTTCCGGAGGGGAGCGCTTTATTAAGCTATCGAGATTCTGGGCAGGAGCTCTCACTGGTCTTCGATAATGGGACCAGCTTAATTCGCGACACAGTGTGTCGCGAATGGGAGTAGTCGTTAGGTGTCCTTCAATGGCTAATCATATAAGAACGTCCAAGTGCCGGATTTTGTCATTTAGTGTCGTCCTCAGCGGCTATTCTGGAGGGTCGTGGTCAAAAAAGGGCAAATATGAGTACTGTTGCCATTATAGTTGCATTTATTTTGCTATAAATAGTAACTCCTGATGAGATTTGTTCCCATTAGGAGCTACTTTTATTGAACATATGAGGAGAAATAGCGTCGTCTGCGGACGTATGGAACGTTGAATAGTTCCTGAAGTGATCAAAATCGCTGCTACTAAACAGATAGCAGTACTCATATTTGCCCTTTTTTGACCACAGCCCTCTCGGAAACCCTTTCCAGAGGCGTCAAACAGCCATAATCCAAAGGCCGCCTCAAACAATTAGCCGGTTAAGAGCGTCCATGACTACCCGCAAAAGCTGTACACCAGCATCCAAAGATGTCGAAAAATGACGACTTTGGATGCTGGTGTACATGTTTAGGCCGTATGGGGTGGGGCCTTGGGCGGACGGGATGCGCATGCTAGAGCAGGTTCTTCTGTACCCATGCGATGATGTCGCTCGACTCGTAGAGTGGCTTGCCGTCGATGAATAGGCAGGGAACCTGGCGCTTTCCGCCGGCGGCGATGAGTGTCTGCTCGGCTTCGGTATCGGTCGAGATATTGCGCTCGGGAATGGTCACACCGTTATCGGCAAGGAATCGCTTGACTTTTATGCAATACGGGCAGCCGGTCATAACGTACAGCGTGAGCTCATGATTAGTAGCCATGGGTCTCCAATCGGTTGAGGTTTCGATTGAAATACCCAAAGCCGCCGCGGTCTATGCGCGGACCAGTGACGACTCGATGGCCTGGACCAGAAACGCCGTGGCTCCGGTGCCGCAGGGCTTGTCGTAGTAGTCAACAAAGTGCTGGTCGGCAAGATAACCATTGGCGAGGCCCAGGTACGCTTCGTTCTGGGGCTCGCATCCCCAGTTGAGGGCAATCCAGCGACGATGCATCGCGACAAGCTTGCGAGCCTCGCTTCCATTCGCATCGCCATCGCCCATGGCAATCGAGAATTGGCCCAGAATAGCGCGTTCAAGTTCCTTCATGTCGTTCCATGTCTCGGGGTCCATGTCCAGCAGCGCTTCATTTGCTGCATCGATAGCCTCATCGCCATAGCGTGCCCGCGCTTCGGCGCCGTAGCGCTCCTCGTTTTCCTGCACGGTGCGCCAGCGCTCCAGTTGCGGCAGGACGGCGCCCATGAGCGAGACGGCTTCGTCGAGCGACATGCCGGTGTTTTGCGCCAGCCGCGGGGCGCAATCCTCAATCATCGCCTCCATGGTGGTGTCGTAGGTGTACTTGCCGTGGTCGTAGCACCACTTGCAGTAATGGTCGGTCGTGGCGCCCGTGGCATCGGTGCCGCAGTCGTCGGGCGTGAGTATCATGCCGCAGCTCTGGCAATAATGCTCGGGCATTTCGAGCAGGTGGGACAACGGCTCTCCGGTTACGGCGGCAATGAGCTTCATCATGTCGATGCCCGGGGTGACCTCGTCGCGCTCCCAACGGCTGACGGCTTGGCGTGTGACGAAGAGTTTGGCGGCGAGCTGCTCTTGGGTAAGGTGATGGGCGCGACGGATGGCAATGAGCTTTTCTGCAAAGGCCATAGTGGCTCCTTTCTGCTGGTTGATGGCTTAAGCATACGCGGCGGCAGGCGCCCTTCCAAGCAACCGTTGGTTGCACGACAGGAGTCCACGGCGAAGAATTGCGCGCAACGCCCCACGCCTCCATGCCGTACAATGACCGGCATGGAACCTATTGCACACATACATACCGACCTGCCGCAGAAGTTCGGCATTCCGCGCAACAGCTTTTTGGCGCCTCATCTGCAGGGACGCATCGTTTTTGAGCCGGAATTTGCCTCCAATGCAGCGGTTGAGGGTCTGGACTCCTTCTCTCACCTGTGGCTGCTGTGGCGCTTCGAAAACGGAACGCCCGGCGGCACGGCTAAGGACATAGCCGCCGATGCCAAAACGCAGGACAGGTCCGGTACCAACGCAAAATGGTCGAAGACCGTGCGTCCGCCGCGCCTGGGTTGAGCCGAGCGTGTGGACGTCTTTGCCACGCGCAGCCCGTTTCGCCCTAATCCCATCGGTCTCACCTGCGTCAAGCTCGATCGTGTCGAGCTCACCGACGATGGCCCCATCATCTATGTGCTGGGGGCCGATCTGCGCGACGGCACGCCCATCTACGACATTAAGCCCTACATTCCGTTTGCGGACTGCCACTCGGATGCGACCGGCGGCTGGATCGAGGATGCTCCGTGGCAAGAGCTCGATGTTAAGTTTCCGCAAGCACTGCAGGATATGGTCCCGCCCGCAAAGCTCCCCGGCTTGGTCGAGGTTCTACGCCAAGATCCGCGCCGCGCGGGCAGCAAGCACGAACCAAACCGCGTCTACCATCTGGCCTACGCCGGGCTCGACATATCGTTTACGGTCGACGAAACCCAGCTAACCGTAGTCGCCGTCAACGACGCGCAAGACTAACCATCCGTCCGTATCCGTCAAAAACAACGCCAAACCCCATGCCAAAACCGCCCACGCTGGTGGACAATAACGCCTATCGAAACAGTCTACTTTGCATGGGAGCTCAGCATGAAATACGACTTTAGCTCGCTTATCGACCGCCACGGCATGGACTCCATCGCCGTTGACTCCTGGGGCGAGATCCCCGGTATGGCTCCGAACGCACCCGACGAGGGCTTCGACCGCATTCCCATGTGGGTGGCCGACATGAATTTTGCCACGGTGCCCACGGTCCAGGAGTACATCATTCAGCGCGCTCAGCATCCCATGTTTGGCTACTTTAACCCGCGCGCCGAGTACTTCGACCGCATCATCGAATGGCAGAGCCGCCGCAATGGCGTCGAGGGCCTGCGCCCTGAACATATCGGCTACGAAAACGGCGTGCTGGGCGGTGTCGTGTCGACACTGCGTGCGTATGTTCAGCCGGGCGATGCGGTGCTGGTCCACAGCCCCACCTACATCGGCTTTACCAAGTCCATTGAGGCCGCGGGCTATCGTATTGTCCACAGCCCGCTTAAGCTCGACGACCAGGGCGTGTGGCGTATGGACTTTGAGGACATGGAGCACAAGCTCGCCCAAAACCACATCCATGCCGCGGTGTTCTGCTCGCCGCACAATCCCTGCGGCCGCGTATGGGAGCGTGACGAGATCGAGCGCGCCATGGACATCTATCGTCAGCACGATTGCGTGGTGATCTCGGACGAGATTTGGTCCGATATCATCCTGCCGGGCCACAAGCATATCCCGACGCAGTCGGTGAGCGAGGATGCTCGCATGCGCACGGTTGCCCTCTACGCGCCCAGCAAGACGTTCAACCTGGCGGGCCTGGTCGGCAGCTACCACATCATCTATAACGAGACGCTGCGCGACCGCGTGTGCGCCGTGTCCAACAAGACCCACTACAACGAGATGAATGTCCTCTCCATGCACGCGCTTATCGGTGCCTACCAGCCGCAAGGCTACGAGTGGGTGGACGAGCTCAACCAGGTGCTTGCCGGCAATATCGAGTACTTCTGCGATTACGTGGACGAGCATTTTGAGGGCGTGTCCTATTCGCGTCCGCAGGGCACGTACATGGTGTTTCTGGACTGCACCGAGTGGTGCCGAGAGCATGGCCGCGATATTCAGTGGTTGCTCGATGAGGGGGCACGCGTGGGCGTGGGGTATCAGGACGGCCGCCCGTTCCACGGACCCCGCCACATTCGCGTGAATCTGGCGCTGCCGCTTTCGCGCGTGAGGGAAGCGTGCGACCGCCTGGACCGCTACGTTTTTAATGCACGGTAGGCGTGCGCTGCATGCGGGACCTTCTGCCAAGTCGGCTGGAAGGCCCCGCATGGTAGAACGTCTGTAACCATTGGGCACTCGCGTGGTTTCGTTTGCTATTATCTTTAACCATTTCAGTCTGTAAACAGGATTGTCTGGAGCTCGATGAAAAGACCCCGTCGCTCGGTTGCCATATCGTTGTTTGTTGCGCTTGCGGGAGCGTGTGCCTTTGTCGTAGCGATAGCCGGCTGTTCCGGGTCGAATGGCAGGGTCTCGACGTTTGCATTAGAAGGCCTGGACGCCTCGCAGGCCAAAGACGACAACCTTAAGACGCTCAACGTCGGCAGCGACCTCTATCCACCGTTTGTGTATACCGACGAGTACGGCGATATCGTTGGCCTGGATGTCGAGATATTGACCGAGGCTTTGGCCCGCATTGGTTACAAGCCAAAGTACCAGCTGATCGATTGGGAAAAGAAGAACGAGCTACTGGCGAGCGGCGAGCTCGATTGCGTCATGGGCAGCTTTAGCATGACGGGTCGCGAAAACGAGTATCGTTGGGCCGGCCCGTACCTTGCGAGCCGCCAGGTGGTCGCGGTCGATCCCCAGAGCGATATCTACACGCTTGCCGATCTTGAGGATAAGGTCGTGGCGGTCCAGTCCACCACCAAGCCCGAGGACATTTTGCTCAATCATACAAATGAAAACGTTCCGCAGATCAAAGAGCTCTACTGCTTTTCGGACCGTTCGTATCTGAACCCGGCGCTCGTCGAGGGTCTGGTCGACGCCATCGCCGCGCATGAGTCCTCGCTGCTCACCTACGAAAAAGACTATGGCGTAACGTATCGCATTTTGCATGAGCCGCTGCTAGAGGTTGGTTTGGGCACCGCTTTCGATATCAACGATACGCGTGGCATCGACGTTAAGCTCACTCATGCCTACCAAGAAATGCTTGTCGATGGCACCATGGAACGTCTGGTGTCAAAGTACTTTGATGACCCTTCGCCATTTTTGAATATGGAGGGCCTGTCATGATCGATGCGCCCGACCACGCCGCTCAGGGGCGGGGCAATCGTTCGACAGGGGCATGGCTCCTTGTCGCCCTGCTGGGGATAGCGCTCTCGGTTGTTGCCGGCATGATGAGCTACGGCTACACGACGGCCCAAGCCGAGCAGCGCTTTGCCGACGTTGTCGATTACGTGGCGACGCAGAGCCTTTCCTACGATGCATTCAATAGCGCCTATACGACCAAAAACCTGATTCGCGTTATGGAGATCGCCGGAGAGACAGCGCGCGATATTGAGCGCGACGGTTCGGTGGATAACGCCATGCTGGAGCAATATGCCGACCAGTTCAACGTGAGCGCACTGATCGTGACGGACGCATCGGGCAATTTGGTGTCCGAATCCTCGACGGATGGCGTGGGCTACGAGTCGCTCGCTACGTATCTCAAGGAAGCACCCGTGCTGGAGGTGGCAGCCCATCCGCTTAAGTCCTATACCGCCCGCATTACGCTTTCGAATGATTCGGTCGCAGACATTGGCTGCGTAACCCGGCAGGATGACGAGGGCATCGTTGTCGCAGTAAGGCATCAGAGCGCGAAGGCAGTTGCAAGCAATACGCTCAAACTGCAGAGCTTGCTTGATGGCTATGAAACCATCGATAGCGGCAATATCGTGATCGAAAGCGACGGCAAGGTCGTTGCGACCAATGCCGTTGAACCCACCGTATTGGGCGTGTTCGATCTGCCTGCGACGGATGTCTTCATTGTCGACGGTATTAAGGATCGATGCCTGGCTGGTAAGGTCAGATTGGTTAACGCCGACGGCGAGTGGTATTTGGGCACATTTGGAAAAGCGCACAAATTCTATGTGTACACCTATGCCTCGGCGCAGCGCTACTTTGAGGTCGCCGCGGCTGTTGCCGCCGGCGTGCTGGTGCTCTACGGCGGTGTTATAGCCGTTGTTGTGACGGTGCGTCGCCGCGCTGATCGTCGACGTTTGACGGACTTGCTGCAGCAGGAGCGCGACTATGGCGACAAGCTGGCAAAGGCGGCGCGTGAGGCCTCGTCTGCCAACTCGGCAAAGACGGAGTTTCTGCGTCGCATGAGCCACGATCTGCGCACGCCCATCAACGGCATTCGCGGTATGGTTGAGGTCGGCGATGCCAATGCGGACGATCTGCAAAAGCAGACCGAGTGCCGCTCAAAAATCTGGACAGCATCGGGACTGCTGCTCGACCTTGCCAACGAGGCACTCGATATGAGTCGCCTGGAGAGCGGGCAGGTCGACCTGGAGCTTGTTCCCACAAACTTGGCGACCCTCAACCACGAGGTGTGCGATATTCTTGAGCGCCAGGCCGAGGAGCGTCTGGTCACAATTATCTGCGACCAGCAGACGCTTGATCATCCCTATGTGCGGGTGAGCGTGACGCACCTCAAGCGCTTGTTGCTCAATATTGCCGGCAATGCCGTCAAGTACAACCGCCAGGGCGGCTATGTTCGCCTGGTGTGCCGCGAGGTGGAGCCAGCGGATGGCGTCCCCGTCTATGAATACACGATCGCCGACAACGGTATTGGCATGAGCGAGGAGTTCCAACAGCGCCTCTACGAGCCGTTTTGCCGTGAGGAGCAACAGGTGGAAGGCGCTTCATCGGGAACTGGCCTGGGCGCGCCTATCGCAAAACAGTTGGTCGAGCTTATGGGCGGAACCATGAGCTTTACGAGCGTCTTGGGGTAGGGGACGACGTTTACCATCCGCCTGCCGTTCGAGAAGTGCGACCGCTCCGAGATTCCTCAGGCAGTTCGCGTAGATGCGGGCGACGGCGATGCGTTCCAGGGCCTGCGCGTTTTGCTCGTAGAGGATAACGATCTGAATGCCGAGATCGCGCAGTTTACGCTCAGCCGTGCCGGTGCCGTCGTGACGCATGCTAAGGATGGCGAGTCTGCCGTCGAGATGTTTGCCGCGAGCGTGCCGTACGAGTACGACGTGGTGTTGATGGACATCATGATGCCCGGTATCGACGGCCTTGAGGCCACGCGTCGAATTCGAACACTCGATCGCGAGGATGCCGCGACTACGCCGATTATCGCCGTGAGTGCCAACGCCTTTGCCGACGACCGCAGGCTTTCGCGTGAGGCGGGCATGGACGCGCACCTGAGTAAACCCGTGAGTTCGCAGGAGCTCGTTGAGGTGTTAGCGCACATCGCCGCCGACGCTTCATAAGCATAGGGCCCGGTTCCAAGGTGGGTTGGGACCGGGCCCTATTGCTATTTGTGAGGTCTGCTCTTGAGGCTTATTTTTCCTGAATCTGCTTACCGCAAAGATGCTCAATCGTAATCTCGTAGAGCTGGACGCCCTTAATGTCCTTGGCGATTTCCTCTTCGACTTCTTCGGCAGAAGGGTAGTACTTAAGGGCGAGCTGGCGGACTTTGTCCTCGATAAACGCGGGGGTGTCATTCGCCAGGCGACAACGGCCAAAGACGACGGTGCTCATAACGTAGGGAGCCCAGTCGCCGTCCTGGTACCACTCGTTGCCGTAAACGGTAAAGCAGACCTTGTCATCGCGCTTGAGTGCGTCGACCTTGTGGCCGGCTTTGGCGCCATGGAAATAAATCTTGTCGTGCTCGGCGTCAAAGAAGTAGTTGACGGGAATGGCGTACGGGTAGCCATCGTCACCGTTGACGGCAAAGACGCCGCGCTTGCAGGTGGCGAGCAGTTTACGCGCTTCCTCGTCGGTGATGGCGCGTTTCTTTCGACGTAAGGGCCTAAACATCGTTGGCTTCCTTTCTGGTCGTGCGTGGTTGCTGCAAAAACTATAGCGAAACGGATCCGTTTTTCTTGATGCGGGCGAGTATGTTTTTGAGCTTGTTAAAGTCGAGCGGTTTGGACAGATGGGCGTTCATGCCGGCGTCGTGTGCCGCCTTGGCGTCCTCGGCAAAGGCATTGGCGGTGAGCGCGATGATGGGGATATCGGCTGCATCGACCTTCTCGCTCAGGCGAATCGCGCGGGTTGCCTCGTAGCCGTCCATGTCCGGCATCATAATGTCCATCAGGATCGCATCGAAGCTGCCGGCGGGATGAGACAGGTACAGATCGACGACTTCGTTGCCGTTGACGGCGCGGGTGACCACGACGCCCTCGGATTCTAGCAGCGTCTGTGCAATCTCGGCATTCAATTCGTTGTCTTCGGCGAGCAGCACGTTCATGTCGGCGAGCGAGCAGTCGAGCGCCCTCTCGACCGTATTCGCCCGCGCCCGGGGGTTCTTGTCGATATCGAGCGGAATTTCCACGTAGAACGTGGTGCCCACATGGAGTTCGCTGGTGACTTCGATGGTGCCGCCCATCAGTTCAATAAGCGACTTGACGATTGGCATGCCCATGCCGGTTCCTTGGAACTTGCTGCGCGCATCGTCTCCTTCTTGGGCAAACGGCTCATAGATATGCTTTAAAAACTCGGGAGTCATGCCAATGCCGGTATCCGAAACGCTAAAGCAAAAGAGCGCGCGCCCGTTATCGAGTGGCTTGGTCTTTGAACTAAAGGTGACGGAGCCGCCGTGCTTGTTGTACTTAATGCTGTTGTCTAACAGGTTGATCATGATCTGTCGGATATGGGTGGGACTGCCGATCATGTATGGCCCCGTGGCGTACGGCAGACTATTGTCCTGCATTGTGATGCCGTTGCTGGACGCGCGGAGCTTGCACAGCACCAGCGTATCGTCACAGAGCTCTTTGAGGTTAAAAGGCACATGTTCCAGTGTTAGCTTGCGGTCTTCGATTTTTCCCATCTCGAGGATGTCGTTGATCAGCGAGAGCAGGTGATTGGCGGCAACGCGCGCCTTGGCACGGTTCTCGCGGGCGACTTGCATATCGCCTTCCTTCAATTCCTCGATCTCGATAAGGCCCAGGATGCCGTTGAGCGGCGTGCGGATGTCGTGGCTCATGCGCGTGAGGAACGCCGTCTTAGCGGCGTTGGCGGCATCGGCTTTTTTGCGCTCGGTTCGAGCGCGCACGAGCGCCCAGATGAGCAGGACGATGCCGACCGACAACATACCGATGAGGGTAGCTGCAATGGCGGTGCGGTTGCGAAAAAGGAATTGAAGCGTGTTGGATTCCTGGGCCGTGTACGACGTGGAGGAGAAATTGCTTGCGGAGAGCGATTCTCCGGCATTGATGATGCCCTTGTTGATGATTCCCAACAGCTCGGGTTTTCCGCGCGAAATCCAGCACGAGAGCTCACAGGTGTCAGGGAGCTCGGTCGTCTCGCAGTCCTCGAGATTGTAACGGTCACCGATGGTTTTTACGCGTGAACTGGGAGCGACGATGCAGTGCGCCGTTCCCTTCCTGAGGGCGTCGAACGCTTCATCGTCGGATTGGTATTCGGTTACGGTTGCTGTGGGGAACAGACTTTCAAGTGCATTTTTGTTGACAAACGATGATTTGGTACAGGCGATGTTCTGAAGGTCTTTGTTCAGGTTGCTGCCGGTGTGGATGGCGGTGAGGGATATGGTCCCCAACGATACCGACTGCACAACGCCTGTTTGCTCGGCAAACCAGTAATCTCGGTATACCGGCAGCGCAACGTCTATGCTTCCCTTTGACAGGGCCTTTGACATCATCTTGTAGCTATCAAAGGCGACGGTTTTGACCGTAATGCCAAATTTATCGTGTAGCGTCGTCGCAAGCGATGCGAGCGAGCCTTCCATTTCGCCGTTTTCGTCTTCGTTGCAGTAGGGGAGTTTGCCCGTAATGTAGCCGAGCGTGATGGTGTTGTTGTTTGCTTTGAGCCAGGAACATTCGGGGCCGTTGAGCGATGATGAACCGCTGTTTTGGGCCGAGTAGTTAGATTTGACTTCGTCGATATAGCGTGGGTTAACGCGGGCGATTGCCGACATGGCGGCATTGATGTCGTCCATCAGGTCGGGGCGGCTTTTGGGGACGGCAAAATAGTAGTCGCTCGAACCAATGTAGAACATGGGGGAGGCGCTGGGCGACGAGGTCGTGTCGTTCATGATGACGGCATCGACCTCGCCGTTTGCCAGCGCATCAAAGAGAACGGAGTTTCCGTCATACTCCTTGTATGTGCAGGCGATTCCTTCGTTGGCGAGCCACTGCTGGCCAACGAAGGTTTGCATAACGCCGGGGTTACAGCCGATGGTAAGGCCTTGGAGCGCTTGGGGGTCACCCTTGGCCAGATCGTCGCGCTCGGGCTTGGCGTAGATGTAGTAGCGCTCAGTGCCCTCGGGGTTCGAGGAAAAGAGCAGCTTTTGGGCGCGTTCCTCGGAGTAGGAGATGTTGGGCATGAGGTCGATCTCGCCCGCCTCGAGCATGTCCATAAGCTCGGCGAAGGTGCCGGAGACGTATTCGTACTGCCAGCCGGGTGTGTAGTACGAGAGGGTCTGGAGGTACTCGTAACCCCATCCCGAGAGACGCTCGCCGGGGGTGCCGTCCTGGAAGCCCTCGTTGTTGACAAGCCAACCAACGCGGACCGTTTTGACCTGCTGATCGGTATTGGCGGCATAGGCGGGGGCGGGCATGATGGTGCTCAGTACGGCGAGCACGGCAAGCGCGACGGCCAAGGTGCGATATATAACTGAACGAAGGACAGCGGAAGCTCTCACATGCAATCCTAACGAATCGAGACATTACCGCATAAGGATACCAGCTCAGCCTGCCCAGTCGGCAGCTGCACCGCTAAACGGTCCCGCCCGGCAGTTGGGGACAGTCCCTTTCTGCCGGCACAAAAGGAACGTTCCTAACTGTCGGTTGTGGGACAATATCGAGCGAATGTGATTGGGCGTCTGGGAAAAGGGGTCGCGATGAACAGGTTGAGGACGCTTGCCGATGTGCTGCGACAGGCTGGCTTTGCACGCATCACGGGCCTGTTTCTTATCTTTTACCTGCTGTGCTCGACGGCTGTCTGGCTGTCCGAGCCTACGACCCTCACCTTTGGTGATGGCCTGTGGTTTAGCTTTGAGACGGTCTCGACGATCGGCTTTGGCGATATCCCAGCAGAAACGCCGGTTGCCCGCGGCATTACCGTCATCCTAAGCGTCATCAGTATCTTCTATATCGCCATGCTTACGGGCGTGGCGGTGAACTACTGCAATACGCTCATCAAGCTGCGCCAAAAGGACACTATGGCGCGCTTTATGGACGATCTTGAGCATTTGGAGGAGCTCGATCGTGACGAGCTCGCCGACCTGTCGCGCCGCGTGCGCGAATATCGCCGCCGCCAACGCTAGAACGGGCGCCGCGCGTCACGATTGGGGGACTGAATATGAATATCACCGTGTATCTGGGTGCCAGCGTTGGTAACGACCCAGCGTTTCTGCCCGCGCTGCAGGAGCTGGGCAACTGGATTGGCTCCAACGGACACGCGCTGGTATACGGCGGGTCCAAGTCGGGCCTGATGGGTGCGCTCGCCGATAGCGTGCTCGAGGCAGGTGGACATGTGACGGGTGTTGAGCCGAGCTTTTTTATCGAGGCCGAGTTTCAGCATGACGGTATCGACGACCTTATCGTGACGAGCGATATGGCCGAGCGCAAGGCCAAGATGATTGAGCTCGGCGATGCGTTCATCGCCTTTCCCGGTGGGACGGGCACGCTCGAGGAGATTGCCGAGGTCATGTCCGCGGTGTCGTTGGGGCATCTCGATGCGCCGTGCATTTTGTACAACCTGAACGGTTACTACAACGACCTCAAGGCGCTGCTCGGGCACATGATTGATAAGGGGCTTTCGAGCCTGAAGCGCCAGCACGGTATCTACTTTGCCGACGATTTGCGCGAGATTGCCTCGATTATCAACGGATAAGTCTTGAGCCTGCCCCACTATGGCTCCCAATGGTGCCGTTTGCGGCGCAGGTGGTTGGCTCGTTCGGGTAACGCTCGCTCTACAATAAAACGTATCTATGTCGACTTTGACCGCGGGAGGACCCGATGGATAACCTTGCCAAACCCACAAACCGCGCGCTGTTTTTAGTTAGCGTTGCCGTGACCGGTGCGTTCGCAGGTGCCGCAGTCTGGCTGTTCTTCTTTGCGATGGAGCACGGCATCGACTATCTATGGACCGAGATTCCACACGCGCTGGGCGTCGCTTCGCCCGAGCTTGCCAGCGGCCCGTTTGGCTTTCTGCCATACCCGTTTTTCGTCTGCCTGCTGGGCGGCCTGCTGATCGGTCTGTACGAAAAGACGACGGGCACCAAGACCGATGACCTCAACCAGGTGATGGCCAAGGTAAAGCGCGATGGACGCTACCCGTACGACAATCTGGGCAAGCTTTCGCTCGCGGCATTGCTGCCGCTGCTGTTTGGCGGCAGCATTGGACCGGAGGCCGGCCTGACCGGCGTCATCGCGGGTCTGTGCAGCTGGGTCGGCGATCGCATGCGTCGCTTTGGCGCCGAGTTTAGGGAGCTCACGCTGCTGGGCACCCAGGCTGCCCTGACGGCACTCTTTACCGCGCCCGTCTTTGGCTTTGTGGCGCCGCTTGCCGGAAGTACTGACGGCCAGGGCGAAGACGCCGACGATGAGTCCGCGTCCGGCGAGATCACCATCAAGCTGCCCAAGGCGCAAAAGACGGTGGTCTACGGCATTGCGATTGCCGGTGGTCTGGGCACCTACCTGCTGCTCGGCCAGCTCATGGGCGGCGGCATGGGCATGCCGAGGTTCGAGGCCGCCGTGGTGGGCAACCTGGAACTTGTCTGGCTCATTCCGCTGGCGTTGGTCGGCACCGTTTGCGGATGGCTGTACTTTGTCTCTGAGCATGCGAGCGAGGCGCTGTCTCATGCAATAGGGGAGCGTCCTGTCGTCAAGGCCATGCTAGCCGGTCTGGCGCTCGCCATCTGTGGCACGGTTCTGCCCTACACCATGTTTGCCGGCGAGACCCAGGCCGACGTGCTCATGGAGACCTACCTGACCATTCCCGCTGGTGTGCTTATCGCGACCGGTCTTGTTAAGGCCATGCTGACGCCCGCCCTCATCAACCTTGGTTGGCGTGGCGGCCACTTCTTCCCGGTTATCTTCTCGGGTGTGAGCCTGGGCTACGGCCTTGCCATCCTCACCGGCGCCAATCCGGTCTTTTGCGTCGCCGTCTGCACGGCATCGACGATGGGCGCCGTCATGCGCCAGCCGGTCATGGTCGTGGGTCTGCTGCTCATGTGCTTCTCACTCAAGGGTATCGTCTGCATGATCATTGCGGCCGTCATCGCCGCCGGCATTCCGCTGCCCAAGCCGCTGCGCAAATAGCGCGGTTAATCGCGAGTCAACTCCAGAGGGGTACGAGATGATCCTGTACTTTAGCGCGACGGGGAACAGCGAACATGTGGCGCGTCGCATTGCGGCGGCGACAGACGACAAGGTTGTGTCGATTGAGCGTTTTGATGTCGAAGCCCTTCGCCTTGTTGCGACGGAAGGCCCCTGCCAGCTGGGATTTGTTGCTCCGGTGTATGCCTGGGGTCTGCCGACACCGATGATCGAGTTTTTGAAGACTGCCGACCTGTCGATTGCTGCCGGTGCAAAGGGCGGCGAGCGCCCCTATACGTTCTATGTTTCGACGTACGGTTCGACGACCGGCCAATCTGCCAAGTTTGCCCGCGACCTGCTGCACGAGCGTGGGCTCGAGTTAGATGCGGCGATGAGCGTCAAGATGCCCGATACCTGGACGCCTGTTTTCGACCTGTCTGACCCTCAAAAGGTTGAGGGTATCAATAGAGCTGCCGAGGCGCAGATTGATGCCGTGATCGAGGCGGTGCGGGCACGCCGCACGGGCAACATGATGCGCCATCGCGTGCCTCTGTTTGCATCGTGCGCGTATCACGCAATTGGGCTGCCGCGCATGCAACAGACGAGCAAGTTTGCCGTCGATGCCGATCGCTGCATCGGCTGCGGCCTGTGTGCCAAGCGCTGCCCCATGGCGGCGATTGAGATGCGCGACGGCCTTCCCGTCTGGACAAAGCCGGAGTGCGCAGCCTGCCTTCGTTGCCTGCACCGTTGTCCCAAATTTGCCATCTCGCACGGTAAGCGCACGGCATCCCACGGTCAGTACAGGCATCCCAAGCCAGGTGTGAGGATGTAGCGGCTGCTGGCCGCGCTACTTCCAAACCGCGAGCGCCGCAGTGCCCAGTACGATGAGGGCGAGACCGATGGCGCTGCGCCGCGAGACCTTTTCGTTGAATGCCAAGCGCGCAAATAGTACCGATACGACAATCGATAGTTTGTCGATCTGCACCACGACGCTCACCTGGCCTGCGGCGATGGCATAGTAATAGAGCAGCCACGATGCTCCGGTCGCGATGCCCGATGCCGCGAGAAATACGAGCTCGTAGCGGTCTACGTGCACGGCTTGGCCCATCTTGCCTTTAGCTGCCACGATTGCCCATGCCATAACCAGTACCATGCAGGTGCGGATTGCCGTGGCCAGGTTTGACTCGACGCCTTCGATGCCGATCTTAGCGAGGACGGAGGTGAGTGCTGCGAACATGGCGGCGCCGAGGGCGTAAGCGAGCCAGGTCCGGTCTTGCTGCTGCTCGGGTCCGGCGGATTGCTGCTTCTCGGTCATTAAAAACGTGCCGAGGGTAATGACGGCGGTTCCCACGAGCTTAACCGCAAGGTTGCTCGTCTCGCCAAAAAGCACGATGGCGATCAGCGCGGCGAGCACGGTGCTCATCTTGTCGACCGGTACGACCTTATTGACGTCTCCGATGCTCAACGCCTTAAAGTAACAGATCCACGAAGCGCCGGTAGCGAGTCCCGAGAGGACGAGAAAGAGCCAGGATCTGGGTTCGATGCTGCCAATGGTTCCAATGGATCCAGAAATGCCCGCCATTGCCCAGGCGAAAACGAGCACCACGCAGGTGCGAATGGCCGTCGCGACATCGGAGTCGGTCTGCTTGATGCCGCATTTGGCCAAGATGGATGTGATGCCGGCAAAGAATGCTGACGCAAATGCTGCGACGACCCACGACACGGGTTGAGCGCCTCCTCAAAAAAGACCACGCCAGATCTATGGCGCATGTCCAATGATACCGCGCTTGCCTATAGGTTGCGTGCCCGGTAGACCTTGGTGCTGATGGCGCAGCTGACAGCGCCAAGGACGACCGTTGCCAGCGCGGCAATTCCTGCGCACAGGAAGCCAAGAACGGAAGGATCGGGATTCGCCCCGGCAATCATCGACATGAGCTGGTTGCTGATGGGGTTGAATGAGTTTAGCGTGACCATGATAAGGCACATGTATAGGGCGTATAGACCAACGGATAGGCGTTGCGCCTTCATGTGTTCAAATCGAAAGAACAGAGGCAGTACCAAAAACACCGCCATGAGGGAGAAAAGCATCGATATTGCCGAGGCGATTGCGGTCTCAAAGACGGTCTCTCCCGTGGAGGGGATACCCACGCTGTTTAAGATCGGGATGGCGACGATACTCAACAGCACGGCCGCGCACGTCATGATGACCGAGAAAATAGTGATGCACAGGTAGCGTGCGCTGACGATGTCTTTGCGTGAGATGGGCAGCGTTGCCCGATAGCGCTCCCATCCGTTTTGGTTGTCGAGCCCGGCCAGCGACGTCATGGCCATGATGGGCGACATGGCACTGATCGCGAAGGCGCCGGCGGCGCTCATATCGGAATCACCATTCGATGCCCTGACGGCGGTCAGCACGACGAAGATGAACAGGCCGACACCTGCGATGCTCGGGACGAGCGTGCGAACGATGGCAAGCTCGGACATAATGGCGCGTTTCATTTCAAGGCCCCTTTCAGCATGAAGCGAAGATAGTCATCAATGGTTGCCCGATCGCAGGGAATCTCGGGGAAGGCCTCGAGCACTTCGCGGTGGTTGGGCACGAGCACGTCCACGCTGTAGGCGTGGCGGGCGGCGCGGGGGCCTTCGACGCAAGCCATGAGCTCGGCGGCCTGTGCCTGGGTGCAGTGGGCGATGCCGGCGCGGTCGGTAATGTCCTCGCGTGGCAGGTCAAACACAATCGAGCCGTTATCGATGCAGATGACGCGGTCGGCAGCACGATCGAGATCAGACGTAATGTGGCTCGAGAGCAGCACGCTGCGCTGACCGTCGGCGACAAAGGCGAGCAGCTCATCGAGCAGTTCCTCGCGTGCCATGGGATCGAGGCCCGCGGTGGCTTCGTCCAAAACGAGCAGCTTGGCATTGTGGCTGAGCGCGCAGGCGAGCTGCAGCTTCATACCCATGCCGCGGGAGAGGTCCTTGACCTTTGTCTTGGGATCGAGGCCAAATCGGTTGATGAATCCGGCGAACGTTTCGCGGTCCCACGTGGGGTACGCCGGGCCTACGAGCGCCTCGATCTGGCCCACCTTGAGCGTGGAGGGGAAGGGGCACGTGTCCAGGACAAGACCGACGCGGGAGCGTAGATGGCGTTGCGACTCATCGGGCGCGTCGGCGCCACAGCGCTGCCCAAACAGGTGCACTTCGCCGGCATCGAGCTTTATAAGCCCGAGAGCAGCTCGAATCGTCGTTGTTTTACCAGCACCGTTGGCACCAACAAAGCCGACGATCTGGCCAGGCTCCACGGCAAGCGTGACGTCGCGCAGCGAAAAGCGGTCGCTTACAGTGCGTGAGATGCCTTTGAGTTCAAGCAAGTTTTGCATGGTATAGCCTTTCTTGCAGATGGCTACTGCATGGTTTTGGGGGCTACCAGGTCGAGCATCTCGTGCAGTTTGTCGCGCGTGACGCCCAAGGCTTCGGCTTGGCTTGCCGCTTTCGCAAGCAGCTCTTCGATATGACAGAGCTGGTTTTCGCGCAAAAGCTCCTGGTTACCCTCGGCGACAAAACAGCCCTTGCCCTGCACGGTGCAGATAAACCCGAGCTGCTCCAGGTCGGCGTAGGCGCGCTTGGTGGTGATGACGCTCACGCCAAGATCGCTCGCGAGTGCACGGATGCTGGGGAGTTTGGCTCCCGCAGCGAGCGTGCCCGAAAGGATCTGGGCTTTGACCTGCGAGGTTATCTGCTCGTAGATGGGCTTGTCGCTCGAATTGGATAGGATGATGTCCACAGCGGCTCCTTAGCTGATGGGCTACACGTGTATATAACCGGTAAGCACAGTATATATACACTATACACAGTTATGCAAGAGGTAAATACGGATTGCCCGCTCGTTCATTCATCTCAATCTGTAACATCTGGAACCGATTTGGACGGCTACCTGTTACAGATTGAGATTTTGCTGGCGGGCCCCACCTGTTTGTCTAAATCTGTAACAGGTAGAGGTTCAAAAACCGTCTAGATGTTACAGATCGAGACAAACTGCTGCGGAGTGCCGCCATCGACTGCTACCCTGGCCCTAACTGATGAATTTGTCCTGATAGGTGCCCTATGGCGGGATTTCGCGGCTACAATAATGCGGTTACAACGACGTAATGCACTCAATGCAAGAAAGGATCCGCATGGCAAGCCTGTCGGATGAAATCTCGTCGCGCCGCACATTCGCGATCATCAGCCACCCGGACGCCGGTAAGACCACGCTTACCGAGAAGCTGCTGCTCTATACCGGCAGCATCCAGACTGCCGGCTCGGTCAAGGGCAAGAGCTCGGCTAAGCATGCCGTCTCGGACTGGATGGACATCGAGAAGGAGCGCGGCATCTCCGTCACCTCCTCGGTGCTGCAGTTCACCTATAACGGCGCCTGCGTCAATATCCTCGATACCCCCGGCCACCAGGACTTCTCGGAGGATACCTACCGTACGCTTATGGCCGCCGACGCCGCAGTCATGGTCATCGACGGCGCCAAGGGCGTCGAGGCCCAGACCAAAAAGCTCTTTAAGGTCTGTACGCTGCGCCACATTCCCATCTTCACCTTTGTGAACAAGCTCGACCACGAGGCTCGCGATCCGTTTGAGCTCATGGAAGAGATCGAGAATGTTCTGGGCATCAACACCTATCCCATGAACTGGCCGATCGGCAGCGGCCGCAATTTCCGCGGTGTGTTCGATCGTCAGACCCGTCGCGTTATCGCCTTCGAGGGCGACGGTCACGCCAACGCCACCAAGAAGGTCGCCGAGGTCGAGGCTGAGCTGGGCGACCCTGCCATGGATGAGCTCATCGGCGAGGAGAACCATAAGAACCTGATGGACGACATCGAGCTGCTCGATGGCGCTGGCGACGAGCTCGACTTGGATGCTGTGGCCTGCGGCAAGCTGAGCCCGGCGTTCTTTGGCTCGGCGCTCACCAACTTTGGCGTGGAGCCCTTCCTCAAGGAGTTCCTGCGTCTGGCCCCGACGCCGCGTGCCTATACCGATACGCTCACCAGCGAGCCGGTCGATCCCTGCCGCGACGACTTTAGCGGCTTCGTGTTTAAGATCCAGGCCAATATGGACAAGAACCACCGTGACCGCATCGCCTTTGTGCGTATTTGCTCGGGCAAGTTCGAGCGCGGCATGGACGCCTTCCACGTGCAGGGCAACCGCAAGCTTAAGCTTGCTACTGGCACCTCGATGATGGCCGATGACCGTGCGATTGTTGACGAGGCGTACGCGGGCGATATCGTGGGCCTGTTCGACCCGGGTATCTTTAGCATCGGCGACACTGTGTGCTCCGGCAAGCGCCACGTGCAGTATCCGCAGATCCCGACGTTCGCCCCCGAGATGTTCGCTCGCATTACGCAGGTCGACACGCTCAAGCGCAAGCAGTTCGTCAAGGGTATGGAGGAGCTTGCCCAGGAGGGTGCCATCCAGATCTTCCGCGAGCTGGGTGCCGGCATGGAGAGCGTCATCGTGGGCGTGGTCGGCGTGCTGCAGTTTGAGGTACTCGAGCGCCGCCTCAAGGCCGAGTACCGTGTTGAGGTTCGTCGCCAGCCACTGCCCTATACGGACATCCGCTGGATCCAGAACGACCCCGACACCATCGATATCCCGGGCCTTTCGCTCACGCGCGACACCCTGCGCGTCGAGGACATGCGCGGCGGTAAGCTGCTGCTGTTCACGAGCCCGTGGAACGTGGATTGGGCAACTGACCACAACCCCGACCTTATCCTGTCGGAGTTTGGCAACGTGGCCTTTTAACGCATCGGCGCGGTGGTCCTGCGGGGCTGCCGCGCCATTTGCTTGCCTGATGCCGTGTGAGCGGCTATCATACCCACCGTCGTCTCAAGACCGGGGCGTCCGAGCAGTTCGGGTCCGATATCCTGCTCGTTAAACCTAAAACCAAAGGAGTACATAATGATCAAGAAGGTCATGGAGGACTATAAGGTCCTGTTGCGGAGCATTCCCGCGGCAACGGTTTCGCTGTTTTTCGTGAGCGTCATCATGATGAACCTGCTGGCCAACAAAGAGCTCATCAGCCTGCCGTATCTGGCACTCGATTGCGGCTTTGTGGTGAGCTGGGTTTCGTTTTTGTGCCAGGACATGATCTGCAAGCGCTTTGGCGCCAAGGCATCCATCAAAATCTCTATCCTCGCGCTGCTGGTCAACCTGGCCGTGAGCCTGTGCTTTTGGGCATGCTCGCTCACGCCCGGTATGTGGGGCGCCTACTACGACACGGGCATGATCGAGGTTAACACTGCCCTTAACGCCACCATCGGTGGCACCTGGTACGTGGTACTGGGCTCTTCGCTGGCAATGCTCGTCTCTGCCGTGGTTAACTCCACGCTCAACCAGTCGCTCGGCCGCATGCTCAAAAAGAATAATTTTGCGAGCTTTGCCTTTCGCTCCTATGTGTCCACGGGCATTGGCCAGTTTATCGACAACTTGGTCTTTGCCATTGTGGTGAGCCACACGTTCTTTGGTTGGACCTGGGTGCAGGTCCTTATGTGCTCGCTGACCGGTGCTGTTGCCGAGCTGCTGTGCGAGGTCTTCTTGAGCCCCGTGGGCTACAAGGTCGTGCGCGGCTGGGAGCGCGAGAATGTGGGCTCCGAGTACCTCGAGCGCCACGCAACCGCCTAAGGAGCAAGTATGCGGGTTTTGATCACGGGTGCTTCGGGCGGTATCGGAGCCGCGTGCGTGCAGCGCTTTTTGGATGAGGGCCACGAGGTCGTGGGCTTTGATCTGCTGTCGCCGGCGATCGAACACGAGCGCTACCGCCATCTGATCGTTGATGTCCGCGAGCCGGACTCGTTTCCAAGCGACCTTGAGCCTCAGGTAATCGTGAACGTTGCCGGTACGCAGGATTCGGCCGACGACATCGCCGCCAACCTGTGTGGCACCATCAACGTGACCGAGCGCTACGCCTTTGTGGGGGAGGGGCTCGCCGCCAAGCCTGCGCCGGCTATCAAATCCGTGGTCAATGTGGGGTCGGCGAGCGGACATACGGGATCGGAGTTTCCCGCCTATGCCGCCAGCAAGGGCGGTGTTATCGCCTACACCAAGAACCTTGCAAACCGCCTGGCACCGCAGGCCATCGCCAACAGTGTGGACCCGGGCGGCGTTATAACGCCGCTCAACCGTTGCGTGATGGAAGACGAACACCTGTGGAACCAGATTATGGAGCTCACGCCGCTTAAACGCTGGGCCACCGCCCAAGAGATCGCCGAGTGGATCTACTTTGTGGGCGTGACCAACCGGTTTATGACCGGGCAGAGCCTGTTGATCGATGGCGGCGAGGCCGGCCGCACGCAATTTATTTGGCCCGAATAGGAAACGCGCCCGATGGAAAGCCGTCGGGCGCGTTTTTGATGTATCGATTTTTAGCCGAGGCAAGCCCAGTTGACGGGGGTCGAGCCGTGCTGTTCGAGTAGCCGATTGGCAGCAGAGAAGGGGCGCGACCCCATAAAGGCGGGGAGTTCTGCCGTGGCACGGTTGGCCGAAAGCGGCGAGGGGTGCGTGGATGCCAGGCAGAACTTGCCGGTTGCCTTGCCCGCGCCGGTCGCGGCGAGCTTACCATCGACCATCTGCTGGGCAAAGCGGCCCCATGCCAAAAAGACGACCGGTTGGGGCAGCTGACAGCAGCGTTCGATAATGTAGTCGGTGAGCGTGCTCCAGCCCAGTTTGGTGTGCGAGTTGGCGGCATGCTCGCGCACGGTGAGCGTAGTGTTGAGGAGCAGGACGCCCTGTTGTGCCCAGGGGGTTAGGTCTCCCGTGGCGGGAATGGGGCAGCCCAGATCGGCTTTGAGTTCCTTATAGATGTTGCGCAGACTCGGCGGCAACTTGGTTTGCGTCGCGGGGACCGAGAACGACAACCCCATGGCCTGGTTGGGTCCGTGATAAGGGTCTTGACCCAAGATGACAACTTTGACCTGGTCGGCCGGCGTGTAGGCGAGGGCATTGAGGATGTCGTCTTGTGCCGGGTAGATGGTTTGCTTGGCACGCAAAAGGGCGATGCGCTCGAGCAGCTGGTTCGTAGTTTCACGTACCGGCCGCGGCGCATCGCTCAACCAAGTTGCTATGTTGCGGTCGCGGGTTGCGGTGTCCATGGGGCTCCTTTATGGCAGATGCTCTGTTGACATCTATTGTAAAGGCGTCTGGAGATCTTTATGCCGCGGCTGCATAAGGAGTGGGGTCTACGAGACGTGCTCGGGCGCTCCTGCCATGCGGGCCTGTCCATGTGCACGAAGGCGCGGAAGCTCGACGGTTGCCACCATGACGCCGGTGAGGATGAGGGCGGCGCCAAAGAAGGCGATGGGACTCAGGACCTCGCCGACCAGGAAGAACGAGAAGACGGCGGAGCAGACCGGCTCGAGCGAGAAGGCGAAGCCGGTAGTCTCGGCGGGCACGTGGGGCTGCACGAGCGTCTGGGTGATAAAGCCGTAGGCAGAGCAGATGAGTGCGAGGGCAACGACGACCACGATCTCGCTGGGCGTACTGGGAAGCGTGAAGCCGCCAAAGGTGAATGCGGCGATGCCCGAGAACAAGCCGCCAAAGCCCAGCTGCCAAACGCCCAGAGCAAGCGGACCGACTTCTTCGACAAACCGCTTGGCGACAATGATGTGTCCAGCGTAGATAAAGGCGGAGAGCAGCATGATGAGCGCGCCGGGATTCAGACTGGTAAAGTCGGCGCCCGAGAGCAGCAGCATGCCGCAGGTGACGATGGCCGTGCCGATGAGCACCTTGCGCTCGGGGGCGCGACGCAGCAGGGCGGCGTTGGCAAACGGCACGATCACGACCGTCAGGCTCTGCAAAAAGCCGGCAGTGGAGGCAGAGGTGAGGCTGGAGCCCAGGCACATGCAGGTGAGCTCGGTTGCCATGATGGCACCGATGATAGCAGCGCGAACCATAAGGTCGCGGTTGATGCGGAACGCGCGCTTGTGGAAGAGCAGCAGGCAAGCCGCAAAGGCGATGATGCAGCGCAGCGCGACGATGCTCGTGGCGTTCATGCTGTCCATGCCGATCTTCATGAGGGGGTACGAAAAGCCCCATGCGACGGGAACGGAAAATGAGAGCGCGATTGCTTTTTTGCGATCCATGGGACTCCTTTTGTTACAGAACGGTTTCGTAAAAAGGATTCTGCTCCCAGATGTGGATGTAGTAAAGCGAATGTATCTTCAGTATGATTAAGAAATACTAATGCTGGAAGAAAAAGCCCTGGCAAAACGTTTTACGGCTACATCGATGTGGAGGCACGATGGCATCGCGGTATCAAATTGTTTGTATGGTGGTCGATCGCGGCAGTCTTAAGGGCGCGGCGGACGAGCTGGGCTATACGCAAAGTGCGGTGAGCCAGGCCGTCAAGGCGCTCGAGCGCGAGCTAGGTACCACGCTTATCGAGCGCGGTAAGCAGGGCGTTTCGCTTACGCGCGACGGTAAACAATATCTGCCGTACCTGCGCCAGATTGTGACTGCCGAGGCCGAGCTTGAGGGCAAACGTCAGGAGTTGCTGGGGCTCTCCTCGACGGATATTCGTATCGCGACGTTTACCAACGTGAGCCGCACCGTATTGCCGCGCGTGATTCGCGACTTTGGTGCGCTGCACCCGGGCGTACGCTTTACCCTCAAGCAGGGCGATTACACGCGCAACGCTCAATGGGTGCACGATGGCGTGGTTGACTTTTGCTTTACGGCGCGCGGATTTACCGCTGGGCTCGAGAAGCGTGTGGTCTATCACGACGAGTTGGTAGCATTGTTGCCGGCCGCGCATCCGCTGACGGCAAAGGAGAAGGTGACGCTCGCCGACCTGGCGTCCGAGCCGTTTGTGCTGCTGGATGAGGGCGAACAGAGCCTGGTGCTCGATGCATTTGCGGCGCATGGCCTGTCGCCGCATGTGACGAGTGAGGTGACCGACGACTACACCATCATGGCGATGGTGGAGGAGGGCCTAGGCGTGAGCATGCTCTACCGCCGTACTGTGGAGGGCATGCGAGCCGATATTCGCGTGCGTCCCATCGTGCATGCCCCCTCGCGCGACGTGGTGGCCGCCTGGCGCAGCTGGGACACCATGCCCATCGCCACGAGGCGCTTTATCGACTATATGAGCTCACATATTGTCAATTAATGACTGGCGTGGCGTTGAGTGCGGTGTTTAGCGGGCTGTCGCTTTGGCTTGGGTGGCGCGATAGGTACGTGCCGGGTGGCAGAGCAATACCGCCACGACCATAAAGAACGCCGTGGTGCCCAGGCTGATGGGGTAGACCATCATGATGTTCGCAAAGGTGCGGAAGTGCGGGAACACGCAGAACACCCAATAGAAGCGGATGCCGCAGACGCAGATCATGGTGATGAGGGCGGGCGTGAGCGAGATACCAAAGCCGCGCAGGTAGCCTGACATGTTTTCGTAGAACATGCTAAAGGCGTACGCCGGGAAGATCGAGCACACGCGGATATAGCCGATCGAGACGATGTTGGGATCGCTGTTGAACAGCGACAAGATCTCGCGCCCCAGGCCGACAATAACGATAATTGTGGTGAGTGCAACGATGCCGCCTTCGACCAGGCAGACCTTGAGCGTCTTGGTGCAACGGTCGATCTGGCGGGCACCGTGGTTTTGTCCCACAAAGGTGGTGCAAGCCTGACTAAAGCTGTTGAGCAGGTTGTAACACACGTACTCCAGGCTCATGGCGGCGCTCGATGCCGCCATGACCTCGGTGCCCAGGCTGTTGATGGCGGACTGGATGATGATGTTGGCGACGGCAAAGACAGCGCTTTGGATGCCGGCGGGCAGGCCGATCTTAACGATGCGCTTGAGGGCGACGGGGTCGATAGCCAGGTCGCGCGGGGTGACGCGGACGACGGAGTCGGTCTTGAGCAGGCGAATAAAGAGCGTAGCGGCGCTGACGGTGTAGGCGATGGCGGTGGCGATGGCGACGCCCGCGACGCCCCAGTGGAGTACGGGGACAAAGATGAGGTCCAGGCCAATGTTGAGGACGGTGGACACGGCAAGCGCCTGCAGCGGCATGCGGGTGATGCCGACGGAGCGGAAAATCGCGGCCTCAAAGTTGTAGAGCAAAATCGAGGGCATGCTCAGCAAAAAGACGCGCAGGTAGAGCGAAGCGAGCGGCATGGTTTCGGCGGGAACGTTGAGCGCGGCGAGCATGGGCTCGGCAAAGATCTCGCCCAGAGCGATGACGACAAAGCCCACGAGCGCCATTAAAATCGAGGTATGGACGGCGCGTTTGACCATGTTCTGATCGTTGCGGCCGATAGCGTTGGCGATGACCACGTTGGAGCCAAGCGACATGCCGATAAACAGGTTGAGCATAAGACTGGTAAGCGGAACATTGGAGCCGACCGCCGCCATGGCGAGGGTTCCCTGGTCGCCCGAGAAGTTACCGATAATGACCGTGGCGATGAGGTTCGACAGCTGCTCCAAGATGCTCGTGGCGGCCACGGGGAAGGCGAACAGGGGAATATTGCGCCACAGCGATCCGGTGGTCATGTCAATATGCTTAGATACGGTATCAGCCATACGCTCTCAATCTCTAACGTGCTATATCGTGCTTATTTGCGCAGACGATGATACTCCTAATCGACTAGTCGTTGGGGGCGTTCTTAAACGACTAGTCATTCAAGAACGTCCCCAATGACTAGGCGGGGAAGGCGTGCGACAATGGTGGGCGTTGTGTTGTTCGCGCTAAGGAGTTGCCATGTTGTTGTGTCCCGTTTGCCATGAGCCGTTGGTGGACGACGAGCGCGGTGCTGCATGCGCGGGCGGACACCGGTTTGACCGTGCGCGCGAGGGCTATCTATATCTGCTGCGCTCGTCCAAGAGCGGCGACTCCATGGGTGATCCCAAGTCGCAGGCGCGCAGCCGTCGTGACTTTCTGAACCGTGGATACTACGCGCCGTTGCGCGATACGATGGTCGAGCTGGTGCACGAGCGGGCGGCAGAGCACGGGGTGTCTACGGGCAAGCAGCTGACCTTGCTCGATATTTGCTGCGGCGAGGGCTACTACACCAGCGCCATGGGCGCGGTGCCGGGCGTGGATGCTTACGGTTTCGACCTGGGCAAAGAGATGGTGCGCCTTGCCGCCAAGCGCGGCGATGCGACCTACTTCGTGGCCAATATGAAGGACGTTCCCGTGGCAGACGGCGCCTTCGATATGGTGACCGAGCTCTTCGCTCCCTTTAACGAGCGTGAGTTTGCCCGCGTGCTGGCGCCAGAGGGCTCGCTCTATACCGTGGTGCCGGGTGCCCGTCATCTGTTTGGGCTCAAGGAGGTGCTCTACGACACGCCATATCTCAATGACGAGAAGCTGCCGAAGACTACCGAGCTCGAGTTAGTAGGAACGCAGCGGGTATCTGCGAACATAACGCTCCAGACCCAGGCCGACATCGAGGCGGTGTTCCAGATGACGCCGTACTACTACCGCACGCGCCCCGCCGACAAAGAGCGCCTGGCAAACCTCGATACCCTTCAGACCGACATCGACTTCATCATCGCCGAGTACCGCCACAGCTAACAACCTGCCAAAAAGGGACAGGTTTATTTTGGCAGGTTTTATCTGGGCAAACGTAAAGGGCCGACCGCGGAGATGCGCGATCGGCCCTTTTTAGTTGCTTGGCTTCAGAGGTTATGAGAAACGAGCGCTTACAGGCGGTCCTTGTTCTCGGCCTTAACGGCGTGTGCCTGCTGAACAAAGAACAGGTCGTACACCACGATGACAAAGGCGCCAAAGTTGATGGCGTCGCCGCCGAGCGCGGGAAGCGTGAGCACGGCCTGCGCAATCGTGGCGATTGCGGCAACGATGCCGAGCTTAAACGCGCCATCCACCTGCGAAGGCTTGTTGGCACCCTTGATGCCTGCGACACCTGCGGCAAGATCGACAACGCCCTTGGCGACCAGCACGACCGCGGCGAGCATGGCGTTTGACCCGTACGTGGAATCGAGGTTGCCACTGGCGATACCGACGCCGGCGATGACGAGGCTGGCGATGCCCAAAACAAAGTAGACGAGGGCAAGGATTTTGAGAGTCTTGCGAGCGGAGCTCATGGCTGGTCCTTTCGATACGAGTACGCCAACCTGGCGCACCCCATGTGCTGCACATATGGTGAAGCACATTGTAGTTCAACGCGGCGATGCATGTGCCTGAAAGCGCTTTGAGCCCGCGCAGCCCAACCCCAACCTTTCAAAAAAGAAAGCTGGGCGTAAGTCAAATCGATGGCAGCGTATGCGCGGCGCTGCGATGATGGGGCCATGGTAAGAGCTGGACCGAAGGAGAAGCCATGATGTACGGAGCAGGGCAAGTGTGTGAGCCGCGGTCGTTGGGAAGGCGCATGAGTGATTCCGTGATCGCTGCCGTGTGCACGGGATTGATGGCGGTGCTTTGCATTGGGATGCTGTGGGCCATGTCGCATGTGGGACAATAGCGGACGGTGGGGTGCCGACACAAACGGCGCTCACGTATTCGTTTTGCTTGCTAAGGAGTACCCATGGGCGTCGTCGATCCCTTTTCTGTTGCTCGGGCCGCGGGGCTTGAGCTGGCCGGGAAGTCCGAGGGACTCACGCTCACCGACGGCACGATGGAGCTGCGCGCCGATTTCACCCGCATGCATCCGCGGCTCAAGCAGGGCCGTTTGCAGCAAGAGCTGCTGGTAAAGGCTGCGCGCGCAAAAGGCGTCGAGTGCCCATGGGCGATTGATGCCACGGCAGGCTTTGGCGAGGATTCGCTGCTGTTGGCGGCCGCGGGCTTTACCGTCGATCTGTATGAGCAGGATTGCGTGATCGCGGCACTCCTCAAGGACGCCTTGGATCGCGCGGCAGATGATCCGGCGCTTGCGACAGCCGTGGCGCGCATGCGCTTACATGCGGGCGAGGACAGTATTACCGGCCTTCGCCATACAGCTGAGCTGATCGGGCAGGGCGAGCTCGCGGCTCCCGACGTGGTGTATCTGGACCCCATGTTTCCCGAGCGTACTAAAAGTGCGGCGGTCAAAAAGAAGTTCCAGCTCCTACATCATCTGGAACAGCCGTGCGCCGATGAGGAGACGCTGGTCGAAGCTGCGCTTGCGGTGCATCCGCGCAAGGTGGTTATCAAGCGACCGGTGAAGGGGCCGCTGCTTGCCGGCGTTAAGCCGAGCTATCAACTTGCGGGCAAGGCAGTTCGTTACGATGTTTTAGTGCCGCCGCGCCCGTAACTTGCGTGCGATTACCGGCGCTTCGCTAGCGCCGTGCCGATGCGGCGTCTATTTCCATGGGTGCGACGTCAGGTGCCATCCACCGCAGTATTCGCATTTGTAGCAGGCCAAACCACGCCGCCCGCGGTTTTCGCAGTCGGCCATAACTGCCTCGGCCTCGGCGCGCGTGTCGTAACGGTTTTTGCGCTCGCACGACTTGTAGCGCCAAGCCTCATCGCGCTCGGCGTCCAGGGCGTCGCGGCGCTCATCCTCGCGCGCAAACAGGTCGCTCATATCGCCGCCCGTAGCAGCGCCCAAAAACTCGCTTTTGGCCTTTGACCAGGCGGCTCGCTTTTTGCTCCCCATCTGCTTCGCGCCCTTCTCCAAACGTTGGTATCATTGCTCAATCAAAGTGATACCAATAAACGTGAGGTTGCCACGTGATGATCAGAAAAACCCTCGATACCGACATTCCCACTGTCATGGCTATCTATGACGCGGCCCGTGCCTTTATGCGCGCGCATGGCAACGCCACGCAGTGGCCCGAGGGCACGCCTTCGGCCGAGCAACTGGCTGCCGATATCGCCGCCGGTGGTAGCTATGTGTGCGAAGTCGACGGCCGCGTGGTGGCGACGTTTGCCTTTTTACCGGGCCCGGACGAGTGCTATGACGTAATTGAGGATGGTCAATGGCGCAGCGACACTCCGTACGCCGTGCTGCACCGTGTGGCATCCGATGGCGCCGTACACGGTATCGCGGCCGCGATGTTTGCCTTTGCCAAAGAGCGTGCCGATCACCTGCGTATCGACACGCATCAGGACAACCTGCCCATGCAGGGTGCGAGCCTCAAGGCCGGGTTTAAGCGCGCCGGCATCGTCTATGTGTCCGACGGCACGGCGCGTGTCGCGTTCGATTGGCTACGCGAGGCATAAGAGCGAGGACGCGTATCAATAATTCGTGCGAACGAAGATGGTCCCACCCGGGGCTATTTTCGTTCGCTGTGCTGTTTTGAAAGCCGGCTTTCGCAAGGCGCGAACCTACGAAAATCGCCGCGCGGCAACGCGGGACGATGAGTTCGGTCGGGGGATAGGGCCCGCTTCGCCCGCCGGCTCGTAAATTGTATCATCCAGTGTGGAACGAGGACGCCCGTTGCCGCGTGCGATGGGCATGTAATAAGAGGAGAGCCATGTCGAAGCAGGCAGTCGTTGGAATCTTGGCGCATGTCGATGCCGGCAAGACCACGTTGGTCGAGGCCATGCTGTTCAACGCGGGTCGCATTCGCAAGCGCGGCCGCGTGGACGATGGCGATTCGCATCTGGACACTAACGCGATCGAGCGTGAGCGTGGCATCACGATTTTCTCGTCGCAGGCCGTGTTCGACCACGGCGATACCCGCGTCATGCTCGTGGATGCACCGGGGCATGTCGATTTTTCTGCCGAGGCGGAGCGCACGCTGCGTGCCCTGGACTACGCGATTCTGGTGGTAGGCGCCAACGATGGCGTACAGGGGCACACCGAAACCCTTTGGCGCCTGCTTGCGCGCTATGACATCCCGACGTTCATCTTTATCAACAAGATCGATTTGGAGAATCCCGGCCGCGATGTTTTGCTGGCACAGCTTGGGCAGCGTCTTTCCGAGGGCTGCCTGGATGCCAACGAACTGCTGGCGGGCGGCACCGTTCAGGAGGATGCTGCTGCGTTAGACGAGGCGGCGCTCGAGGAGTTTCTTGAGGCGGGTGAGCTTTCCTCCGCGACGCTGTCGCGCATGGTTGCTGAGCGCAAGCTCTTTCCCTGCTTTGCCGGCTCGGCGCTCAAGGACCAAGGTGTGGACGAGCTGTTGGATGGTATATGCGCGCTGATGCGCGAACAGGCGTGGCTCCCGGAGTTTGCCGCCCGCGTCTATCGCGTCAGCCGCGGGGACCGCGGCGAGCGCTTGGCTTGGGTTAAAGTGACCGGCGGCACGCTGCATGCCAAACAGGTGATTAACGGACGTTCCGGTGCCGAGGCATGGGAGCAGAAGGTCGATCAGGTACGCATCTATAACGGCGAGAAGTATGAGCTTGCCCAAGAAGTTGCTGCTGGCGGCATTTGTGCCGTGACGGGCCTTGCGCACGTTCGCCCAGGGGACGCCCTGGGCGCGGAACCCGCGTGCGATGCGCCCGTCATTGCGCCGGTCCTCACCTATACGGTGCTTCCGGGCGAACACGATGTCCACGCGGTGTTCAAAGCGCTGACTGAGTTGGCGGACGAAGATCCCATGCTCGGCGTAAGCTGGAACACTCATCTTGAGCAGATTCATTTGCAGTTGATGGGCGCCGTGCAGCTCGAGGTCGTGCAGCGCGTGCTGGCCGATCGTTTTGGCCTTGCGGTCGAGTTTGAGCCCGGCGGCATCCTCTATAAGGAGACTATTTCGCAGCCGGTCGAGGGCGTGGGCCACTTTGAGCCACTGCGTCACTATGCTGAGGTGCATCTACGTCTGGAGCCGTTGCCGGCGGGCTCGGGCGTGCAGTTTGGTACCGTGGCCTCGACCGACGAGCTCGATCTTAACTGGCAGCGTTTGGCACTCACCAACGCCATGGAGCGCGATCACCTGGGCGTGCTGACCGGCTCGCCCATCACCGATGTGCGCATTACGCTCATGGGCGGCCGTGCGCATGCCAAACATACCGAGGGCGGCGATTTTCGCCAGGCCACGTACCGCGCGATTCGCCAGGGTTTGATGCAGGCGCGCGAGGCCGGCGCGGCGGTGCTGTTGGAGCCGTGGTATCGCTTTGAGCTCGAGGTGCCGGGGGAGTGCGTGGGTCGGGCGCTCTCGGATGCCACGCGCATGGGTGCCGAGTACGAGCCGCCGACGATGGCGGGAGACCGGGCGAAGCTTGTGGGTCGCGTGCCGGCATCCGAGGTGCAGGATTACGCGCTGGAGGTGGCTGCCTACACGAGTGGTCGCGGACATCTGTACCTAGAGTTCGCCGGCTATTCGGCTTGCCATGATGCCGAGCGCGTAATCGAGACGGCCGCCTATGAGCCCGAGGCCGATCTGCCCAACACGCCCGACTCGGTCTTTTGCTCTCACGGCGCCGGTTACACGGTCAAATGGTACGACGTGCCCGCCGCGGCGCACGTAAAGATCGATCCCGCCACCTTCCGCCCCTGGCGAGCAGCAGACGCCGAGTTTTTCGGCCACATATGACAAAGGGGCAGCTCCTTTGTCATATACTATTGGTATAACTCGGTATAAGTTGGTATAACTATTGCCAGGGTTTGCCAATCCGAGGAGGCCGACATGAATCCAAATCCCTTTAAGCCTACGGCTGGCAAGCGGCCTCCGATACTCATCGGCCGCGAGTCGGTCATCGAAGATTTCGAGGAAGGGCTCGATAACGGCGCCGGAGCGCCGGGTAGGCTCATGCTCATTACGGGAAACCGCGGCTGCGGCAAGACGGTTCTCCTACGGGAGCTGCAACGTCTAGCCAATGAGCGCGGATGGGCGGTTGTCTCCGATTCCGCTTCGCTTGGCTTATGCGACCGCTTGGCCGACGCGCTTCGCTCGAATAAACCCGTTGTGACGTCAATGGAGTTCGGTCCGTCGTTTGGCCGGATGTCGGTCGAGGCGGCGCGGTCAAAGGGCGAGACGTTGCGAGGGCTGGTCAACGAGCGCCTCAAGAGGCTCGGTCCAGGCAAGGGCATACTGTTTGCGATTGATGAGGCGCAATCGGCGTCTATCGAGGAACTAGCGGCTCTTGCCGTTCTCTATCAGCAGGTGCTCGGAGACCAGGATGCCACGGGCTTGCCCGATAGCGACCAGCGCGGTCTTGCGCTGGCGTTCGCCGGCTTGCCCAGTATGGTTGACGATCTGCTCGAAGAGCCGAGCGTGACGTTTTTGCGGCGTGCCCAGCAGCGTACGTTGGGGGCGATATCTTTGCCCAAGGTGCGCGATTCGTATATCCAGACGGTCAAAGACGCTGGTCTTTACGTTGACGCGGAGACGGCGGACCTTGCGGCGCGCAAGAGCATGGGGCATCCCTACATGGTTCAGCTGGTGGGATATTACATGTGGCGGTCTGCTGTCCGGCGTGGCTCGCAGGTCATCGAAAGGCGCGATGTCGAGGATGGCCATGCGGATGCCGTCTCCGAGTTCTACGAAGCAGTTGACGCGCCTCTGTATTACGGGCTGCGCAGTCCACAGCGCCTCTTTATCGAGGCCATGGCTGCTGACGAGGGCGAGCCGACGCGCATGGCGGATATCATTGAGCGCTGCGATCGCACCCAGAGCTGGGCGAGTAAATATCGCGCAAGCCTGATTCGCGAGCGCGTCATCGAGGCTGCTGGATACGGCCTCGTCCGGTTTACCGTGCCCATGCTGGGCGCGTACATTCGCGATCGAGTTTTATGGCATGAGTAGGGTGATAAAGGTGACGGAACAGAAGATGAGCCCGCAGGCTATCGAGGTACGCGGCGCGCGCGTCCATAACCTCAAGGACATCGATATCGACATTCCGCTGGGAAAACTCGTGGGCATTGCCGGCGTGTCGGGCTCGGGCAAGAGTTCGCTGGCGCTGGGGGTTCTTTATGCCGAGGGCTCGCGTCGCTATCTGGAGGCGCTCAGCACCTATACCCGCCGTCGTCTGACGCAGGCCGAGCACGCCCAGGTGGACGAGGTGCTGCACGTGCCGGCGGCGCTCGCATTGCATCAGCGCCCCAGCGTGCCGGGCGTGCGTTCCACCTTTGGCACCATGACCGAGCTCAACAATAGCCTGCGTCTACTCTTTAGCCGCTGCGCCCATCACGTGTGCCCGCATTGCGGGGCGCGCGTGGAGCCGAGCCTTAACGTGGCTGCGGGCCTGTCGCTCACGTGCCCCGCATGCGGCCGCGAGTTCTACGCGCCGGGTGCCGAGGACCTTGCCTTTAACAGCGGCGGCGCGTGCTCTACCTGCGGCGGTACCGGTGTCATGCGCGAGGTGGACGAGGCGAGCCTGGTGCCCGACGAGTCAAAGACTATCAACGAAGGCGCGGTGCTTCCCTGGGGTACGCTCATGTGGGATCTGATGAAGCAGGTGGCAGGCGAGATGGGCGTGCGCACCGACGTGCCGTTTAACCAGCTCACGCCTCAAGAGCGCGACATCGTGTTTCATGGTCCGGCGGTTAAGAAGCACATTCTCTACGTCCCCAAAAACGGTGAGGGCGCCACGCCACTCGACTTTACCTACTACAACGCCGTCTATACCGTCGAGAATGCGCTCGCCAAGGTTAAGGACGATAAGGGGCTTAAGCGTGTAGCTCGCTTTTTGTGCGAGAGGCCATGCCGCGACTGTGGTGGCACGCGTCTCTCCGAGGCTGCGCGCCAGCCCCAGGTGCGCGGTATCAATCTGGCGCAAGCCGCGGCCATGACGCTAGGCGAGGCGATTGAGTGGGTGCGCGGGGTGCCTGCATCCTTGCCGACTGAGATGCAGCCCATGGCAGCGGATATCTGCGATTCGTTTTTGAGTGCGGCCCGTCGCCTGGTCGACCTGGGTCTCGATTACCTTTCACTCGACCGCGCCGGTGCCACACTCTCCACGGGTGAGCGCCAGCGCGTCCAGCTCGCCCGTGTGGTGCGCAACCGATCGACGGGCGTGCTCTATGTACTGGACGAGCCTTCGATCGGCTTGCACCCTGCCAATGTCGACGGCTTGGTGGGCGTAATGCGCGATCTGGTGGATGATGGCAACACCGTGGTTGTTGTCGACCACGACACGCGCGTACTGGCGGAAGCCGACTATCTGGTTGAGATGGGTCCCGTTGCCGGAGCAGGCGGCGGCAATGTGATTGCTGCAGGCACGGTAGACGAGGTCGAGCAATCGCGGGGCAGCCGCATCGCTCCGTTTTTGCGCGCCGAGCCCAAGCGCTTGCGTCCGCAGGTGACTGACGACGACATGTTCGATCAGGGCCATATCCGCATGGCAACCGAGGCCATCCATACCGTCAAACCGCTCGAAGTCGATATCCCGCGCGGCCGCCTTGTCGCGGTAACGGGCGTTTCGGGTTCGGGCAAGACGACACTGGTGCTCGAGACGCTCATCCCGGCACTCAAGGCGCAGGCAGCTGGCGAGCGCCTGCCGGGGCACGTGCGTTGGGTCGATGCCGAGGGTATTGCCCGCGCAAACCTGATTGACGCTACGCCCATCGGCGCCAACGTGCGCTCGACGGTAGCGACTTATGCCGACATCCATGATGAGCTGCGCCGCGCCTTCGCCCGTACGCCCGAGGCCAAGGCAGCCGGCTACAAGGCGGGCGCCTTTAGCTACAACACCGGCGCCTTGCGCTGCCCTACGTGTGACGGCACGGGCTCGATATCGCTCGACGTGCAGTTTTTGCCCGACGTCGAGATCATCTGCCCAGCATGCCGTGGTTCGCGCTACGCCGAGGCCGCCTCGCATATCCATCGCGAGGGTAGGGACGGGAGCTTGCTGACGTTGCCGCAGCTCATGGACATGAGTGTGGACGAGGCCATTGACGCCACACTGGGACTCAAGAAGGTTCAGACGCGTTTGCAGACCTTGCACGACCTGGGCCTGGGTTATCTCACGCTTGGCGAGCCCACACCGGCGCTTTCGGGCGGTGAGGCACAGCGCCTTAAGCTCGCGAGCGAGATGGGCCGCGTGCAGGATGATGCCGTATTCGTATTTGACGAGCCCACGATCGGCCTGCATCCGCTCGATGTTCAGGTGCTGTTGAACGTGTTTGACGGCCTCGTTGCCAAGGGCGCCACAGTTATCGTGATCGAACACGATCTCGACCTTATCCGTAACGCCGATTACGTGATCGACATGGGCCCGGGCGGTGGCGATGCGGGCGGGCAAATCGTCTGCGCCGGCACGCCGAGCGACATCGCGGCTTGCTCCAAGAGCATTACCGGTCGCTACCTATAGGCAATGTGACAAAGGGACTGCCTCTTTGTCACATTGATTTCTATTTCACGCATTGAGCCGCGAGATAGTCGCGGAAGAATGGCAATTCAAATGCGACGAGCCCTCGTCCTCGTTCTCCGATGATGCCGGCATCTATCATGCGGCGTCGGTAGCGGGAGACCTGCTGCGGCGAACGCTTAAGGCGCTCGATAAGGTCGGCGGTGGTGGACTCTTCTTCGTCATCGAGCATGGCGATGAGGAATCGCTTGTCCTCTGCAGTGAGTTCCCGATAGGTTGCCGCGAGGATTCGGTCGTCCATCTCGTCGCGCGCGATTTTGATTCCCAGGTCAAAGTCGCGTGACGAGATTTTCTTCGAATCGTTTGTGAGATCCCAGGCACGGTAGCCTACGAGTTGCAATAGGAAGGGAAAACCAGAGATCGAGCGAACGGCTCTATCGATTCCCTCAGCATCTGCCAGGCGATCGTTTTCCTGGATTGTGCGAATCAAGGCCTCTCGCACGTCATAGTCGGCAATGCGACCCAGATGATATTGTTGGGCGCGGCGAAGGAACGAGACCGTCTTGTGGTTCAGCAACGTCGAGACGTTGTTGGGAAGTCCCGCCATGAGCAGCGCGACGCGTCTCCCATCGGTCACAAAGTGCTGATACGTCGCTGCGAGCTGAATCATCTCGTCGAGTGTCGGGTCCACCTCGTCAACCGTGACGAGCAGACCGGTGCCCGCTTCGTTGAGCTGGTCGATGATGTCGCTCATGCGGTAACGCCAGGTTGAGGCATCGTGAACGCGACTGACCTCGATGCTGCCGAGCGGTGCAATTCCGAGACCGGTGACTTCGAAGTGGTTGGACGAGTCGATGAGATGGGCTGCGGCACGTTTTGCCCCGAACTCGATTTCCTCAAGCATTCCCGGGAGCGCGGTCGTCTTTACGGCAATCCAGCCGTGGGATTCCGCCCTTGTCGCGAGCGACGACATGAGAGCGGTTTTACCGGTTCCACGCGCGCCTGAGAAGATCGAGGTCAATTCTGGGCGCCTGCGCTGGCTCAAGAAGGCACGGTCCAAATCCCGAATAATCTGTTGTCTGCCAGCGAGATGGGCAGGAACCTCACCAAAACTGGGGGTAAACGGGTTCTCGAGATATTCCACAAGGCTCTCCTTTCACACCGCCGTTTAACTTCATTTTACTTTAGTTAATTCTGATTAAAAGTGAGGGCTCTCTATCTAGAGCATCAATTAGGCGTGTGTGCCGTCGGCGTGGCGCTCGAATGTGACAAAGGGACAGTCCCTTTGTCACATTCCCGGAAAGCCTGTTTGGCGCAGGGCTTCGTAGAGGACGATGGCGGCGCTGTTGGAGAGGTTGAGTGCGCTGATGCGGTAATCGTCCGGATTGACGAAGTTGCCGCAGATATCCTGTTGAAGGATGGCCTCGTGGCTGTCCTCGGTATGCCCGAGCGATTCCTCGTGAGCTTCCCAAGCCTCGGCGTTATCGAGTGAGTCGCAATCGCGCAGCATCGGGATGCGCTCGCAGCGCTCGGACGCCGCGGCGAGTAGCTCCTCGGGAATCCCTGAGCTCTCGCTGCCAAAGACCAAGTAGTCGCCATCGCGGTAGGTACTTTGCGCATAGGTACGGCGTGCCTTTTTGGTCAGCAGATGCAGGCGCTCGTCGGCGGGGGAGAGGCCGTTGCGGGCAAGGAAATCCTCCCAGCCGGCATAGGTTGTCACGTCCAAGTTTTGCCAGTAGCCCAGGCCGGCGCGACGCACCGTCTTGTCATCGAGCGAAAAGCCCAGCGGCTCCACCAGATGCAGGCGGGCGACGGTAACCACGCAGGTGCGGCCGATATTGCCCGTATTGGCCGGAATCTCGGGCGCGTACAGCACAATGTTGAACATGAATCTCCTTGGCTCAGAACGAAAAACCACCACGAAGGGCACCTTCGTGGTGGTTTGGCGGTTGCGTAGGCGGAAAAACGCCCGCTTGGATAAACCTAGGCGCGGTGCCAGTCGGTCAGGCAGGCATCGAGGGAGGCGATGAGCGCATCCTTGTCCATGTGACGGCCGATGATGCACAGGCTCGTCATACGGTCGCCCGTCTCGTCGTCCCAAATCTGCATGATCTCGGGGTTCTCGTCGATGATCTTCTGCTTCTCGCCCTCGGGCGCGGAGTCAACGAACAGACCGTTCTCCATCAGGCGCATCTGGTGGCCGGCCTGCTCAAACATGTAGCACATGTCCGGATCGCCGGTCTGCCACAGCGGACCCTTGACGCGAATGACCTCGTCGGGCCACTCCTGCTCAACAAAATCGGTGAACTTCTGCAGGTCAAACGGCTTGCGGCGCGAGTAAACAAAGGTCTCGATGTCGTACTCGAGCACCTCGGGGTCATCGTGCTCCTCGGGATGTTCCATGGCATCGATCCAGGCGGCGGAGTTGTAGGCGCGCATAAAGTCAAAGCGGTCGGTGTCGAGCAGCTCCTCCATAGGAACCTCTCCGTTTTGGGCCTCGACGATCACGGCGTCCTTCTGCAGGCTGCGCACGATGGCCTTGAGCTCGGCGATCTGCTCAGGGCTCACGGTATCGGTCTTGTTGAGGATCAGCGTGGAGCAGAACTCGATCTGCTGGATGAGCAGGCTCTCGATGTCGTCCTCGTCGATATCCTCAGCCAGCAGGTCGCGACCGCCGTTGAACTCGTCGTACATGCGGGCACAGTCGACCACGGCCACGATGTTGTCGAGCGCGAGCTTAGGCTCGCCGCCCACCTTGGCCTCGTCGCAGAAGCTCGAGATGGTGTAGGCGATGGGGATGGGCTCGCAAATGCCCGAGGCCTCGATGATGATGTAATCGAAGTTGCCCGAATCGGCGATGCCCTGCAGCTGGTTGGCCAGGTCATCCGAAAGCGTGCAGCAGATGCAGCCGTTGGTGAGCGGGATGAGGTCGTCGGTCTCGGAAAGGCCGCCGTCGGCGATGAGGCTGGCGTCCACATTGATCTCGCCGATATCGTTGACGATTACGGCGGCGCGGATACCGCCGTCGTTAGCGAGGATGTGGTTGAGCAGCGTGGTCTTGCCGGCACCGAGGTATCCGGTAAGCATGATGATTTTCACGGGTTTGTTGGGCATGTGCCCTCCTTTGTTAGACATGGCTTACAGTTGAATCATATGCCAAACGCCTGCTCTTATACCCACGCGCTGGCAAATAACACAGGCTACTCCCAGGCTCCCCATACATCGGGGCAATAACCGACGGTGGCCTTTTTGCCGTTACGCACGATGGGCTCGGCTAGAACCTGCTGGTTCTCGAGCAACTTGTCGAAGCGCTGGCTGGGGGTGAGGTGCTGGATGAGCGCGAGCGTCTCCTCGTCCTTGGCCTTGGGGTTGAGCAGCTTGTCGATACCGCCGACCGCCTGCATCACGCTCGTGAGCTCGCCCTTGCTCATCTCCTTTTCCTTAAGGTCGATAAACTGCACCTTAATGCGGCGCTCCTTAAAATAGCGCTGGGCCTTCTTGGTATCGAAGGACTTTTTGGTGCCAAAAATCTGTATATTCATGCTCCGCCGTTCTACCTGATGAAGTTGGTCGTTGCTCGATCTGCCTCGGGTGCGTTGATACCGGCGGCCTGTCCTGCCTCAATGCAGCGCAGGAGCCAAGCCATGTTTTTGCCGATGTTTCGCATGGTGGCAAGGCCCTCGGCATCCCCATCGGCGTCGCCGGGCACGCGGCCAAACACGTTGTTCCAGTAGGTGGAGGCAACCACGGGCATTTGCTTAATGGTGAAGTACTTGTTGAGCACATCGAAGGTGGTCGACGTGCCGCCGCGACGGGCGACGGCGACCGCGGCGCCGGGTTTGTGCTCAAAGGCATGCCCGCCTGCATAGAAGGCGCGATCGAGGGCCGAAAGGATGCGTCCGCTGGGGTGCGCATAGTAGACGGGTGAGCCAAAGACAAAACCATCTGCCTGCTCGGCGGCAGCGATGAGCTCGTTCACCACGTCGTCGTCAAAGGTGCAGCGACCGCCAAGCTTGCCGCACTGGCCGCAACCGATGCAATCGCGAATGGGCTTGGCGCCCAGCTGAAACACCTCGGTATCAATGCCTTCGGCATTGAGCTGCTCGGCGATCTCGGCGAGTGCACGGGCGGTGTTGCCGTTTGCCTTGGGACTGCCATTGACCAAAAGAACCTTCATCACAAACTCCCTCTGCTTTTGGTGACTTCTGCAGAGGATTATCGCACGATGGGGGAGGCGGCGCGGGCGCGGCGTTAATCCAGTTTGGTACCTGGCACCTGCACGGCTTTCCCGAGCAACGCTTTGAGCTCGTTCAAAATGGAAACGGGCTGACGGTCGACGCCGTCCAGATGGAGCGTGGCCACGCGAATGGGCGGCTGATATTCAAGCGAGCCGATGAGCACGGGAGAACCCAGGAACCGTTCGATGTCGCTTGCGATCTCGTCGATCGCCTCGGGGCCGAGCTCATCGAAGAGTGCCACGAACATCGGCCCCGTCGAGCGGAACAGGCGGCCCTTGCCGCGCGAACAATCCATGAGGCAGGCGGCGCTTTCGGCGAGCACGCGGTCGCCTGCATCGAATCCAAAGCGGGCATTGACCTCGGCGATATCGTCGACCTTAATGGCAATAAAGCCTGCCTCGCGCGCCACGCGACGCATCTCTCCAATAGCGTTGACCAGCGCGTGGATATCGCCCAGGCCGGTTACGGAATCGGTCGTATCTGCCAAGCTTCGGTTGATGATAATGCCCACATACATGCCGGGCTCGGTATCGGTGCCGTCCAAGCGGTAGCCCGTGCAGTCGCAAAGCACGTACGCTCCGGTGGCATCCATTACGCGATACTGCATGTAGTGGAAATGCCACGTGCCGTTTATCACCATGTCGAGCTCGGCGCGTACGTTGTCGCGGTCCTCGGGATGAACGCGGGCGAGCCACATGTCGAGTGAGTTAAAAGGGTGCTGGGAGGGCAGGTCAAAATCGCGCACGGCGTTAACCGACCATTGCGATTCGCCCGTATCGAGATTGAGGATAAAGGGATAGCGCGTCTCGGAGCTCATGGAGATCGCTTGGAACACTCGGTCGTTACAGGGAAGCTGGTCGGCGATTGGGCGTTGCGGCGCGTCGCTGTCTTTCGGTTGCTGCACACGATGCATAAGCTTGTAGCGATACATTTTGCGATCGGCATCCATCGTCATCTGGCGACGCGTGTCGCCAGCAAGTGGATCGACGCGCGAGCAGCCAAAGCTAAAGCTGCCGATCATGGGCGCCTTGCCACCTGAACTCGCCTCGATCAGCCCGGCACGTACCTGCTCCAAGCGCTGCTCGAGTTCGGTCTCGTTTGCGGAGAGTGAGATAAGCACAAACTCGTCTCCACCGATACGGAACAGCATCTCATCGTGCTCCATGGTTTCGGAGAGCGTGCGGCAGATGCTCAGAATATAGCGATTGCCTTCGGCGTGGCCAAACCTATCATTGCAATGCTTGAGATGGTCGATGTCAATATAGGCGCAGGTGAAGGGGTCGCCTTTGCGCCAGAGTTGCTCGACGTGACGGTCGAATCCGTTGCGGTTGCCCAAGTTGGTGAGCGGATCGATATAGGCGTTGCGCTCAAGCAGCTGGCGCTCTTGTTGCAGGATGGCATGCGTCTTTTGCAGTTGCTCGCCAACGGCGCGTAGCTCAGCAGGCAGCGCGGCAACATCGAGTTCGGCGGTCGAGACGCCGTTCGCAAGTCGCTGAAGATAGGCAATAATCGATTGCTCGCCCAGGCGATATGACTCGTTCATGATGGATAACCTCCTTGGGCGGAACAACGGTTTGTATCATATCCCCAATTCGGTTTGAATTGGGGATATAAGTTAGCTAATGGAGACAAATGCCCCCTTCGACGGTGGCGTTTTGCGCGCGAGCGTATCAGTTGCTATTGCCGCCATCGAGCAATGCCTCAAAATCCTTCGCCGGCATGGGGCGGTAGTAGAGGAAGCCCTGAGCGTAGCGGGCGCCCATTTGTCGTAGCATGTTCGCCTGCTCATTTGTCTCGACGCCTTCGACCACGACGGGCAGATGGAGCGACTGCGCCATTTCGAGCATCGATGAAATGATTTGCGTGCTGCGGCCTTGATCGCGGTCGGTGGGCACAAAGGTGCGGTCGAGCTTGATGACGTCGACGTTGACGTTCTTGAGCATCGCGAGCGTGGACTGACCGGTGCCAAAATCGTCCATATAGGTCGAGAAGCCGCGGGTGTGCAGGTCGGCTGTCAGTTTGTCCACGGCTTCGGATTCTCCCGTATAAGCCGTCTCGGTGATCTCGATACGCATGAGCTCGGGCGGTAGGTTGTATTGGGCGGCGAGCGCCCCCATATGTTTGGCAACGTCGCAGGCAAGGATATCCACGCGCGACACATTAAGCGAGACCGGAACCACGCGAAGACGGCGATCGAGACGCTCGCGAAGCCATATGGCGGCACCCTGCCAAATGTACTTGTCGAGCGTCACTACAAAGCCGCTTTCCTCGAGTGCAGGGATAAACGTTGCGGGCGAAATGAGAGAGCCGTCCTTGTCAATCCAGCGGGTGAGTGCTTCGGCGCCAATAATCTCGCCGGTTTCCATATCGACCTGGGGCTGAAGATAGTACGTGATGCGACCATTTGACAGCGCGTACTGGAATTCGGTCAGCGTGCGGTGGAACGCGACTTCGCGCTCGTACTCCGCGGGGCGGAAAATGGCAATGCGCTCCTTAAAGTCGTTTTTTGCGCGTCGATTGGTAAACATGGCCTTTGCCTGCGCATCGATGGTGATTTCCTCATTGGAGTCGATGGGGTAAACGCCCATGGACGGCCAGAAACCTACGCCGTCATCATGCCTGGCTACTGCCTCACGAACGCGGTTGTAGATTTGATGGACGGTGATGTGCTTAAAGGGGATGAGTACACAAAAGTCATCTTGGCCCCAGTACCCTGCGACGCCCATATCGGCATTCTCGATGTCCTTGAGGACCGTGCCCACATCGGCGAGTACGCGGTCGCCCTCGGCCTGGCCGTGCCATTCATTAAACAGGCGCATGTGGCCCATGTCGACCGTGGCGATGCACCAGGTGCCGTTGCGCCTTGCCTCGAGAAATGCGTTGGCGCGCCGCATAAATTCGCTGGGTCGATAGAGGCCCGTGAGCGAGTCGATACGTTCGGCTATGGCGCTTTTGCGCTCCGCCTCGGGTATGGGGAGGCTGTCGTTGGGAACAAGCCCGCCGGCCGTGCGAAGGCGACGGTCGAGTTCGCCTAAAACGGCGGTCGCTTGATGGGTTAAGTGCTCGTAAAAGGCCGGGACGACAAGGCAGACGGGAGTAATGGTGTCGCCTGCGATTTGCACAGGAGCGAAAACGGCCGCTTTAAGGTGGCGGGTCAGTTGCTCGAATGCCTCGTGGTCCAAATCGTTGCTGAGCACGACGAACTGGACGCTTCGTGAACGGTAGACCCTGCTCCTGCCGCGGGTGATCGATAGCATGCGGCCTGCGTATTCGGCAAGCATGTTGTCGACGGCCTCGGCCCCGTAGAGCTCGTTGAGATTCGCCGTGCCACGAATGCGCACCGCTATAAGCCCTGTCTCGCAACGGTCGCGACGGCAGGCATCGATGGCGTTGGCCAGCATGCGCTGCGTTCCGAGGCCTGTGGCGGCGTCGACGGTTTCGGCAAGTGAGTGGTTGACGAGCTCGCCGACATAGAGCGAGGGGACATTTCCGTCGCCGTCGATACGAAACCCGCGGGCACGGCAAAGGACGTAGTCGCCGACGGCGTTGCGCACACGATACTGCATGACGCGACGGTGCTTGGTGCCGTTGTAGACTTGGTCGATGTCGTTGATGCAGGCCTCAAGGTCGTCGGGATGGACGCGCGTTTTCCAGTAATCGCGACAGTTGTCTATGTGCTCCGAGGGAAGGCCAAGATCGCGCAAGGCACCTTGTGACCAAAGGGTGCGATGTTTGTCCAAGTTCTCGATAAAGAAATAACGGCCCTCGTTGAGCATCGAAAAGGCGTCAAAAATTCGATCGCTTATTTCGAAGTCGTCGGCGTGAACTTGCGTGATATTGCGTCGATCGAGGTGTATGGCATGACGTAGCTTGTAGTCGTACATGCGATGGTCGGCATCGAGCGTCATGCGATTGGAAACTTCGCCCAGGGCGGGGTCGGCATGTGACACTCCGTAGCTGAACGAGTGGGGCATCTCGGAATCGTTGTTTTTGAGCAGAACCGTTCGGCAGTGTTTCAGACGTTCGGCGAGGTCGTCCTCGGTTGCAATCGTAGATAGAATGGCAAACTCGTCGCCGCCTATGCGAAACGCCGCTTCGCCCACCTTCATATACAGCTTAAGATAGAGACTTACCTGCAAGATATAGCGGTTGCCCTCGTCATGCCCAAAGACGTCGTTGCAGTGCTTGAGATTGTCGATATCGATGAACGCCATGGTAACGGGGGCGTCCTGCTCCCAGAGCTCCTCGAGGGAACGGGCAAAGCCGCCACGGTTGCCAAGCCCGGTAAGCTGGTCGGTAAAGGCAGTCCTGATCAGATCCTCCTGCCGCTCGAGAAGGTCACGGACGGTCTTTTCGAGCGTTTCGGTGTAATTGCTGACAGTATCCATGTTCTAAGCGGCTTTCTGAGGTCGGGGCGGATTGCGTCGGGCGAGCTCGTTGTGTACATGCATCGTTGCTCAGCGCTTTGCATGTATCCAGGCCCCCGCCTTGCCGCGTTGTTGAGTTAATTTGCCGGCTAATGTTCGCTGTTGATAACAGCTGAGTAGTGTAAACAATAATGCACAATTATATATGGGTGCACATGCTGTGGGCGGCTATTATTCGACAGGCGGTAGCGCGACGATGCGATGTTCGATAAAAATGCGACTGGGACGATATATGTTGACGGGTATACTTGTCCCGGTTTAAAACGCAGGAACGGAGATGGTCGCATGGCACAGTCAAATATGACGCGCACGGTGGGGCTGGCGCTCGAGGGAGGCGGCTACCGCGGTATGTATACGGCGGGCGTGCTCGACGTTTGGATGGAGCACGGTTTGACCTGCGACCATATGGTGGGCGTCTCGGCGGGCGCGGCATTTGGCTACAACTTTAAATCGCGCCAGATCGGCCGCGCCATTCGCTATAACAAGGCCTATTGCGCCGACAAGCGCTATGCGAGCGTGACCAGCTGGCTGCGAACCGGCGATATGTTCAATGCCGACTTTGCTTATCACGAGGTGCCTATCGAGCGCGATCCCATCGACTTGGAGGCGTATCGCGCCTGCCCCATGCGATTTACGTGCGTGTGTACCGATATCGAGACGGGCAAGGCCGTCTATCACGATCTGCCGTATGGCGACGAGCGCGATATCGAGTGGATCCGGGCGTCGTCGGCAATTCCCGTGGCGACGCGTCCTGTCGCCATTGAGGGCCGCAAGTACCTGGATGGCGGCGTGGCTGATTCTATTCCCAGTGCATGGCTGTTTGCGCAGGGGTATGACCGCAATATCGTGGTGCTCACGCAGCCGGCGGGCTTTGTGAAGCAGCCCAACAGCGTGATGCCTATGCTGAGTCGCGTGTTCCGTCACTATCCGGAGTTTGTCGCAGCGCTTGAGCATCGGCATGAGGTCTACAATGCCACGCTCGATGATTTGGCACGTCGTGAGGCCGCCGGCGATATCTTTGTGGTGCGTCCGAGCGAATCGGTGAAAGTGCCGTCGCTGTGCCGCGAGCCCGATGAGCTCGAGCGCATCTATCAGATTGGTCGTCGCGATGCTGAGGCGACCTTGCCGGCACTGGAGACATATCTGGCAGGGTAGAGGCCGCTGCCGCCATCTCGGCGGAAAGCGCATCCCGGAATGGAGGTCCAAACTGGGATGCGCTTTCCATTGCTGAAGATGTGAGGCTGCGGATCAGCTGCTCGGCTTATGCCTATGCCTGCTGCCAAGTGTCGACGAGCTCCTTGGCCGCGGCGTAGGGGTCATCGGCGCTGCAGACGGCACTCACCACAAAGAAGCCGTCGACGCCGGTGGCCTTAAGCTGCGGCAGGTCGGCCGTCTTGACGCCGCCGCCCACCACGATGGGCACGGGGCTTGCTGCGTGGAGTGCGGCCAGGTCCTCAAAGCTCTTGGTGATGATAGAGCCGTCGGCCGCGCGTCCGCAGTCGCGCTTGGTCTCGGTCTCGTGGAGCGGGCCGATGCCCAGGTAGTCGACCAGGCTCATGTCGGCGGTCTTGACGTACTCGAGCATCTCCTCGCAACGGGCCGAAAGGCCCACAATGGCATCGGGGCCCAGCAGCTTGCGGCAGACCTCGACGGGAATGTCGCTCTGGCCTACGTGCACGCCGTCGACGGCAATGCCCTGCTCGCGCGCGGCGAGTACACAGTCCAGACGGTCGTCGATCAGCAAGGCGACCTGACCGGTCTTGCCGGCCTGAGCGATTGCCTGCGCGGCGTCGCCGGTCAGCGCAATGATCTCGCGGGCGCTTGCCACCTTGGAGCGCACCTGGATGCAGGTAAAGCCGGCGTCGAGCGCCTGGGCCACCACATCGCCCACGGGGCGCCCGAGCGTGTTTTCGGGGCCGAGTACCAGATAGGCCGAGATATCAAGGTTGTCGCGGATGCTCATCGTGCTTCCTCCTGCTTTTTGATCTGTGCTTCCATGCGCTCGAGTTTGCCGGTCATGGTGTCGGTAAATCCGGGTCGAATATCGGCTTTGAGCACGACTTCGGTGCGGATGCCCTTGCTCGCCAACACAAAGGTTGCGTCGCGCACGACCTGCATGACCTCGTCCCAGTCGCCCTCGATTTCGGTGAACATCGAGGTGGTGTGGTTGGGAAGGCCGCTCTCGCGAATGACGCGCACGACCTCGGCGACCTCGGCGGACAGCTCATCGCCGGTGCCGCACGGGGCGATGGCCACGGCGACGAGCGTGTTCATGCCGGCATTGGTTACGGGCTCGAACATGGCTTATGCCTCCTCGAGCTCGAGTCGGTTATCGGCGATGTCTTGGGCAGTCGCGCGGTAGAGCTCGTCGATAAAGGCGACCTTAAAGCTTGCCGGGGCGTCGGCGACAGCGGCGGCACGCGTGCCGGCAACGTTGTAGACGGCGGTGCCGCAGACGGCGGCCGTAAACGGGTCGGCAGCGCAGGCGTACACAGCCAGCACGCCGCCTTGCGAGCAGCCGCAACCGGTGATCTTGGACATGAGCGGGCTGCCGCCGTGGGACTTGGCCACGGTCGTGCCGTCGGTGATCAGGTCGACTTCGCCCGAGACCACAACGGCGCCGCCGGTGTAGCGGGCGAGCGCCACGGCGGCATCGCGGGCGGCGTCTACTGTGTCGGTGGTATCGACACCGCGCACGCGGCTCAGATCGGCCGCCTCGCCCTCAAGACCCCACAGGCCGGCGAGCGCGATAATCTCGGAGGCGTTGCCGCGCACGATGGCGGGCTTGTACTGCTTGAGCTCGTTTACCAGCTGGGTGCGCAGGCTACCGATGCCCAGACCCACCGGATCGAGCACCCAGGGCTTGCCGGCGTCGTGTGCCGCCTTCGCCGCGCGGGGAATCGTCTGCTCGTAGATGGGGAAGAGCGTGCCCATGTTGAGATAGATGGCGCCGCCGCCGGCAACGAGTGCCTCGCCCTCGTCGGGCAGATAGACCATGGCGGCCGAACCGCCTACAGCGAGCTGCGCGTTGGCGACAAAGTCGATCGTCACCGTGTTGGTGATGGAGCCGGCCATCGGATTGGTGGCGCGAATTTCCTCTACGGCCTTGACCATATGTTGCTTAAGCTGTTCCGAATCAATCACTGCACATGCCTCCTTGGCATAGAAAAGGGGCGCTGTGCATAGACAGCGCCCCTGTAAAGGCGGCATGCTCCCTACGCCAGCATTAACTGACAGGTTCAAAGGATTGGGCCCCATGCCCTCTCAGCCTTGTGGTTTGCACCGCCGGCACTCCCGCATCGAATCTGTTGTTCCCTATACTAGCGCACCTGCCAAAAAGGGACAGGTTTATTTTGGCAGGTCGTTACAATAGGTAGGACCGATACGAATGGGGGCCTTATGATTAAACTTGTGCTGACCGATATGGACGATACGCTGATTCCAGCCGGGCATGACGGCGCTAGCGACTACGCCATCGAGGGCATTCATGCCATGCAGGCGGCGGGTCTGCACTTTGGCCCGGTTTCGGGCCGTCAGCCGTCCGCGATGGGCTGGATGTTCAAAAATTGTTCTGAGTGCTTTTCGACTGGCGCGTTCTGTAACGGCCAGGTGATGTTTGTCGACGGCGAAGTAGTCGCTTCGCGCGCAATCGACAACGATGCTCTGATGCGTTTGGCTGACTATCTGGAGCAAGAGACCGACGATACATTTCTAAAAGTCTACAGCCTGGGCGATGACTTTTGGGGCAACGATGCCTATTGCGTGACGAGCAATCCCGAGCGTGTGCGTCGCGCTATGGAGTCGGGCGGCAATGCGTGGCTCAAAGGCGAAGAGGCCCCGTGTCGTCCCGTCGTCGATGGCGCGCCGGTGTTTAAGGCGAATATCTGGAGTGCCCGTTCGCGTGAGGAGCTCGCGGAGCTACGCGAGCGCGTTGCCGTTGAGGTGCCGGAACTCTCGCTTGTGTTTCCCAACAACCGAGTGCGCCTGTTCGACATCCTTCCGGATGGTTGGGACAAGGGCTGCGCTGCGCTGGAGCTGGCGCGCGCCTTGGGCCTGACGCCCGACGAGGTGGCCGTATTTGGCGATTCCGATAACGATTTGCCCATGATCGATGCCGTTCCCAACTCCGTTGCAGTCGCCAATGCCAATGAGGCCGTCACGGCTGCCGCGCGCTGGCATATCGGCGCTGCGGCAGATGATGCGGTTGCCGGGGCTCTGCATCAGATTGCCGCCTGCGCCGCGACGGGGGAGATGCCGCCGTTTATGCGCCTGCCGGGTGCTGCCGACGCGAATCTCACGAACAGCTAAGGAGACAGCCATGAAGCTTCAGCAGCTCAGGTATGTCGTCAAAGTTGCCGCATGCGGCAGCATCACCGAGGCCTCGCGCCGGCTCTTTGTGTCGCAGCCTTCGATTACCGCGTCGATCCGCGATCTCGAAAACGAGATGGGTGTGCACATCTTTGAGCGCACCAACAAGGGCGTCATTGTGTCCGAGGAAGGCGAGACCTTCTTGGGCTATGCGCGCCAGGTACTCGACCAGGCCGACCTGCTCGAGGGCAAGTACAAGGGCGCATCCGAGCAGGTGCCGCACTTTAGTGTGAGCTGCCAGCATTATTCCTTTGCCGTCAACGCGTTTGTCGACGTGATCCGCGAGTTCGATGCCGCGCGTTACGACTTCACCCTGCGCGAGGAGCAGACTCACGAGATTATCGAGGATGTCGCGCATATGAAAAGCGAACTGGGCATCCTGTACTTATCCGAGCATAACCGCGAGGTCATCGAGCGCATGCTGGTGGACAACGAGCTCGTGTTCGAAGGACTCTTCTGCGCCACGCCGCATGTCTTCGTCTGCGCCGACCATCCGCTGGCGGACCGCTCCAGCGTGACGCTCGAGGATCTGGAAGACTACCCGTTCCTGTCCTACGAGCAGGGCAGCTACAACTCGTTTTACTATTCCGAGGAGCTGACCTCGACGTTCGAGCGTCGCAAAAATATCCGCGTGCGCGACCGTGCGACGTTGTTCAATTTGGCCATGGGCCTCAACGGCTACACGGTATGCTCGGGCGTGATCAGCCACGAGCTCAACGGCCCCGGCATTATCTCGATTCCGCTCGACGTGGACGAGTACATGGAGATTGGCATCATCACGCGCAAGAACACGACGCTCACGCGCTACGGCCGGGCCTATATCGACGCGATTCGTCAGCATATCTAGGGTGCTGTGCTCCGCACGGTTCAAGTCTCTTTATGGCAGTCCAGACTGATATAGGAAGCATCTATATCAAACTGTTATAAACGTATATTTTACGATGGTCATATGAGCGCTCATACTCTGTCCCAGTAAAGCAACCAATGCAAAGGGAGATATCTATGAGCACTTCGATTCAACCGAACGCGCCGTTTCGCGCCGATATCGTCGGCAGTTTTCTTCGTCTGCAGGCTGTAAAGGACGCCCGTGCCGCCTATGTCGCGGGTAAACTCGACGCTTCCGGCCTTAAGGCCGTCGAGGACGATGCCATTCGCGATTTGGTGGCCAAGCAGAAGGCCGCCGGCCTGCAGGTGATCACCGATGGCGAGTTCCGCCGCAGCTACTGGCACCTCGATTTTATGTGGGGCCTTAACGGCATTGAGCGCCGCACCTCACGCACGGGTTATATGTTCCATGACGAGGAGACGACGGCCGACACCGCCGTGGTAACCGGTTTCATTAGCGGCGAGAACCACCCGTTCGTCGAGCATTTTAAGTTCGTCAAGGCGCTTGAGGAGGAGGGCCAGGTCGCACGCCAGACCATTCCGGCGCCGATCCAGACGTTCTCTGAGGTCACGCTCGATCGCTGCGACGGCCAGCAGGAGAGCCTGCGCGCTGTCTATAAGACCGATGAGGAACTTGCCGACGCTATTGCAGACGCTTATCGCACGGTGATCGCCGACCTGTACGCAGCAGGCTGCCGCAACATCCAGTTTGATGACTGCACCTGGGGCATCTACTGCGATACCGATTTTGTCGCCAAAACCGGCATGAGCCCGGTCGACCTGCAAAAGGTAAGCGAGCTGGGCGTGGCGCTCAACAACGCCGCCATCGAGGGCAAGCCCGACGATCTGGTTATCAACACGCACGTGTGCCGCGGCAACTACCACTCCACCTATGCTTTTGAGGGCGGCTACGACCCCATCGCGCCGTACCTGTTCGCACATGAGGATGTCGATGCGTTCTATCTGGAGTTCGACACGCCGCGCGCCGGTGGTTTTGAGCCGCTTAAGTACGTTGCCCCCGGCAAGAAGGTGGTGCTGGGACTGGTCACTACAAAGGCAGCTGAGCTTGAGGACGAGGACGTTATCGTCGAACGTATCCACGAGGCCGCAAAGTACGTGCCGCTCGAGAACCTGTACCTGTCGCCCCAGTGCGGCTTTGCCAGCTGCGAGATTGGCAACAAGCTGACCGAGGATGAGCAATGGGCAAAGATCGCGCTGGTCAAGCGCATTGCCGAGCGCGTTTGGAAGTAACGCTACCGTTTGCAGGTGGCGGCGCGCGCGAGACATTGCGTATCACGTACAATGGTTCGGACCGTATCGTTCGGGCAGGTTATCCGATATGCCTGATCGCCCTTCCATCATGAAAGGACATCCATGCCCCAGTTCTCGACGCCCACCGTATCTGAACTCGAGGAGACTGTCGAATAGTAGCTGCGTTCAGCCAAATTAAAAATGGCGTCCATGCGCATGTACGCGTGGACGCCATTTTTAATGCGTCAGTATCCAGTGGATGCCGCGCGCCATGCGCAGGTCAGTTTGGGCAAAATGATTGCCGGGGTTGAGCTCCAGCGTTGTTGGGATGTCGCGCTCGATAAACAGCTCTTCCATCGCACGCGTATCGTCGAGTACGTGCCGCATCATGCGGTTAGGCGTCTTGGTTTCCTTTTTACCGAGCGACAGATAGGCGGCGTCGGGCGTAGCCGTCATCGTGCGCTCGCGCGCGTAGTCGATAAAGCCGGGGAACCACAACGACCCCGATGCACTCGCTGCGCGCTCAAAGACATCTGTTTGCCAAAGTGCCCACAGTGCAAAAAGACCCGCCAACGAGTAGCCGGCAACGCCGCGCCAGGCGGGCGGTTGCGGGAGCGATGATTCGGCCTGGGGGATTATCTGCTTCAACAACTCGTCAAGAAAACCAGCAGCCTGTCCACCAAAGGGCTCGGCATCTCGTATAGTTCCCTCACATTCCCAGGGGCTCAGCTCGCGATTCCAATCGAGCCCTCCAATGGCGACAAGGGTGAACGGCGGGCAGTCGAGCTCTCGGCAGCGCTCGTAGACTTCACTACCGTTGCCCATAACCACGGGGAGATAGATGACAGGCGCGCCTTCCGCACACTCTGAATAAACGGTTATCTGCTTATGATGCGCTTCCAAGGCAGGCTTCTCTCAGTGTTGTGATATTGACAGCCTCAATTGTCGCACGCTGACACGGGGGCAGACGCTAAAAGAAAGGCGCGGAGCCGCTCGATGCGATTCCGCGCCTTGTTGTTTTGCTTTAGCAGACTATGCCGTTACGCCACGAAGAAGTAGACGAGGAAGGCGAGGGCTGCGATCCACATGAGCGGCTTGATCTTGGAGGCCTCGCCCTTAAAGAGCGCGACGACCACGTAGGCGATAAAGCCCAGGCCAATGCCGGCAGAGATGGAGTAGGTGAAGGGCACGCCGGCGACAATCATGAACGCCGGGAAACCCTGCGACACGTCGGACCAGTCGATCTCGGAGGCCTCGCTCATCATGAGGTAGCCGACGTAGACCAGAGCACCGCAGGTGGCGGCGCTGGAAACGATGGTGACGATGGGGGAGAAGAACGCGGCGAGAATGAACAGCACGCCGGTGGTGACGGAGGTGAGACCCGTGCGGCCACCGTCGGCAGCGCCAGAGGTGGACTCGACGAAGGTGGTGATGGAGGAGACGCCCATGAAACCGCCCACAGCGGCGGCGGCGGAGTCGACGATCAAGATCTCCTTGATATTCTCGACGTTGCCGTCGTCGGTGAGGAACTCGCCCTGCTTGGCCACGGCCATTGCGGTGCCCATGGTGTCGAAGAAGTCACTCATGAGCAGCGAGAACGAGATGACGAGGAGCGCGGGGTCGGTAAGGACCTTGACGATGGCGGGCACGCCGCCGGCGTCGGCGATGGGGCCACCAATGCTCGAGAAGTCGAGCGGGGCGATGATACCGGTCGGAGCCTGGTTCACACCTAGGGGGATACCGGCGATGACGGCGACGACGATGCCGATGAGCAGCGAGCCGGGGACGTTGCGGCAGGCGAGGGCGACCGTCACCAGGATGGAGATGATGCCGACGATGAAGGTGGGGGAGGTGATGTCGCCCAGACCGACGAGTGTACCGGCGCCAGCGGTGATAATGCCGGCATCGCACAGGCCAATCATGGCGATGAACAGGCCCAGACCCACCGAGATAGCGTGGCGCAGAACCACGGGGATGGCGTCCATGATGGCCTCGCGCAGGCCACAAAGCACGAGCAGCAAGATGACGACGCCCTCAAGGAAGATGACGCTCATGGCCACATGCCAGTCACCGCCGCAGACGGTGGTGGTGATTCCGGCGATCATCGCGTTGACGCCTAAGCCCGACGCGCAGGCGAGCGGGCGGTTGGCGAAGATGCCCATGCAGATGGTCATGATGCCGGCGCCCAGGCAGGTGGCGCAGGCGAGCGCTCCCGCATCGATGCCGGCGCCCGAGAGCACCGCGGGGTTGACGGCGATGATGTAGGCCATCGCCAGGAATGTTGTCAGTCCAGCGCGGAGTTCGGTCCCGATTGTGGACTTGCGCTCGCTGACGTGAAAAAGTTCGTCCATGCATACCCTTTCCTTGTTCGGCCCCGAGTTTAGGCCGATTGACACGAACTCACCCACTATAGCCCCTTTACGACGCTGTTGTTCCTCGCATGTTGATGTTCGGCGCTTTGTAGCAGACGGACGGTATTTTTCGCATGAAAATGTGTGGGTACCGTATACTTAAGCAGTTACAACGACCCCTATGGAGGAACGTATGATTAAAGAGCTCTGCCACGACGAGGCTATTCTGTCCCAGCGTTGCGAGGTCGCGACCGTCGAGGACGAGTCGGTGGCACAGGACCTGATCGATACCATCAAGTCGCTCGACGATGCCGGCTGCCTTGCCGCCAACCAGATCGGCGTCACCAAGAAGGTCTGCGTCTATCTGGACGACGCCGGCGAGCCCCATGTGCTCTACAACCCCCGTCTGGTGTTTGGCCTGGGTGCCAGCAAGATGGAGGAGAGCTGCCTGACGCACGAGGAGGTCACCAAGTCCACGCGCTACATCAAGTGCAAGGTTGCCTTTGACCGGATCGTCGACGGCAAGATGAAGGAGTGCCGCCGCGACTACGCGGGCTTTGAGGCACAAATGATCCAGCATATGATCGATCACTGTCTTGGAAAGTTGGTCTAAGGGGACCAAAGCACCGCACTTCGTCTCTTTTGGCCCGGGCATGACATTGTTGTCATGTCCGGGCTTTTGTGTTTAGCGCCTTTTTGTTTGGAGACAATGAAATTAGCAAGAACGTAAAGCTAGGAGGCGCTATGTGTACGAGTATTCGATTTACCGATAATTCTGGCCACATGTATCTGGGCCGCAATCTCGACTGGAGCTTTGACTACGGCCAACAGGTTCGCGTGATGCCGCGCGGATTTCACATTCCGTATTCGTTTATCGATGACGCGACAGCGGCGCACGCGGTGATCGGTATGTGCATCGATTACAAGAACTACCCTATGTTCTTCGACTGCGGCAACGATGCGGGCCTTGCCGTGGCGGGTCTCAATTTCCCGGGTTATGCCGAGTATGCCGAGGGCCCTGTCGACGGCAAGAACAATATTGCGGCCTATGAGTTTCCCCTGTGGGTGGCAGCGACGTTCTCGACGGTTGATGAGGTCGAGGCCGCGCTGCGTGACACGGTGATTGTCGCCAAATCTGCCGGAGAGGGGCTGGGCGTGTCGCTGCTCCATTGGATTATCGGCGACAGCCAGCGCAGCATCGTGGTCGAGATGATGGCTGACGGCCTGCATGTATACGACGATCCGGTCGACACCCTTGCCAACCAGCCCACCTTCCCGTGGCACATGGAAAACCTGCGCACCTATATCACCGCCACAAGCGATTTTCCGCAGACGGCGACATGGCGTGGCGCCGAGCTCAAGCCCTATGGAGCCGGTGCCGGCATGCGCGGCATTCCGGGCGATTGCTATTCGCCGAGCCGTTTTGTAAAGGCGGCGTACCTCAATGCCAATTACCCGCAAAAGGAGAGCGAGACCGAAAATGTCGTTCGCATGTTCCGCTCGCTCGAGGGTGTGGTGATGATCGAGGGAGCGTCCAGGATGGGCGATGGCAAGTTCGAGAAGACTATCTACACCGGATGCTTTAGCGCGCGCACGGGCAATTATTACTACGCGATGTATGGGGATCCGTCGATTCGCTACGTGAGCCTGATGGATGCCGAGGGCGCGAGCCCCGATAGGCTCGTGGTTCCCGAGCCGCGTCGTTCGTAGCCGTTAGCTTTACTGCAATGCAAAGCGGCCCTGCGTCTCCGCCAGGGCCGCTTGGTCGATCAGAAGTTGAAGGCAAACATGATGCCGATGACTTTGTCAAGATATATTAAACAAACGGTAGTTTCAATTCATCTTTGGAATAATAGCCGTTCAAAAGCGAATCGATTGGCTCATTTAGATTATATAAAATTCCTTTAGTTTTACTTCCGAGCGGCGCGCCGGGCATCTGGCATCAACGGATTCCCTGTTTAGGCGCTTCGAAGGCACGGACTCCGTTTCGTTAATTTCTGATTAGAAATGCTGAAAATCCAGTCAGAAGCGGGCTGGGGAACGGGGTAATAAAAATGGCTTTCGAAATGAGTCGGCGAAGCTTTTTAACGGCCGGTGGGGCCACAATGCTGGCGGGCACCGCCTCTATGCTTGTTGGCTGCGCGTCTGGAAGCGAAAGCGGCGCGGGAAGCGTGGCTGCCGGCAAGGATGATGCACTGAAGGTTGATAGCGACGGCAAATCGGGTGGCACGGATAGCGACGTTAGCGAATTCTACGAGCACGTTATCTCTGTTTCTGCACTTGCGAAAACATATGCAATCGGAGAGAAGATTGTCGGCGTGGCGATTGAATACGACGTGGATGTCGATGCGTCTTCGGTTGATCCCGGACATGGCGGCATCGGTCAACAGGCTCAGGAAAAGGGGCTGGGATCTTTCTCGGTTTTGGGACGCTCGATTGTCACTGCCTATGTAAACGACAAAGCCGAGTTGAGTGATGAAGGGGGCAAAAGCAAGGGAACGTACGTCATCGTCGAGCTCGATCCAGCAGATGCGGGCGCACAGACGTTGATGTTTCAGATGACGCGTGGGTGCGTAGGCTCAAACGGTCCCGTATCCCTTGATAGCGGTTGCGTCAAAATCGCCCAAATAAAGGATCTCAAGGATTCTGCAGGTAAAAAGCTTGCAGGCGACGAGACATCCTCCCGATATCTCGTGGCTTCGACTGTTCTCAACTCCGAGGCAGACAAGTTTGTTGCAGGGACCTACGATGACCCCAAAACTGGATTCCATGCTTCGTTTGCCTTGGCACAGCCTGACGACTACGACAAGGCAAAGAAATACCCCATCACGCTCTTCCTGCCGGATGCGGGGGTAACCACCTGCGATGTGAGGGTGAATCTTCGTCAAGGTCTGGGAGCCCTTGCCTGGGCTGATGGGTCACAATTTGTGCTGACGATCGCTGGAACTTGTTGCGATATCGAGACTTGCCTGCATGTAATCGAGGACCTGATCGACCAGGGTTACTCAATCGATCCGGATCGCATTTACGGGACGGGCGAATCTGCCGGGTGCATGGCCCTCATCGAATATGCCTCCAAGCATCCCGATGACAATTCCTTTGCAGCGCTTATGCTCGTTGCCGGGCAAGGCAACATGACTCCGATTGCCAAGACGCCCATGGTGATATTCGTTTCTGAAGACGATTCCAATTCCTATGGCGGCATGACGGATCCCGAGAAGGGTGTCGCGAGTATCGGAATTCCTTATGTTGAGAAGCAGCTGAATTGCGCCTATAACTATGACGGCGAAGGACATACGAGTGGCCTGTGGGTTGATTACGACGCAACGGGAGAGAAAAACCCTTCGGGTAACCAGGAAGGAGCCAAGGCGGCTAGCAGCCAGAAGACGCTCGATGAGCTTATGGTCGAGCTCTCGGATGTCTGCTCCTCGGCCTGTAAACAAGCGGTGACCGATGGGGCGCATGTCGTTTTCCTTCATGTAGAGAAGGGAACTCTCGATAGCACCGACAAGACGGTCCAGGGTGGAAACACTCATAACTTTACCTGGCAATACGCTTATGCGATCCCCGAACTCATCGAGTGGGTGAGAGACCAGTCTCTATAGCCTGCTTCTTTTTCGATGGCATTTCAATGTGGGCTAGGGTTATATGACCGATTGGGGCCAGGCGGTTGTCTAGCTCCGGAAATGCCGAATAGCAGTCTACGATTACGCCCAGGTAAAGCCTCAAAGGTGTTTTACCTGGCCAGAAACGTAGACAAAAGCGGCCCTGCATCTCCCGTGAACTGCACCCCAAAACTTGGACGTCTTAAATAAGAACTACGCCGCAAGGGGCTGGTTCCGGAACTCCTCCGGGGTCAGCCCCTTCAGTTTAACCTGCCTCCGCCTCGTGTTCCAATGGGCGATGTACGCGTCCAGGTCCGCCTTGAAGGACTCGAAGTCGGGCCATGTCCTTCCCCGGAAGAACTCGTCCTTCATGTGGCCGAAGACCTGCTCGGTGGCGCCGTTGTCGATACAGTTGCCCTTTCTGGACATGCTCTGGACGATCCCGGCGTCCCTCAGCCTCCCGCACCATGCGGCGTGCTGGTACTGCCAGCCCATGTCGCTGTGGAGCACCGGCGTCGCGCCCTCGGGCATCTTCGCCAGCAGCCGGTCGAGCAGCTCGGCCTGCTGCGCCATGTCCGGGCTGGTCGACGTCGACCACGCGACTATCTCCTTGCTGCCGAAGTCGTACACCGGCGCGAAGTAGGCCTTGCCCCAGGGCTGCTTGAACTCGGTGACGTCGGTGCCCATCTTCTGCCACGGCCCGTCGGCGGCGAAGTCGCGCCCGATGACGTTCTCGAACGTCTCGCCCACGACGCCCCTGTACGAATTGTACCTATGGTAGTCGGTCTCGCGGCGGATGCCGCAGCGGACCCCCATCTCCCGCATCATCTTGAGCACGGTCTTGCAGGCTATGCGCGCGCCCAGCTCGGCGCGCAGGCACATGGCGACCTGGCGGTGGCCGCACCCGTTGGCCGTGCGCGAGAAGATCTCCGCCACCGCGTCCCGCAGCTCCGGGCGCGTCGGCCTGGCCGGGTGCGACAGCGCGTAGTAGTAGCTGGACCGGGCCATGCCGGCGCACTCCAGCAGGCGCCCCAGCCCGTACCCCTCTTCGCGCAGGGCGCCCACGGCCTCGACCTTCGCCCTG
>CABQXN010000002.1:0-134380 GCA_902468085.1 uncultured Collinsella sp.
CCGTCAGGGAATTGTAATTGATGGTGAAGGTTCAAAGGTTATTTGCAAAGACTAATTTAAACTTCCAGTTTGCTGCACTCGCTCCTAGCAGGGTTTGGGGCAGGCACGCCCCAACAAGAAGCCGTCCCAAAGGGGCAAGAATGGGGACTGCGGACGATTTCTTGGACCGTTACGCGGCCCTTCCCAGCGCGGAGCGGAACTCGGCCGGCGTGCGGCCGCCGAGCGCATCGCTGCGCCTCTCCGTATTATATCGGCCGATCCAGCCCCCCGAGCTCCTCGATGAAGCGGGCGGGGGTCCATTCCGACCAGTCCCTGCCGTGCCAGAACTCCTTCTTGAGCAGGCCGAAGAAGCCCTCCATCGCCGCGTTGTCCGGGCTGCAGCCCTTGGCGGACTGGATTGGCTACACTGATGTGGACAGTTCCGGGAGGGGCGCAAGAGACGGGAGGGCCGTGTACGCGTTCCTGCGCGAGGGCCGCGGGGAGGGACTGCCTGGGTACGGCGCCTGTCAACTCGGTCTACGTCTTTGATGACCGGGTCGTACTCAATATCAACTTCACGGATGATGCCAAAACGGTCACCCGTGAGGAAGTGTTCGGTTCGAGTGCTGTGGACAATGTTCCAACATGCTGGGATCGAACTCACTAGCCGGAATCACGCGGTACCCGTGACGCAGCAGCAGGTCGACGAAAACACCGTTGCCCGCGGTGAGCGTACCGCTAAAGGTGCCGTCGTAGATGTGACCCGCACCGCACGAGGGGCTGCGGTCCTGAAGGATGCACGCGACTATCTCTTCCGGTCCGCCTGCCTGCTCGCACATATCAAGCGTGCGCTGAGCACCCTGGCGAAACTCGCGATCGACCGAGGTACCCCCGCAGGTACGGACCTCGCCATTCACAATCTCGGACGGCTTGCGCGGCGTGGGCAGGCCGCCAAAGACCTCGGGGCACACCAACAAGACCTCAGTCCCCGTGCGTTCGCAGGCCTCGACCAACGCGCGATGATAGTTGTCGAGCCCGTTATACTTGCAGCTCTCGCCCATCAAGCAGGCGCTCACCACGATCTTCATTTCCATCCCTCTCAAGCAAAACGCCCCATTTGAGAAAGCTGCTCAAATGGGGCGTCGGCGTTTACTGGCTCGACCGCGGCTTTACTGTTGCTTGGGCATCAGCGGATTCTCGCGCGTGAGGAGGTTCATGAACTCCTCACCCGTGATGGTCTCCTTCTTGTACAGATAACGAGCCAGCTCATGGAGCTTGAACTTGTTCTCCTTGAGGATCTGCAGGGCGCGATCGTGCGCATCCTCAATCAGCTTAGCGACAATCGCGTCCACACGCTCGGCCGTACCAGGGGCGCAGGTGAGCGACGTGTCCTGATTGAGATACGCGTTCTGCACGGTACCGAGCGCCATCATGCCAAACTCGTCGGACATACCAAAGCGCGTCACCATGTTGCGGGCGAGCTTGGTGGCCTGCTCGATATCGTTGGCGGCACCGGTCGTCATCTCGCCAAAGATGAGTTCCTCGGCCGCACGGCCGCCGCAGTAGACGGCAAGCTTGTCCAAGACCTCCTGGCGTGTCGTCAGGAAGCGCTCGTCCTCCTCGACCTGCATGGTATAGCCAAGAGCACCGCTCGTGCGCGGCACGATGGTGATCTTGGTAACCGGCGCGGAACCCTTTTGGCGGGCAGCGACGATGGCATGACCGATCTCGTGGTAGGAAACGACCTGCTTCTCATGGTCGGAAAGCACCGTGGACTTACGCTGTTGGCCGGCAATGACGACCTCCACCGACTCCTCGAAGTCATCCTGGGTTGCACGCTTGCGACCCTCGCGAACGGCGCGCAGGGCGCCCTCGTTGATGATATTGGCCAGGTCGGCGCCCGAGGCACCGGGCGTGGCGCGGGCAATCGCGGTCAGATCGATCGGCGGCTCGGTCTTCACACTCTTGGCGTGAAGCTCGAGGATGTTCTTACGACCGGTCAGATCGGGCAACTCGACGGGAATGCGGCGGTCAAAACGACCGGGGCGCAGCAGCGCCGGATCGAGACTGTCGGGGCGGTTGGTTGCGGCAAGGACAACGATACCCTTGTGGTTATCGAAGCCATCCATCTCGGTCAGCAACTGATTGAGCGTCTGCTCGCGCTCGTCGTTGCCGCTAAAGCCGCCGCCATCACGCTTCTTACCGATGGTATCGATCTCATCGATAAAGACGATACACGGGGCCTTTTCCTTGGCCTGCTTAAACAGGTCACGAACCTTTGCAGCGCCGCGACCAACAAACATCTCAACGAACTCAGAGCCCGAAATACTAAAGAACGGAACACCGGCCTCGCCGGCAACAGCCTTGGCAAGCAGGGTCTTACCGGTACCCGGAGGGCCAACAAGGAGAGCACCGCGCGGCAGCTTGGCGCCGATCTCCTCGTAGCGCTGCGGCTTCTCCAGAAAGTCGACGACCTCCTTGAGAGACTCCTTGGCCTCTTCCTGGCCGGCGACGTCCTTAAAGGTCACGCCCACGTCCTTGGAGGCGATCACGCGCGCGCCGGACTTACCCAGTCCGCCGCCGCCAAAACCGCCGCCGCCAAAGTTCATCGACGGGCCGTCATCACCCATGGCCTTCTTCATGCGGCGGTTGAGCCACCAGCCGATCAGGAAGAAAATCGCCATGGGAAGGATGAGCGTAAGCAGGTAGTAGGTCATCAAACCCGAGTTTTTATCAGGAACGACCGACTCCAGCGAAGCGCCAGACTCAAGCACGCGATCGGTAAAGCCCGCATCGTTCGGCACACCGGTCGTCTTATAGGCGATGTTCTCGTCCTCGCCCTTCTTGGTGTAATAAATCGAGTAATCGTCCGTGTTGTACTCGACCTTGTCGACACTCTTCTTATCGAGCGCTTTGACAAACGTCGAGTAATCGGTCTTCGTAATCTGCTGCGTGTGACCGATGTTAGGGAACAGAACGGTCGAGAGCACGAGGTAGACGACGAAGGCGATGAGCACGTAGAGAATCATATTCCGTCTACGTTTGTTGTCATCCATCTCCATCTGCTTGAACTCCATCTACTGGGGTTGATAATGCTAACTAGAATACCCAACCCGGCCGGCGATAAACCGACGCCGGGCACGAAAGGATAGAGATGGCATCACTGGAAGTCGGCAAGGTTCAAATCTATACGGGCAACTGATCGCGATGAAACCCGACACCACAGAGCTCATACTGACCAGCCGCGGCCTGCTGCCCCTCGCTGACCTCGCCGACCTGGTCACCGAAATGCGCCCCGTCAAACACTACTTCGACGAAGGCCTCCTAGCCCGCCAAGGCATCGAATACTAATTGATCCGAAGGGGACGAAGAGAAACGGATCGTCGACATCACGACGGAGAGCAATGATCCGTTTTCCTCCACCCCAAGGGATCATTAGGCGGTGGCGCGGCCTAGCCAGTTGCCGCTGTGGTGGTAGATGGTGAACATCGTGGCCGTAATGAGCCAGGTTACGGGGTAGACCAGTAGTAGATGCTCGAGCGACGGATCGAAGGGCATGATCGCAAACACCCAGATCACCCTCAAGACAACGGTGCCAAAGATGGTGAGCATCATAGGCTGCAGACTCACGCCGGCGCCGCGAATGGAGCCCGACGCGTTCTCGATAATCGAGAAGATCGCGTAGAACGGCGCGATGAAATGAAGAATCGTCGTGGTGTACGCCGAAATCGAAGCATCGTCGACAAACAGACGCGACAACGGACCCGAGAACACCAGCAGCACGGCAGACAGGCCACCAATGAGCATAAACGACAGCACGAGCGACGTATGGTAGCCCTTGCGCATGCGCTCGTAGTTGCGCGCGCCAAAGTTCTGTGCCGAGAACGTGGTGATCGACACGCCGAGCGCCTCGGTAACCATCCAGATAATGCCATCCAGGCGCCCAGATAGACCCCAAGCAGTCGTGACATCGGCGCCAAACGAATTAACCGACACCTGGATCAACACGTTCGAGATCGAATAGGCAGCCGATTGAAAACCGAGTGGCAGACCACACGAGATCATACTCTTGCAAATACCGCGATCGATGCCGAGCTTAGACAGCGAAAGACGCCATGCGCCCGGAGCGCGCATCATGCGCAACACGACCATCGTTGCATTGGAGCAAATGGTCAGCGCCACTGCGATGCCGCAGCCCAGCGCCTCCATATGCAACACAGCGACAAAGATGATATCCAGCACCACGTTAACCAGGCAGCCAGAGGCAATGATCACAGCGGGGCCGCGCGTGTCGCCCACGGCACGCAGCAGTGCGGTTCCCATATTAAGCAGCAGTGCCGCAACCATCGCGGCAAAATAACAGCGAGCATAGGCCACGCCCTCGGCCAATAGTTCATGCGGCGTGTTCATAAGCACCAGCATGGGCTCAACGAACACTATGCCAAGAATCGAGAAAACGATACCGCCCACCAGCGCGAGCGTCATGGCTGTATGGACCGAACGACTCAGTCGCTCATCATCGTGCTGACCAAAATACTGACCGGTAATGACCGCGCAGCCGGCGCCGACGCCAACGCAAAAGCCAATGCAGAGCTCGGTGAGCACCATCGTAGCTTGAATGCCACCTAACGCGAGCTTGCCGCCAAACTGACCGACGATATAGGTACCGATAAGCGTGTAGGCCTGCTGAAAAAACGAACTAAAAAAGATGGGAACGCACAGCGAAAGCAGCTGCTGCCAAATAACACCCTGCGTTACATCGATAGCCGTAGATTTCTTAGCCACACGCCCTCCCCAAAAGCGTACGTCAACCGACAAAACAGTAATTGAAGACCTAAGCTAATAGCAGCTTAGCACCGACCGACGTCGACCGAAACACCCCGAGTCAGAGCCCGGTGCAAACTATCTGCCTAGTGATACAGCCCCGGCTGGTAGTGATACTCGTTGCTCACGTGCGGGCACAGCTGCCAAAAGGCGACGGCACTCGCCGCGGCCACGTTGAGCGAATCGACCCCGTGCGCCATCGGAATACGCACGGCTCGGTCGCAGCCCGCGATAGTCTTGGCGCCCAGGCCGGCACCCTCGGTGCCCATAAAGATCGCCAGGCGATCAACCTCCTGCAGCGCAGGATCGTCCAGCGAAACGGAGTCGTCCGTCAGTGCCATCGCAGCGCACGAAAAACCGGCTTCGTGCAGTGCCGCCAGGCCATCGTGCGGCCACACACGAGCCTCGCTGCCAATACGCGTCCACGGCACCTGAAACACCGTGCCCATGCTCACGCGGGCCGAGCGACGGTACAGCGGGTCGCAGCACGTCGGACTGACCAAAATACCGTCGACATTGAGCGCGGCGGCCGAGCGGAAAATCGCACCCACGTTCGTGTGGTCGACAATACCCTCGAGCACGCACACGCGCACCGGGCGCTCCCCCGCCGCCTCGACGACGCCACCCAAGAACTCATCAACCGGAATCTGCCGCGGGCGACGAAACGCCGCGAGCGCACCGCGCGTCACGTTAAAGCCCGTCAGCTGCTCCATGAGTTCCATGGAAGCCACGAACACAGGAACCGGACCTGCGCCCTCGCGCACAACCAGGCGCTCAAACAGCGGCATCATCTGGTCGAGCCAGCGTTCGCCCAAAAGAAAGCTCACCGGCTCGTATCCGGCACGCACCGCGCGCTCAATAACCTTGGCACTCTCGGCGATAAAGATGCCCTTTTGCGGCTCTAGCACGCAGCGCAGCTCACGCTCGGTCAGTCGCACGTAGGCATCGAGCCGCTCGTCCTCGAGCGAATCAATTCGCAGAACCTCAACGGCATCAGTCATAGCAGCCTGCCCGCACCCTTCTTTACAGCACATCTATACCAAACGAGGCGACGCTAAGCGCCGCCCCATACATTCAATCAACCCAATAATACCGTTCACGCCAGGCGATTTACGCCTCAACGCGACGATACGTCACGAACTCATAATCGACACCCTCGTCGCCCTCGCCCGAGGCAATCGTGGCAACACCGCCACGCCACGCAATCTCCCACGCGGGATCGGCGTCCAAATCGGGAAAGTACGTGTCCACGGCATGAGTGCAATGGTTGTGCGTGACCTCGGCCTCGGCGCAATACGGCAAAAACTGCCGATACGCCTCGCCGCCACCGATCACCCAGGCAACGGGCTCATCGGCAACCGCGGCGAGCGCCTCGTCGATGCTATGCACCACGTCGACGCCCTCGACAGCAAAATCCTCGTCGCGGGTAAGCACGATATTGCGACGGTTCTTGAGTGGACGCCCACCGGGAAAACTCAGCAGCGTCTTGCGCCCCATGATGACCGGGCAGCCCTTGGTGCAGGCCACAAAATGGCGCATATCGGCGCGATTGGACACCACCATGTCGCCCTCGCAACCAATGCCCCAATCGTCACACACGGCAACGATAGCAGATAGCTTACACGTCATGAGCACCACCTACACCGCAATGGGAATGTTCTTGACCTGCGGGCCGTGCTCATAGCCCTCGACGATCAGGTCATCAGTCGTAAACGCGTAAAAATCATGCACATCGGGGTTAAGCGTTACCTTGGGCGCCGCAAACTGCGGGCGCTCGATAAGCTCACGGACGATATTGACATGACGGTCGTAAATGTGGGCATCGGCAATCACATGCAGCAGCTCACCCGGAATCATATCGACCGACTGCGCGACCATCATGAGCAGAATGGCGTACTGGCACACGTTCCAGTTATTCGCGGCCAAAATGTCCTGACTGCGCTGGTTGAGAATCATGTTGAGCGTGGGCTTGTCGTCCTGCGGGCGCTGCGTGACGTTATAGGTCACGCTGTAGGCGCACGGATACAGGTGCATCTCGGACAGGTCACTAAACACATACGTGTTGGTCATGATGCGGCGGCTGTACGGCGTGTGCTTAAGATCGTACAGCACACGGTCCATCTGATCAAAATCGCCCTCGGCGTAATGGCTCTTCTGGCCAATCTGATAGCCGTAGGCTTTACCGATGGAGCCAGTCTCGTCGGCCCACTCGTCCCAAATATGGCTGTTGAGGTCATGGACGTTATTAGACTTCTTTTGATAGATCCACAGGATCTCGTCCATCGCAGACTTAAGAGCCGTGCGGCGCAGCGTAAGCGCAGGGAACTCCTCGCGCAGGTCGTAGCGCGCCGTGACGCCAAAGTTTTTAATGGTATAGGCAGGGGTGCCGTCCTCCCACACCGGGCGGACCTTTTGGCCCTCGGTGGTGGTGCCATGGTCCAAGATATCGCGGCACATGGTTACAAACTGTTGATCAGCCTTGCTCATTGACCCTCCTGTCAGTCGCCTACAAGCAAGATTTATTGTAGCCCAGGCGCACGCGGCCCCACAGCCCAAACATAAGCCCTCATTTTCTGACATATGACGGAAATTCCTTGCGCAAATCGGCACGTTCGCTATTCTATTGTTGACATATGTCAGATAAGGAGTGCGCATGGCAGGAAGACGCGAAAAATTGCGCCGTGTTGGGATCATCCCCGAATATCGCGGCTTTACCCCAGACGGCCTTGCCAGCGGAGACGCCATCGATATGACAGTCGACGAGCTCGAGGTCCTGCGCCTATGCGACCTGGAAGGCCTTAACCAAGAGGCAGTCGCCCAGCACATGGGTATTGCCCGCGCCACGGTGGCGGCAATCTGCAGCCGCGCGCATCGCAAGGTGGCAAACTCGTTGGTCAATGGACGGGCGATTGTCATCGAGGGCGGCAATATCGCATACTCCCCCATCACCACGACAACGGCCGTATGGCCAGCAAAGGAGGTCGACACCATGAGGGTGGCAACCACGTACGACAACGGCAACATCTTTATGCACTTTGGCCGCAGCGAGCAGTTCAAGATCTACGACATTCAGGACGGCAAGGTGCTCAACGAGCAGGTCGTGGGCACCGGCGGCACCGGTCACGGCGCCCTGACGGGCCTGCTCGCCAACGGCGGCGTGGACACGCTCATCTGCGGCGGCATCGGCGGCGGCGCTATCAACGCGCTGGCTCAAGCCGGCATCACGGTATACGCAGGCGCCCAGGGCAGCTGCGACGCTTGCGTCGAGGCACTTATCGCCGGCACGCTCGCACAGAACGGCGAGGCCACGTGCGGCTGCCACGGCCATGACCACGAGCACGCCCATGAGCACGGCGAATCCTGTGGTTGCCACGGCCATCACGAGCACGAGGGCCACGAGGGCTGCGGCTGCCACTAACGGCACGGCACCGCGAACTCGGGGCGCGACGCTGAACGCAACCCAACAATCAAAGCCTACAACAAAGGCCACCCGGTAGCTTCCGAGTGGCCTTTGCCATATCAAGCTGGAATTACAGCACTATTTTTTATTGCGCATCTGCGCTTCCATCTGGCGCAGCAGGTCCATATCGGACTTAGGGCCGCCCGTTCCCAGACCGCCCATGCCGCCCAGACCCATAGCGTCCAGGCCAGGGATATTGGGCATGCGCATCTTCTTGCCCTTCTTACCCTTTTTGCCCTTCTTGCCACCAGCCTGTGCCTGATTGGCCATCGTGCGCATGCGGCCCATCATCTTATTCATCTCGCCCCACTGCTTCATAAGGCTATTGACCTCGGTGGGGGTTACGCCGGCTCCCTTGGCAATGCGGGCGCGGCGCTGGCCGTTAATGATGGAAGGACGCAGACGCTCCTCCTTGGTCATCGACATGATGATGGCCTCGTTCTTGTCGAAGATGCCCTCGTCCAGGTTGCCGCCCATCTGGTTAAGCGCACGCTGGCCGCCGGGGAGCATGCCCAGGATGCCCTTCATGCCGCCCATCTTCTTGACGGCCTTCATCTGGTCGAGCATGTCGTTCATGGTGAAGCCCTCGCGCAGCATACGCTCGGCAGCCTCGAGCTGCTCGGCGTCGGCTGCCTCCTGGGCCTTCTCGATGATGCCGACAACATCGCCCATGCCCAGAATGCGCTTGGCCATACGATCGGGATAGAACGGCTCCAGCGAATCGGGTTTCTCGCCCATGCTCACGAACTTGATGGGCTTACCGGTCACCTGGCGCACGGAAAGCGCGCCGCCGCCACGGGCATCGCCGTCGAGCTTGGAGATGATCACGCCGTCAAAGTCGGTGCGCTCGGCGAAGGTCGAGACGACGTTGACAATATCCTGGCCGGTCATGGCATCGACAACCATCAGCACCTGATCAGGCTTGACGGCCTTCTTGATGTCCACGGCCTCCTGCATCATCTGCTCGTCGATCTGCAAACGACCGGCGGTATCGACGATGACCACGTCGCGCAGGTGGTCGACGGCCTCCTGAATGGCGCCCTTGGCGATGTCGACCGGGTGTGCACCGTCGCCTCGGAAGACCGGGACACCGATCTCTCCGCCGAGCGTGGCAAGCTGGTCGGCAGCGGCGGGACGGTAGACGTCGCACGCGGCGAGCAGCGGCGAGCGGCCCTGCTTCTTGAGCAGGTAGGCCAGCTTTACGGCTGCCGTAGTCTTACCGGAGCCCTGCAGGCCCACGAGCATGATGACATTGGGAATGCGGTTGCTAAAGACGAGTTTGCTCTCGGTGGAACCGAGCATCTCGGTGAGCTCGTCGAGCACGATCTTGACGACGTTTTGCGCCGGCGACAGCGACTCCATGACCTCGGCGGTCATGCAGCGCTCCTTGGTCTTGGCGACAAACTCCTTGACGACCTTAAAGTTGACGTCGGCCTCGAGCAACGCCATACGAATATCGCGCATGGCAGAGGTGATATCGGCCTCGGTCAGTTTACCCTTGCCGCGCAGGCGGTCAAATGTGTCGTTGAGGCGATCGCTCAGAGAATCAAACACTAGTCACTCCTTAGTTGGACTCGCCCACCAGGGCGCGGCAGAAATCTTTGGCATTAAACTCCTGCAGGTCATCGACCTGCTCGCCCACGCCGATGCGCAGGATGGGAAGCTTGAGCTTCTCGGCCACGGCCATGGCGATACCGCCCTTTGCCGTGCCGTCGAGCTTTGTCATGATAATACCGTCCAGGCCAAGCGCCTCGTTAAACTCGAGCGCCTGGTTGAGGCCGTTTTGGCCCGTTGCGGCATCGATCACGAGCACGACATAGACGGGCATGGGGCCGGCGGCCATATTGGCGGCGCGCTTGCGGGTCACATTGACCACCTTGGCAAGCTCGCGCATGAGCTCGGGGCTCGTGTGCAGACGACCGGCGGTATCGATGAGCACCAGGTCGCTGCCGCGCTTGTCGGCCTCGTCGAGCACGTCGTAGCAAACACTTGCCGGGTCGGAGCCGCGGTCGCGCTTGATGACGGGGACGCCAGCGCGCTGGCCCCACACATCGAGCTGCTCGATAGCGGCAGCGCGGAAGGTATCGGCCGAACCGATCACGACGTTCTTGCCGCGGGAGGCCATAGCGCTCGCGATCTTACCGACCGTCGTGGTCTTGCCGGCACCGTTAATGCCCACAAACAGCACGCAGCTCGGCGTATCGGAGAACGGATCGCGCTCGATGGGCACAAAGTGCTGCTCGAGCTGCTCGGCCAGGGCGCGACGGAGTTGCGGGGCGGTCTTGAGGTTCTTCTTGGCCGCGGCATCGCGCAGGTCATCGGAGACCTTGATGGCAACCTCGGCGCCCATGTCACCCATGACGAGGGTGTCCTCAAGGTCCTCCCAAAAGTCCTCGTCGACCTCGCCGCCAAAGTAGAATACCTCGTTGAGGGCCTCTCGGCTGCGCTCAAGTCCGCGCGAGAGAGCATCAAAGAATCCCATTATGCATTCACGACCTTTCCGGTTTCGCGATCGAGTTTTTGCGAGACGACGCGACTGACGCCGTCGGCTTGCATCGAGACGCCATAGAGAACGTCAGCGTCCTCCATAGTACGGCGCTGATGCGAGATAACCAAGAGCTGCGTATCGGAACGCAGCACATCGAGGGCTCCGATGAGCTTGGACAGGTTAGCGTCATCAAGCGCCGCCTCGACCTCGTCCAGCACATAGAATGGAACCGTGCGCGTGCGGTACACGGCAAAAAGCAGGGCGAGCGCCGTCAGACTCTTCTCGCCGCCCGACATGAGCATCATCTTGGTGATGCGCTTGCCGCGCGGCTGCGCCACGACCTCAATACCCGTCTCGGCAGGATGCTCGGGATCGGTCATCTCCAGATGAGCCTGGCCACCCGGGAACAGCATGGCGAAGATCTCGCGGAAGTTCGCATCGACCTTCTCAAACGTCACCAGGAAGGCCTTCCGCATCTTGCGATCAATGGCCACCGTGATCTTGGTGAGCGCCTTGCGCGCGCTCTCCAGATCGGCCAGCTGTTCCTCGATGTAGTCGGCGCGGCGCTTGAGCTGCTCGTACTCCTCCATGGCAACTTGGTTAACGGGACCAAGGTTGTTGATCTGGCGCACAAGCTGGTTGAGTTCGCGCTCGGCGGCATCGCGGTCCGTGGGCGCCGGAAGCATGAGCGCTTCCTCGAGTACCGTGGTGCCATCGGCGGTAATGGCCTTAATGGCGGCCTCTACCTGCACCTCGAGCTTGCCACGCGCGACCTTGAACTCGTTTTGCGTGGCGGAGGCGGTATCGACTCGCTCCTTAGCGCGGGCAACCTCTGCCTTGGCATCCTCAATGGTCTTCTTGAGCGAAGCGGAGTCCGCCTCCTCCAGAGAGGCCTGGTCACGCAGGCGCGCTGCCCAATCCGACGCGCGCTCCAGCAGGGCCGAATAACGCTCGTGCATGGGATCAACGCGCAGGCGCAGCAGCTCGAGCGAGCGCGAAGCCTGGCGTGTTCCGCGGATACGACGGTCGATGCCCTCAAGACGATGCTCCAGATCGGGCACGCGGCCCTTCAGCGAACGCAGGCGTTCGCTTGTCTGGGCTAGGCGAACCTTGGCGTCGGCGAGCTTGCCGGCAGCCTCGGAATCGTCACGGCGAACGCGGTCGAGTTCGTCGTTGGCCTCGGCAATCTGCAAGCCCAGATCGCTTGCCTGTGCACGGGCCTCGTCACGCGAACGGGAGAGCTCGTCCACGCGCGGGCGCGCGGCGCGAACGGCCTCGGCGGCCTGCTCGCGACGCTTGGAGATACGCACGCGCTCGACCTCGGCATTGTTGGCGCTTTGCTCCAGACGGCCGATCTCGGACAACAGGGAGCGGCGCTCGCCCTCAAGGCGAGCAATCTCGCCGGCGGCATCGCCCTCGGCGGCACGTGCCTCCTCGACGGCCGCATTGGCCTCGACGACCTGATCCGACACATGCTCAAACACAGCAGCCAGATCGGGCTCCAGGCCCTCCAGCTCGCGAATACGACGCTTGCGCTCCAGGGCACCCGACGCCTCGCCGGCATCGAGGCCCACGCGCACAAGGCCGCCACAGCTTACGCGGGCGCCATCGGGGGTCACATAGGTCACACCGTCAATGACAGGCGCAGCCAGCGCGGCAGCCAAGTCATCGACCACGTAATAGCCACCGAGCAGCGCCTCGACAATCGGGCCATAACCGGCACGCACGGAAAGGCGATCGACCAGACGCGAACCGGCAGCGCCCTCGGCGGCAGCAGAGCCGCTCACGCCGCGCGCCACCAGCAGCGCCTCACCCGAGGCCTTCTTTTGGTCCAGAGCCGCACGACCGGCACGCTCAAGCGTGGCGGCGTCATCAAACAGCAGGGCATCGATATCGCCGGCAAGCAGCTGCTCGACCAGACCCTCGAGTTCACGAGGGGCCTCGAGCACATCGCCCAGACGGCCTGAGACATCATCGCCCAGTGCGCCCATCAGACGACTCACCAGCGGCGAACTGTCTGCCATGCGCGCATCAAGCTTCTTTTGGCTGGCAAGCTCCGAGCGCACCTCGGACAGCTTGTTGCGCGCCTCACTCTCACGATTACGCAAGTCCTTCAGGGCCGCGCGTGCCGTCTCGGTGGCCTCACGCGCATCGACCTGAGCCCGGCGCGCTTCCTCAAGAGCGCCCTCAAGCTCCTCGGCGCGGTCGCGACGGCTCTCGAGCGAGGCCGTGACCTCCTCGAGCTGCTCGTCAATCTGCTCCAGGCGCGAGGCATACATGTTGTCCTCGACCTCGGCATTGCTCAGCGAGTCCTTCACCTTGGCGAGCTCGAGCGCGGCGTTATCGGCCACACGCTGCACATCGCGCTGCTCACGCGTGAGCTGCGAAATCTGATTGTCGAGCGCAACGCGACGCTCGTGGAGCTCAGCGGCGGCTGGACCAGCGGCGTCAACGTCCTCCTGGGCCTGCATATGCGCACCGGTCACTTCCTCAAGCTGCGCACGCGCGTCCTCGAGCTCCTCGACCACGCGACGACGCTGATGCTCGGAGCTCGAAATCTGCCCGCGCATGTCAGACAGGCGCGACACCATGTTGTGGCCCTTTTCCTCAAGCAGACGCATGTCGGAGTTAATGCGGCCGACCACATCTTGCATATGACGGCGCTGCTCGCCCAGGTCGCCCACAAACAGGCCCTTTTCCTCGAGCATGACCTGAAGCTTCTCGAGCTCGCGCTCCTTTTCGCTCATGCGGTACTGCGCAAGCTCCAGCTCGGCAGCACCTTCCTTGGAGCGGCTCTCCAGGTCGTTCCACTGCGACTGCAGCGAACGCAGCTCGTCAACGGCCAGCATCTGCGTAAGCTCGTTCGCGCGCGAGGACAGCTCTTTGTACTTGCGCGCGCGATCGACCTGACGCTCCAGCGGTCGCAGCTGACGGGCGATTTCCTTATTGATGTCGCGGGCACGCGTCAGGTGCTCGTCCATCGACTTAATCTTTTTGAGCGCGCGCTCCTTGCGGCGCTTGTGCTTGGAGATGCCGGCGGCCTCCTCGATGAGGGCGCGACGCTCCTCGGGGCGGCTCTGCAAAATGGCGTCGAGCTTGCCCTGGCTGATGATGGAATGCGTATCCTTGCCCAGGCCCGAATCGTGCAGGATGTCCTGAATGTCCATCAGGCGGCACGGACTCGAGTTGATGAGGTACTCGCTTTCGCCCGAGCGATACATACGACGGGTGATGGCAACCTCGTCAAAATCAACGGGCAGCATATGGTCCGAGTTATCGAGCACCAGCGTGACCTCGGCGACACCCACCGGCTTGCGCGCTGACGAGCCAGAGAAGATGACATCCTCCATGGCCTGGCCGCGCAGCTGCTTGGCGCTCTGCTCGCCCAGGACCCACAGAATCGAGTCAGAGATGTTCGATTTTCCCGAGCCGTTAGGACCGACGATGACGGTCAGGCCCGGCTCAAACGTCATATGGGCGCGGTCGGCAAACGACTTGAACCCTTTGAGCGTGAGGGACTTGAGATACACGGTTCCTCGCTTACACGTGCTTCTTGTTCAGAATCACGCCGTTGGTGGTGTAACCCATGCGGTCAAGCGCTTCGAGCGCGGCGGCTCCCTCGGCTTCCTTCTTTGAGGAGCCGGAACCGCGACCCTGGCGAATACCATCGATCAAAACCACGGCGGTAAAAGTGGGCGCATGCGCCGGACCCTCGGAGCCAACGAGCTTGTACGCCGGAGGTTCGTGACCGTCGGCTTGCACGCACTCCTGCAAAAACGACTTGGGATTCGCAGGATGCTCGGCACGCTCGGAAGCCAAATGCGGCTTAAGCGTACGGTGAATGAACTCCGCCGCCGCATCCCAGCCGGCATCCAGGTACAGCGCGCCCACGAGCGACTCATAGACGTTCTCGAGGGCCGAATGCAGGCCGCGCGCACCGGTACCGGTCTCGGAGGCACCAAAGATGATGATGTCGTCGATGCCCAGCTCGTGAGAAACCTCGGACAGCGTAGCGCCCGAGACAAGCGACACCTTCAAGCGCGTGAGCTTGCCCTCGTCAAACTCCGGATAGGACTCAAACAGGGAGCGTGCGACCACAGCGCCCAAAATAGAATCGCCCAAGAACTCAAGGCGCTCATAGCTGGCAGAAACCGGCTGGCCCTCGACTGCCGAGGGATGCGTAAGCGCCGCGCGCAGCAGCACCTTATTGTTGAACTCGTGGCCCAGGATTTCCTGGGCGCGCGTAAGTCGTTCGGATAAAGCCAAGACTTAGGCCTCCTTGGCGTTTTCGATCGCGTCGACGGCGTCGGCGACAGAGTTGAGCGAGAGCAGAGTCTCGTCATCGATCTCGAGGTTGAATTCGTCCTCGATAGCCGTAACCAGCTGTAGGCGCTCGAGCGAGTTGGCATCGAGGTCGTCAAAGGTGGTCTCATCGCTAATTTCGGCAACATCGACGCCCAGAACGTCAGCAGCGACCTCGGCGATCTTGTCGAAGATTTCGGAGCGGTCCATAGCGCTTCCTCTCATAGTGCATGAATACCAAAAGAATGGTACCGCCCGGGCGGTACCAAGACACGGTTCTGATTCTACCCCACGACGTGCACCGCGAAGCACATAACAGCGCTCTAACTCGCTCTTATAAAACGATACCGTCCATAGAGTTGGCGACATTCTCGACCAGCCCGGCGCGCACGGCTTCGGCCGCCGCGAGCGTACCGTTTTTGACAGCCTCGATTGAGGTGGCGCCATGGCCGATCAGGACCACGCCGCGCAGGCCCAAAAGAATCGCGCCGCCCTTGGCGTCGCCCGAAAGTTTGGCTTTAATCTCGCGCATCTGCTTTTTAATGAGCAGCGCGGCAATCTTGGTGCCGAGCGAAGACATAAAGACACCCTTGAGCTCCTGCAGCAAAAACTTGGCAGCGCCCTCGGTGGCCTTGAGCGCAATATTGCCCGACATACCATCGGCAACGACGACATCGAAGTTGCCTGAGGTGAGGTCGGTGCCCTCGCAGTTACCAACAAAGCCGGGAACGGCGGCCTTCATAGCAGGGAAACAGGCCTTGGTAAAGTTAGAACCCTTCTCGTCCTCGGTGCCGTTGGCAAGCAGGCCCACGCGAGGATGCTCGATGCCCAGGACGACGCGGGCATAGGCGCTGCCCATCTGGGCAAAACGCACCATATCGTCAACCTCGACATCGGGGTTGGCACCCATGTCGCACAGCACCGTCAGACCGCCGGCGCGATTGGGCAGCGCATTGGTCAGACAGGGGCGCACCGGCTGCTTCTTGCCTTCGGCCTGATACCTAAACGGCGTCACGTAGGCGGTGGCAGCGGCGGTCATGGCACCGGTCGAGCCGGCGGAGAAGAACGCATCCGCGTTGCCCTTCTTAATGGCGCGGCAAGAAAGCACGATCGACGACTTACGCTTGGTCATCACGGCGCGAATGGGATCGTCATCCATGGCGATAACGTCAGGTGCCTCAAGGGCCTCAACACGTGCATGGGAAGCTGCAAAGGGATTGACGATTTCGGCGGGGCCAGCTGCCAAGACCTCGATATCGGGATCGGCGGCAAGCGCAGCCTCGATACCATCGAGAACAACCTGAGGTTTCTCGTCTCCGCCCACAACGTCTACACAAACGCGAACGTTACTCATATACATGCTCCTTATACAAAAATGGCCGACTCATTGAGCCGGCCATTGTGGTTCCATTTGGAACGGCATCGCATCCAGAGTATACCGTTACTCGGTAACGATAACCTCGCGGTCCTTGTAGAAACCGCAGCTGGGGCACACGTGGTGCGGAAGCTTAACAGCGCCGCAACGGGGGCACGTGGACTGAGCCGCAGCCGAGATCTTCATGTTGGCGGAACGACGGGTGTGAGTGCGGATACGACCCTGCTTTTGTTTAGGTACGGGCATAGTGACCTTCCTTATGAACTATCCAGTGTGGCGATTACGCGCAAGTAGCGATACTACCACAATTTTACTCATCAAGCTTGAGATTCTTCAATGCTGCAAATGGATTTTCCGTGGCAGCGGCCCATTCTGCCTCTGCCTGGGCGGCGCAATCGCATTGCTCGACGTTGAGATTGCAACCGCAAGTGGGGCACAGACCGCGACAATCGGGCTTGCAAAGCACCACAAACGGCGTGTCCATAACGACCGCGTCATTGATGGGCTCACCCAGATCGACGATACGGTCCTCACCCAGGAGCTCGTAGCCGTCCTCGTAGGCCTCGGGATCCTCGGGCTCCTCAAAGAGGTAGAACTCCTCAATCTCACCGGCAATATCAAACGAAGCGGGCTCCAGGCAACGGTCGCACTCGCCAGTGGCGTGTGCGCGGACCATACCCGTGAGCAAGACACCGGTACCGGCATTGGTAAAGACAACGTCGTAGTCGATGCCGTCCTGAAGCTGGTACTCCTTCTCGCCCACCGTGTAGGTGGCGACATCGACCTTACCGGTCAGCGGATACGAATCTCCAGGAAACTCGAGCTGCTCGGAAAGATCGACGGTAACGCTCGGGAACTCAGCCATTACCACTGACCATTCTGTTGGGCGGCACCCTCGTTGAGCTGCTGACGGCAACGGGTAACGGTGCCGGTCAGGCTCTTGAGGTTCTCCTCCAGGTGCGTAAAGACCTGCTCTGCGTAGTCCTCGGCAGCATAACGCGTCTCGCGCTCGTACTGCTGGGCACGATCGCGGATGTCGTCGGCCTGCTGCTGCGCAAGTCGGACGATCTCCTGCTCACCGGCAATGGTGAGGGCCTGCTGCTGAGCGTCGGCGATGATGGAATCGGCCTGAGCGGCGGCGGAAGCCATAAGCTCCTCGCGCTCCTTAAGGATACGGCGGGACTTCTGCCACTCCTCGGGATAGCTCATGCGGATCTCGTCGAGGATGTTGAAGAACACGTCGGCGTCGATGACCTTGAACTGAGCGTTCTTGCCGAAAGGCGGCTTGGCTTCCTCGATCAGCCCTTCGAGCTCATCGACCAAGCTGACGATCCTATCGCCAGGAAAATTCTCGCCCGGCATCCGGTCTCCTTTCATAGGTAACATATCATCGTGCTAGTTTACCACATGCCACCAGGCAATAAAAAACGTCACGAAAAGCGATGTCTGAGTGCTTCGACCACGTTGGGCGGCACAAACGTCGATACATCGCTGCCGAGCGAGGCGATCTGGCGAACGACCGAGCTCGAGATATAACCGTACTGCGGCGCACTCATGACAAAGATGGACTCCAGCTCGCTATCCAGGCGATAATTGAGGTCGGCCTGCTGCAGCTCATACTCAAAGTCGGTCATGGCGCGCAGGCCCTTGACCACGGCCCCCGCCCCCTGCTCACGAGCGAAGTCGACCAAGAGGCCGGTAAAGGGCAGGACTTCGACGCCGTCGATATTACCGAGCGCCTCGCGGGCCAGCGCCACGCGCTCATCGAGCATAAACGTGGTGCCCACACCGTTTTTACCCTGCGATTCGGCCACGGCGACAATCACGCTGGGAAAGATGCGTCGGGCGCGGCGGATCACATCGATATGGCCAAACGTGATGGGATCGAAGGTGCCCGGGACGATCACGCGATTGATGGTGTCATTCATGGGCGTCCTCCTGAAACGTCGTGGCATCGTTGTTATCAGCATCGGTGACGGCACTATCGCCCTCACCGTCGTCATCGCCGACCCAACGAAGCAGGTCGACCGAGGTAATGCCGTAGCGCTTCTCACGTACAGTCTCAAAGCCTGCCGGATGCGCGCCCGCATCGGCGGAGGCATGCTCAAACAGGGCATAAGCGCCAGGCGCAAGCAGACCCTGCTGAGCCAGATTCTGCAGCAGTTCCTCGACCGGCTCGGCGCCAAAAGCATACGGCGGGTCGAGCAGGACCAGATCAAAGGGGCCGCCCGGCACACGACCGCGCGAGGCACTCATCAGCATGTCGCCCGTTACCACGCGCCAACGCGCACGGTCACGGCAGAGCGACTCGATATTCTTGGTAATGAGCCGCGCGGCGTTGCGATCGATCTCAAACGTCGTGAGCGAGCGGGCCCCACGAGAGAGCATCTCGATACCTAGGGCACCGGAGCCGCCAAAGGCGTCCAGCACACGGACCTCGTCCAGATCGAAATCGAATGCCGACATGACCATAGATGCGCACGCCTCGCGCACGCGATCAGTCGTGGGGCGGGTGACATCGCGACCACGGGGCTCCTCGATCTTACGACCGCGCCATTCGCCGCCGATGATTCTCATCCTCCGCTGACCTCCTTAAAGATATGTCGATAACGCATGGCGACCGCGTCGCGCAAGGGACGCGTCGCCACAGAGTCAAGGTTGCAAGCATACCGCAAGAGCTCGACCGCGTCCAAATGGGCCCATTCGATAAGGTCCTCATCGGCGTCCAGGTCGACAAAGCGCAGGGTCACACCACCATGCTGACGATAACCCAGGATCTCGCCTTCATGGCGCAGGCGCAGGTCCATCTGGGCGAGCGTAAAGCCGTCCGAGGTCTTTTCGAGCGACTGGAGACGGTCTTGTGCCGCCGATGCGCCGCCGTTGCCCTTGGAGTGCGTCATGACCAGGCACGTGCCCGACACGCTGCCACGGCCCACGCGACCGCGCAGCTGGTGCAGGGCAGCCAAACCAAAGCGCTCACCGTTCTCGATAACCATGACGGTGGCATTGGGCACGTCGACGCCCACCTCGACCACCGTAGTCGAGACGAGCACGTCAATCTCGCCACGCTTGAAGGCATCGATGACCCGATCCTTCTCCCCCGCCGGCATACGGCCGTGAAGGCGCTCGACGGTAAGCCCCGGCAACGCAAGACGCAGTCGGTCGAGCTCGGTTGCCGTATCGTGAAGCGGCACGGGGACCGTCACGCGGCCCTCCTCGTCGCGGGCGATACCGGGTACGTCCTCCAACTCATCGGCCGAATCGCTCGGCTCCACGAGCGGGCAAATCACGTAGGCCTGCTGACCCTTTTCATGCGCCTCGCGAATGGCGCCATAGGCGAGGTCGCGGCTCGACTCGGTGAGCACGCGCGTGATCACACCGGCACCCGGAACAGGCCGGTGGCGGATGATGCTCGTATCCAGATCGCCGTAGACCGAAAGCGCCAGCGTACGCGGGATGGGCGTTGCCGTCATAACGAGCAGATCGGCACCGGGGCCCTTCGCGCGCAGAGCGTTGCGTTGGCCGACGCCAAACCGGTGCTGCTCGTCGATGACAACAAGCGACAGATGCTTGAACGCAACGTCATCCGAAAGCACCGCATGGGTGCCAAAGAGCACGTCAAGCTCGCCCGATTCCAGCTGTGCATGGATGCGCTCGCGCTCTGCGGCCGGCGTGGCACCCGTCAGAAGCGCCCAGGACAAGCCGGCCTGAGAGAGCAGAGGGCCGGTCTTATCGGCATATTGGCGCGCCAGCACGCCCGTGGGCGCCATAACGCAGGCCTGCGTGCCGCTATCGGCAGCCACAGCCAGCGCGCAGGCGGCAACGGCGGTCTTACCGGTACCGACATCGCCCAGCAGCAGGCGGTTCATCACGCGCCCGCCATCGCACATATCGCGCAGGATATCTTGGAATGCGGCCTCCTGCTCGTCGCTCAGCGAAAACGGCAGGGCTTGCTTGAGTGCGGCCAGGTGCTCGCCCGCGGTGTGGGCATAGGGCACCACATCGACTAGGCCGCCATCGTTGCGCAGGCGCAGCGCCAGCTGCAGGTAGAGGCACTCCTCGTAGGCAAGACGCCGGCGTGCGATGTCGCGCTCAGCCATGCTCGAGGGAAAGTGGATCGAACGCAACGCGCGGGCATTGCTCATGAGCTTCCGCTTTGCGCGCAGCGGCGCGGGAATCGGATCGAACGGATTGCCGACGACCTCGAGCGCGCCGCTTACGATGCGGCGCATCCACGCCTGGCTCACGCCATCGCTCACGTAATGGACCGGCAGAATGGTGCCTGCGGCGCGCCCGTCCTCGAGCTTTTCAAAGTGGGGCGAGGCCATCTGCTTAAAGCCGTAGGCAAACTCGACCTTGCCCATCACGGCCAGGCGGTCGCCCTGCTTAAGCTGCTGAGCAATCCAGGGCTGGCGGAAAAAGGCGACCTGCAGCACGCCCGTCTCGTCAACAAGTGAGACCTCAGTCACCTGCATGCGCGGACGCGGCTGCTTTTGGACGATACGGTCGACCGTGGCGATGATGGTGCACACGGTACCGATGGGCGCCATCTCAATGGACCACGAGCGGGTAAAGTCGAGGTATCGATGAGGGATATGGAGAAGGAGGTCCCCCACCGTCCGAATTCCCAGACGGCGAAGGGCCTCCTCACGTTTACCCGAAACATATTTGAGTCGCGCGATATCCTCGTCGAGCGCATTGCTCTGGGCAAAGCGCTCCGAGACGCGCGGCACGGAGCACAGCTCGGACATGGGCAGATGCCTACTCGATCGAGAAGATCACGGGATAGAGCGGCTGCTCGCCACGATGGGCGTCGACCTCCAGATCGGGCTGAGCCTCCTCAATGGCGTCGACGATCTCCTGGAAGGCCTCATCGGACAGTTCCTCGCCGGCCAGAATCGTCAGCGCGTCGCCCTCCTCTTCCTCCTGCATACGGTTGATGCAATCGAGCGTGACCTGCTTCACGTCAGAGCCGACCACATCGATGGAGCCGGCAATGATGCCCATGACGTCACCGGAGTGAATCGGCGAGCCGTCGGAGGCACTGGAGTCGCGCACGGCGCGGGTGACCTCGCCATCGCGGACCTCGCTGATGGCGTCGACCATAGCGGCAACAGCATCCTCGAGCTCGGAATCGGGCAGGACCGCGAACAGCGCGGAGAAGGCCTGCGGGACGGTCTTGGTGGGAACGACTGCAACCTTTTTATCGGTGCAGGCAGAGGCTGCGGCCTCGGCAGCCATGCGGATGTTGCCGTTATTGGGCAGGATGATGACCGAGGTCGCGTTGACCTGGTCAACGGCGCCCAGCAGGTCTGCAGTCGAGGGGTTCATGGTCTGACCACCCGACACGATCACGTCGACGCCGAGGGACTTGAGGATGTCGGCCTCGCCGGAACCGGCGGCAACGGCGACAAAGCCCAGCGCCTTGGCGGGCTCGGAGGCCTTTTCCTGGTCCTCGTGAATCTTGGCGGTACGGTCGTGGGCCTCCATCTCCATGTTGTGGATAAAGACCTCATAGATCTGACCGAGCTGCAGCATGTGCTCGAGCACCAGGTTGGGGGTGTTGGAGTGCACATGGATCTTGTAGTCGGGATAGGCGCCCACGAGTAGCTCGCAGTCGCCCATGGAACCCAGGAACTTAAGGCACTCGTCCTCGTCAAACGGGGCGTCGGCCTTAAACAGGAACTCGTTGCAGTAGCGGAACTCCGAGCCCTCCCAATCGTCGTTGGCCTCGATCTCAACGCGACCAAGGGCCGCGTCGCGGGCAGAGCCAGCGGAATCAAACGTGGCGGAGAAATCCTCGACAACGGTGCTGCGGCCAAGCGCGGCGGCAACAAAGTTCTCAAGGAAAATAGCAAAGCCGAAAGCGCCGGAGTCAACCACGCCGTTCTCCTTGAGGACGGGCAGCAGGTCGGGCGTGCGAGCAACGGACTGATATGCCTCGACGACGATGGCGTCGAGCGCGTCCTCGGCCGAGAACTTCTTCTTCTCGCACTCGTCGGCCTTGGTCGAGACATCGCGCAGCACCGTGAGAATCGTGCCCTCGATGGGCTTGCGGACGGCCTGGAAGGCGACCTTGACGGCACGACGGAACGCAAAGGCGATGTTGGCGGACGTGATGGGCTCATCGGCAGAAACGAGACCCTCGGCCACGCCGCGCAGGATCTGCGAGGTGATGACACCGGAGTTGCCGCGGGCACCCATCAGGGAGCCGTGAGTGATGGCGGCGGCGATGGCTTCCATGTCGGCGTCGGCAGGAAGGGCGGAGAGCTCCTTGGTCACCGAAGCGAGCGTGAGCGACATGTTGGTACCGGTGTCGCCGTCGGGTACGGGGAAGACGTTGAGCTTGTTGATCTCCTCGGCCTTGTCGGAAACAGCAGCCGCAGCGATCGGAAAACAGGTGCGAATGGTCTTTGCAATCATGGGTATTTGAATCTCCGTTTTCGGATGCTAGTTCAGACGGCTCTTGAGCGCGTCGATATGGATGCCGATCTTAAGGCTGGCGGGATCGATCTGGGCGATCTCCTGCAGGGTGAAGGCAACGGAGCTCGAAAGATTGTGGCAGACGGACTTCATGTTGACGCCGTTCTCGAGCACGACGTGAAGATCGACCGTAAGGCCGTTCTCGTCGGCGGAGACAAGCACGCCCTTGCGGAGGCGCTGACCGGCAAGCAGGCGCACGCTCTCGGCGCCCTGGAGCTGCTCAGCCATACCGACAACGCCATAGCACGTCATCGCGGCATAACCGGCAATATCGGCAATAACGTCGTTCGAGACGCTCAGGCTGCCGTTAATGGTCTCAGACACAAGAATCTCCTTTTCTTGGTGCTCGCGGCACCATGTCGTGGGAGCAATCATTGCAATATTCTACAACGACCGCGCCATGTTGAGGTGGCGGGCCTCGGGATTACATCCTCGACACGAAATGTTGATACGGTAACGTTCGAGCCAGGCGATCGCGGCATGAAAAAACCCGCCGCATAAGCGACGGGTTTTACAACCTGGCTCCCCGGGTAGGACTCGAACCTACAACAGCGCGGTTAACAGCCGCGTGCTCTACCATTGAGCTACCGAGGAATAGGTGCGTGCTCTCAAGCAACGAAGTTTATTATACGGACGAATCAGCTCAGGGCAAGAACTTTTTTAAGAAATTTTCCGACCCAGTCATTGGGGACGTTCTTAAACGACCAGTCATTCAAGAACGTCCCCAATGTCTACATGAAAGCGCCCCCAAGCGGATGTGCTTGAGGGCGCCTCTTGCTTGACTAGCTCTCGATATAGTCCTTCAGCTTACTGCTACGGCTCGGGTGGCGAAGCTTGGCCAGAGTCTTGGACTCGATCTGGCGGATGCGCTCGCGCGTGACGCCAAACTCACGACCGACTTCCTCGAGCGTGCGGGGATGTCCGTCGACAAGGCCAAAGCGCAGTTCGATAACCTTGCGCTCACGATCGGCAAGCGAATCGAGCACCTGGGTGAGCTGCTCCTGCAGCATAGAGAAGCTGGCCGCATCGGGCGGAACGATAGCCTGGGAGTCCTCGATGAAGTCGCCCAGCTGGGAATCCTCTTCCTCGCCGATGGGGGTCTCGAGCGACACGGGCTCCTGCGAGATCTTCTGGATCTCGCGGACGCGGTCGGCGCTCATATCCATCTCGGCACCGATCTCTTCGGGGGTCGGGTCGCGGCCCAGGTCCTGAAGGAGCTGACGCTGCACGCGGACGAGTTTGTTGATAGTCTCGACCATGTGCACGGGAATACGGATGGTACGGGCCTGGTCGGCGATAGCGCGCGTAATGGCCTGACGGATCCACCACGTGGCGTACGTGGAGAACTTAAAGCCCTTCTGGTAGTCGAACTTCTCGACGGCGCGGATCAGACCGAGGTTGCCCTCCTGAATCAGGTCCAGGAACAGCATGCCGCGACCGACATAGCGCTTGGCGATGGAGACGACCAGACGAAGGTTTGCGCTGATGAGCGCCTGCTTGGCTTCGAGGCCCACGTTCTCAATGCGCGTAAGACGACGCATCTCGGCACGCGTGAGTTCGAGCTCACCAGCATCGGCAGCCTCGAGCTTCTCGGTAGCCTCGAGACCGGCCTCGATCTTCATAGCCAGATCGACCTCTTCGGAGGCGGTCAACAGGTCGACCTTGCCGATCTCCTTGAGGTACATACGGACCGGGTCGCCGGTCAGCATCACCGTGGAGGCATCGATGCCACGCACGCGGGAGCGTGAACGGGACGTGCGCACGGTGCGCTTCTTCTTGTTCTTGGAAGAACCCATCTCAGCGTCGGCCTGACGGGCCATCTTGAGCTCGTGATCGTCGAGCGAGCCGGAATCGTGCTCGTCGTCGTCATCGAAATCGTCGGTATCGGTATCGGTATCGGTATCGGTATCGTCATCGTCGACACCCATGCGGGCGTCGTCGTTACCGCTCGCGGAGATAATCTGGATGCCGCTGTTGCGCAGCGCGGAATACACCGCGGTGAGCTGCTCGTCAGAAACATCGATATCCTTCAGGGCGACCTGAATCTCGTCCTCGGTTACCGAAGTCCTGTTTGAGCCGTTGCCCATGAGCTTTGCAACGTAGGATTCCAGCCCAGTACCCGTGCTCTCAGTCTTTTTTGGCACAGATTCTCCCTTCATAGTCCACAGGACTCAATACTTTAGCACACACATTGACGTCTATACCCAAAAAGAGGGCTGGATATAGGCGAGAATACGCTGGTTGACCACAACATCTAGGCTTGTTCGGTGCCTGCGGCCTCCAGGCCGATCAAACGGAAAGGGTCCGCCACGCCGCCGATCGACTTTTGCAGTTCGCGTTGACGCTGCGAATCCTGCGCGGCCTGCACGGTCAGCGCGCGACGGGCCTCATCATCGAGTGAACGGTCCTGGCGCAGCTTGGCCTGTGCGGCACGCATGCGACGCTTGATGGTGTAGAGCTCAAGCGTATCAAGCATAAACACGATGTTCGTCTCGGTGGGGTGCTTGCTCGTCGCGGAGATGCGCCCGGCACTCACAAGCGTTGCCGCATCGGGACACACTGAGCGCGCCGCATCCATGCAGGCTGCAGGATCGGTTCCCGGCGGCGTTGCCAGAACGGCCCATGCAATGGACTCGTGACGCGGGTCAACCCACTCGATGGAGCAGATGCGGTCGGCATACGTGCGGAACAGGTCGGGGTAGCTCGTGAGCATCGTCAACAGCTCGCGCTCCCCTGCCAAGGACTTGCGTTCAAGATCGGTAAGAACCATCGGCGCCGCCGCAGCCGGTGCGCCCGAACCGTCAGCCACAGGCACAGCGCCCATACCATCAGGCACATCGATCGGCGGCAGGTCGTCGACGACCTCCACGGGCGCGGCGCCGTAGGCATCGAGCGGGACGTAGTCGTACGGCTCTTCTTCGACCGGCGCGGACACCGGCGGCGTCGCGCCCGATGCCCAAGCACCGCGACCGGCATCGCGAGAACCCGACGCCCGACCGCCCGCGCTACCGGACCGCTCAGTCTGTGCCCGCTGGCGCTCATAGTTCTGCTCACGACGTCGTTCCGCATCCTCGCGCTTGGCGACATCGCGAAACACACGACCCGAGCTCGCGCGCACCGTCTCCAGATCCAAACCCAGCAGATCGGCAATCTGGATAAAGTACGTGTCGATCATATAGCTGTTGCGCAACGGATAGATAAGCGTCAGCGCATCTTCCAGCGCCTTAGCGCGACCGCCCGGCGTGGTGATGTCACTCGACTCCTGCAGCGAACGGTAGACAAAGTCCATAAGCGGCTCGGCAGCGTCGATGCGCGTCTGCAGTGCCTCGCCACCATGTGCGGTGATGAACTCCATGGGGTCGTTGCCGTCGGGGAGCACCACGCAGCGCAGGTCCATGGAATCCTGCTCGATAAACTGAATCGCGCGACGGGCGGCCTTCTGGCCCGCTGCATCGCCGTCGAACATATACACGATGCGCTTGGCAAAGCGAGTGAGCGTCTTGACGTGATGCTCCGTGAGGGCGGTGCCCAGCGTGGCGACAACGTTTTTAATCCCCGCCTCCCAGCAGGCGATGCAATCAGTATAGCCCTCTACCACGATGGCGGTATCCTGCGCGACGATAAACTCCTTGGCCCAATTAAAGCCGTAGAGGTTTCGCTTTTTATGAAACACGCTCGTCTCGGCTGTGTTGAGATACTTAGGCTGGCCGTCGCCCATAATGCGACCGCCAAAGGCAATGTTGTGACCCTGCTCGTCAAAGATGGGGAACATCACGCGGTCGTAAAAGCGGTCGGCAAGCTGCCCGCGCCCGCGACTCACGGCAACGTTGGCGTCGATCATCTCCTGCGGGGTAAAACCCGCCTGGGACAGGTGCGACACCAGCGCGTTACGGCCCGGTGCAAAGCCCAGGCAGTAGCGGCGGCAGACGTCGCCGCCCATGCCGCGGCTGGCAAAGTACTCGCGCGGACGGCCGTCCTTACCGCGCATGAGCATGGTGTGGTAGAACTGGGCGGTCTCGGCGCACAGATCGTAGATGCGGGCACGCTTGGTGCCGCGCTCGCGGCGATCTCCGGTGTCATGCAGCTCAATACCCGCGCGATCGGCCAAGTAACGGATTGACTCGGGAAAGCTCAGGTTCTCGCGCTTCATGATATACGTGAAAACGTCGCCACCCTCGCCGCAACCAAAGCAATGCCACACCTGCGTGGCGGGGATAATGTGGAAGGACGGCGTCTTCTCGCCATGGAAGGGGCAGCATCCCCAAAACTCATGGCCGCGGGGCTTGAGCTCGACCGTTTCCTGCACGATGGCAACCAGGTCAGACGCAGCGCGTACCTGGTCTTTTTCCTCATCGCTAATCACGGATGCTCACCCCCTGATCGCCCAAGTTGTGACGAATATCCTCGATATTACCCTCGACGGTCGCGATCAACTCATCCAGCGAATCGAACACACGCGAGGGACGCAGCCAGCGCGTAAACGCCAGCGAAACGGAAGCGCCGTACAGGTCGCCCGTATAACCAATTAAATTAGCCTCGAGATGCGCAGATGCCGCATCGTCAGCATACGTTGGCGGCAGGCCGACGTTCACAGCAGCGGGCCACGCGGTGTCATCGACCAGCACCAGACCCTCATACACGCCATCGGCTGGCACCTGAATGCCGTCGGGAACCTGCAAGTTTGCCGTGGGAAAGCCCATGCCAGAACCCTCGTGACGGCCGCGAATAACACCGCCACGCACCATATACGGACGGCCGAGTAACCCAGCAGCAAGCTCCACATGGCCCTGTCCCAGCTCATGACGAATGCGGGTGGCGCAAATGGCCTCACCGCCCTCGCAAAGCAGGTCGTGACCATACACGTCAACGCCGTGCTCGGAACCCCAGGAGCGCATCTCGGCAACACCAGAAGCACCGCCACGACCCAGCCTAAAGTCACTGCCAACGCGAATCGATCGAATGTCGACCAGACGCGACACCAGCGAGAGAAAATCAACATGGTCAAGCGCCGCAACCTCAGACGTAAAGGGAACGGCCACCACCGCATCGACCCCGGTCTGAGCCAAGGCATGCAGACGGTCGGCCGTCGTCATCAGTTTTTGAGCGGGCGAAGGGCTCACCACGACGTCCGGGTCGGGATCGAAGGTAACTACTACCGCCTTGCAGCCATGGGCACGGGCATCCCGGACAAGCGCCGCAATGAGCTCCTGGTGTCCACGGTGAACGCCGTCGAACACGCCGATGGCAATCGATGCGGCACCCAAGTGCTCACACTCATCAAACGTATCGGCAGCAACGATGCGAGCCTCGTCCGACTCGCCCGCGAAAAAGACACGCGCGAGCTCATGAGCGGACAACATCATCGAACACCGCCGATTGCCTGCGGAAACACGTGCTCCATAACAAAGCGGCCACTCTCAATGCGGGCGAGCGCCTTGAGTCCCCCATCGAGCACCAGCGCAAACAGCGCCTTCGAGACATCGAAATCGGCAAGCGCACGCTCAACGGGAATGCGACGGCCGCAGAGCAGGTCGTCGGCAAGATTGCCCGGCAAGTCAACACGCATGGCGCCCAAGGCCGCAATGGGATCCAGGGCAAAGCCAGCGGCGGACTCGGGAGAAAGCTCCTCCACCGCATGACAGGCGCCAATGGAAACAACACCAGATGCGGTGCGACGAAGTGCGGAAATATGCGCGGCGCTATCGCAAGCGCGGCCCAGGTCGCGAGCGAGCGCACGGATATAGGTGCCCTTGCTCACCGAGAACGCCACGGTCCACACACACGTATCACCTTCGCCGCCCACGGCAATCAGGTCGGCGGCATAGACCTCGACGGGGCGCGGAGGTAGGTCCACCGCATTGCCCTCGCGAGCAGACTTGTAGGCGCGAACGCCATTGACCGAGATAGCAGAAAACGCCGGCGGCACCTGCATCTGCGGGCCCAGCATGGCGGCCAAGCGCTCACGAGCATAGGCAGGATCGCGGAGCTCGTTGGCAACAGCCACCGTGCGGACCGCCTCGCCCTCCGCATCATCGGTATTGGTCTCGGCGCCAAACGAAATATCGGCGACGTAGCTTTTGGTATCGAGCGTGAGCATGCCCAGCAGACGGGTGGCCTGGCCCACACCCACCACCATGACGCCAGATGCCATGGGGTCGAGCGTGCCGGCATGGCCGACACGCCGCTCATGGAGGGCGCGTCGGCATTGCGAGACCACATCGTGGGACGTGCAGCCCACCGGCTTATCGACAGCGAGCAGCATATTCAGTTGTGAAGGCGTACGACGAGCCATGTACCATCCAAAAAGTTAAAGCTCGACGGTCACCGAAGCGGGATCCTCCCCTACCAGCTCGGCCAGCATGGGAAGTGCCACGGTGAGCGTCTCGAGAATTGTTCCGTTGTTGGAAAAGCCGGCGGCGGCATGATGCCCGCCACCGCCAAAATTGGCAGCAATCTCGGACACATCGAGGTCGCCCTTGGAGCGCAGGTTGCCACGCACCTTGGTATCGCCCTCAATGCCCTTTAAGAACATGCAGACCTCGACGCCCATCACCGAACGCACCACATCGACCAGGCCGTCGCACTCGTCCGAGGTGACGCCGCAGGCTTCAAGGTCGCTCTGGTAGGCATAGCTATACGCCACGCGCCCATGCGCGACCGTCTTAATGCGACCCATGACAATGGACTTGAGGTGCAAAAACTCAACGCGCATGCTCTGGTAGACCTCGAGCGCAACGCGCGCCGGATCGGCACCGTGCGCCACCAGGCGCGAGGCTGCATGGAACGCGGCGGCATCGGCGTTTTGGTACTGAAAACGGCCGGTATCGGTAACCAAGCCACACAGCAGGCAGGTCGCAACGCCATCACGTGCGACAATGCCGCAATTGTCCAAGAAGCGGTCGATGATCATGGCGCAGGCCGCGGCATCGACGCGCCTCAGGCTCAGCTCGGCAAACTCCTCGCGCGCCGGATGATGATCGAAGCACACCACATGCTTGGAGCGACGAAGCACCTCGGCGGAATTATTGAGGCGCTCGACGACCGGCACGTCCACCGAGATGAACAGGTCCGGATTGCCGGTATACGCAGATGCCGGCACCAGACGGTCGGCACCCTCCATAAAGCGGTAGATGCGCGGAACCGGGTCATCGTCTGCCAGCAGCAGGGCAATGTCCTTGTTGGGGAAAAACTTCATGAGCGAAAGGCCCAGACCCAATACGGAGCCCAAGGCATCGCCATCGGGAGAAGTATGTCCCGAAATCGCAATGGAGGACGCACCCTCGATGAGCTCGAGGATGCGTCGCTGAATATCTGCAGACTCGCACGAGGCGAGGTCGGCGGAATTAGTCATCTAAAGCTGCCTCCTGGGCGGCATCCGCTATCGGATAGCCGTCCTCGTCCTTTTCGATCGCAAGCGTGGCGGGAACGTTTTCCAGCGCACGCGTGATGCGCTCGGCCTCATCGGTCGAGCGATCGATGCGAAAATCGAGCTCGGGCGTGACACGCCAATCGAGCGAGCGAGCCAACAGGCTACGAATGCGGCCCTTGGCGCTTGCGAGCGCCTCCATGACCTCGTCGTAGCGGCTCGCATCGCACGACACGTACACACGCGCGAACGAACGGTCCACCGCGACCTCGACCGCGGTCAAAGTAACCAGGTCGAGACGCGGATCGGAAACCTCAAAGAGCAGGATATAACCAAGCTTCTCGCGAAGCTGCTCGCCCAGACGGCGGGTTGCCTGCGTTTGCTTCATAGCGCTACCCCCTACTCGGTACGGGCAACCTGGTCGATGCGGTAACCCTCGATCTGGTCGCCGGGCTTGATGTCCTGGAAGTTCTCCAGGCCAATGCCGCCCTCGGAACCGCTCTTGAGGCTCTTGGCCTCGTCCTTGTAGTGGCGCATCGAGGCGATCTTGCCGTTGAAGACCACGATACCGTCGCGCACCAGACGCACGGAATCGGTCGCGGCGATCTCGCCCTCCTCGACGCGGACACCGGCGGCGATACCGACTTTGGGCACCTTGAAGGTGTCCAGGACGGTCGCGGTACCCGTGGCGACCTCGACCTCGGTGGGCTTGAGCATGCCGATACGGGCGGCGTCGAGCTCCTCGAGGCACTTGTAGATAACGTCGTAGCAACGGATCTCGACGCCCTCGCGCTCGGCAGCGGAGCGGGCCTTACCGTCGGGACGGACGCCAAAGCCGATGATGATGGCGTTGGAGGCGTCGGCCAGGACGACGTCGGTCTCGTTGATGGCGCCAACGGCGGAGTGGATCGTGTTGATGCGGACCTCGGACTGATCCATCTTGTCGAGCGAGTCCTGAAGAGCCTCGATGGAACCCTGGACGTCGGCCTTGATGATCAGGTTGAGCTCCTTGACCTCGGCGTCGGCGATGGTCTCGAAGAGGTTCTCGAGCGTGACGTGCTTGACGCGGCTCTGCTCCTCGATACGGGCCTTGAGCGAACGCTCGTCGGCCAGCGCACGTGCCTCGCGCTCGTCCTCGAACACGCGGAACTCGTCACCGGCGTTGGGCACGGACTGCAGGCCCAAAATCTCGACGGCGTCGGAGGGACCGGCCTCGGTGACGGCGCGGCCCTTGGGGTCGAGCATGGCGCGGACGCGGCCGTAGGTAAGGCCGGCGACCAGCGTATCGCCCACGTGCAAGGTACCGCGGGTCACGAGCACGGTAGCGACCGAGCCACGGCCCTTGTCGAGCTTGGCCTCGAGGACGTTGCCGGAGGCAAAGGTGTCCGGGTTGGCCTTGAGCTCGAGCACGTCGGCCTGGAGCAGCACGGTCTCCAGAAGTTCGTCGATACCGATCTTCTGCTTGGCCGAGATGTTGACGAACATGTTCTGTCCGCCCCACTCCTCGGGGATGACTCCGTACTCGGTGAGCTCCTGACGCACACGGTCGGGGTTGGCGCCCGGCTTATCTATCTTGTTGACGGCAACGACGATGGGTACGCCGGCAGCCTTGGCGTGGTTAATAGACTCGACCGTCTGGGGCATGACGCCGTCGTCGGCGGCGACGATAAGGATGACGATGTCGGTCACCTTGGCGCCACGGGCACGCATAGCCGTAAAGGTGGCGTGACCCGGGGTATCGATAAAGGTGATCTTGCGGTCGTTGATCATGACCTGCGAAGCGCCGATGGCCTGCGTAATGCCGCCCGCCTCGCCGGCAGCAACGCCGGTGTGACGGATGGCGTCGAGCAGCGACGTCTTGCCGTGGTCGACATGGCCCATGACGGTGACGACCGGGGCGCGCGGCTTAAGGTCGGCGGGATCGTCGTAGAACGAGAAGGTGTTCTCCTCCTCGGGGGTGATGATCTTGATCTGGCGGCCCAGGTCGTCGGCGACGAGCTCGACGAGGTCGTCGGACATGGACTGCGTCATGGTGAGCGGCGTACCAAGCAGGAACAGGCGCTTGATGATGTCGTTGGCCGGAACGTCGAGCGCCTCGGCAAGCTCCTGGACGGTAACGCCCTGGGAGACCTTGATGGCATCGAGGTCCTCGGGGTTCACGCCCTGGGCCAGCGCCTCCTCTATCTTGCGCTCCTCCTGCGCCTTGGCAGCCTCGCGCTCGCGCTTCTCCTTGCGCTTCTTGCGGCGACCGGTGGACTCGCGAGAGGCCTCCTCGACGGCAGCACGAGCCTCCTCGAGCACCTTCTCGCGGCTGTACTCCTCGGCCTCGCGAGCCATACGGCTGTAGTGGTCCTCTTCGTTGTTGTGACCGCCCTTGCGCTTCTTGCCCTTGCCCTGCTTATCGGGGTTGGGGAAGTCCATGCCGGCAGCGACGTTGTTGCTGGCGTTGGTGCGATGGCTGTGCGGACGGCTCTCGGAGGCGTTGCGCTCGGAGTTGTTGTCGGAGGCGTTGCGATCGTTACGACGGCCACCGCGGCGGTCATTGTTGCCGCCACGACGGTTACCGCGCTCTGCGGCGCGCTCGGCCTTGGCCTTGTCCTCGGCGTCCTTCTTCTCCTTGAGCACGGTCTCCTGTGCGGCGATCTGGTCGAGCAGCGAACGGAAACGCGAACCGGAGTCGGAAGCGGGAACGGCGCGGCGCTGGGCCTCGCGGGCAGCCTCCTCCTTCTCGCGGGCAAGGCGCTCCTGCTCGGCCTTCTTCTTGGCCTCGGCCTCGGCGCGGGCAGCCTCCTCGGCAGCCTGGGCTGCGGCAAACTGGCGACGCTCCTCCTCGCGGGCCTTCTCGGCGGCGATGCGCTCGCGCTCGGCCTCGGCGGCGCGAGCGGCCTCCTCGGCGGCAGCTGCCTGCTCCTCGGCCTGCTTGGCGGCCTCGACTTCCTGGGCGCGGGCCTCGATCACCGAGGCGAGCTGCTTGCGGACCATGGCGACATAAGCGTCCTCCAAGGTGGAGGAAGCGGACTTAGCGGGAATCTTCATATCGGCGAGATGACCCATCAGTTCCTTGGAGGTCATGCCGAACTCTTTGGCCAGGGTGGACACACGGACTTTTGCCATATGACTTCACCTACCCTTTCTGGCACCTTGGGTGCCTAGAGACTGAACGAGCGTGGGAGACGCGCCGGGACCCGCCCGGCGCGACCGCGCGCTAGATCAGGTCCTCCGCATCATCGAAGGCGTCGGTGTCGTGGACACCGCAGAAACGGGAGCCGGGACGAGCCTGGTTGCGGCACTGGATGCCGTCCTCGGACACATACTCGCAGCGGCGGACGTCCTCGTCCTCCTCGTCACCGATCAGGTCGGCGGCGGGCTCCTCGTGAACGGGAACGTTCTTGAGGATGTCGGCGGCAAGGGTCTCGGACTTGATGTCGATGTGCCAGCCGGTCAGGCGCGCGGCGAGGCGGGCGTTCTGGCCCTCCTTGCCGATGGCGAGGGACAGCTGGTCGTCGGGCACGATGACACCGGCGTAAGCCTTCTCCTCGTCGATGAGGACGCGGGTGACCTTGGCAGGCGAAAGGGCGTTGGCAACGTAGACGGCAGGATCGGCATCCCAAAGGATGACGTCGACGCGCTCGCCACGGAGCTCACCCACGACAGCGCGAACACGGCTGCCCTTGGGGCCGACGCAGGCGCCCACGGGATCCAGACGGTCGTCGAGCGAGTGGACGGCGACCTTGGAGCGCTGGCCGGGCTCGCGGGCGATCGACTTGATCTGGACGGTGCCCTCATAGATCTCGGGCACCTCCTGCTCAAACAGACGACGCATGAGCTCGGGGTGGGTACGGGAGATGACAATCGGCGGACGGCTGTGCTCGCCACGAACCGGCTGCAGGTTGGAGTTGGGGTCGCGAACGTCGATGATCACGGCCTTGATGTGCTGATTGTGCAGGTAGCGCTCGCCCATCGGACGCTCGTTGCGCTCGTTCTCGTAACGGCGCTGGTCGAAGTGCGGAAGCTCGGCCTCGACGCCCTCGCGGATCTTAACGATCGTAAAGTCGGGAGTGGACTGCAGCACGGTACCGCTGATGAGGTCACCGATGCGGCCGGAGAACTCCTCGTAGATCTGCTCGCGGGCGGAGTTACGCACGATGGCGTTGATCTCGGCCTTGGCGTGCTGGGCAGCGATGCGGCTCGTGTTCTTGGGGGTAACGTCGATCTCCTCGAACTCGGTGAAGTTGCCCTCCTCGTCCATGGAATCGTCGATCGGCTCCAGGCGGTAGACGTAGATCTTGCCGGTGGTGCGGTCGATGGTCACCTTGGCGCCCCACTCAAGATGCAGGATCTCGGCATAGCTCTTGGCGAGCGACTGCTCCAGGCGGTCGATCAGGTAGAGCTGGTCGATGTGCTTCTCCTGGCAAAGCTCCATCAGGGCGGACATCATGTCGGATGCTGCCATCTTACTTTCCTTCCTTCGCGGGCTTGAAGTCGTAGGTGGGCTTCAACTTGCACTTTTTAACATCAGAGAAATCGAGGGTGACGGACTCGCCGTCCTCGAGCTCGAGGGTCACGTTCGCCTCGGTGGCGGCGGCAATCTTGCCGGCGTACTTGCGACGGCCCTCGGTGGCGGTGGAGGTGAGCTCGCAGTTCTCGCCCACAAAGCGGGCAAAGTCGCACGGGCGGCGCAGCGGGCGCGCCATACCCGGGCTCGACACCTCAAGCGTATAGCTCGAAGAGATGGGGTCGAGCTCCTCAATCACATCGCCGACCCACTTGGTGTTGGCCGTGACGTCGTTGAGCGACAGGCTCTGACCCTCGGCACCCTCGATACGCACACGCACGCAGGGGGCCTTGGTGGCACCCACGAGCTCGACGTCGACGATGTCGATATCGTGCTGGGGAGCGACGGCCTCGAGCGCGTCGATGATCGCCTGCTCGGTCTTGGTCTTGACCATTGCGGCACCTCCATCCATACAAAAAAGAAGCGGGGCCGAAACCCCACTTCTTTCAATTACAACTTCATTTGCAAGCAAACTATACCAATAGCTGCGGAAACGTGCAAGCACAGTACGAACCTGCAGGTCAGCGTGCGCACAGCTTCTCCACAAGAATAGGACAATTGACCGCAGACATCAGGGCAGGTACATGAAAAACGAGGGACGACCCAACCGGATCGCCCCTCGTCTTTTATGCGTCAGCTAAGCGCGCAGCGCTTACTTGGCCACCAAGTTGACCAGCTTGCCGGGCACGCAGATGGCCTTGACGACCGTCTTGCCCTCGAGCCACTTGGCGACGGCGGCCTCGGCGGCAGCCTGCATCTCCTCGTTGGAGGCATCGCGGGCAACGTCGACGCGGCCGCGGACCTTACCGAGCACCTGGACCACGATCTGCACCGTGTCCTCAACGGACTCGGCCAGGTCGAACTCGGGCCAGGCGGCGGTGTAGGCGTTGCCCTCGCAGCCGAGCGCCTCGTGCCACAGCTCATCGGCCCAGAACGGGCAAATGGGGGCAAGGACGCTCACGATATCCTTAGCCACGCCGTAGCACAGCGCCTTGTCGCGGGCGGTACCCTCGGTGGCGTTGAGGTAGGCGCTCGCCGCGTTGACGAGCTCCATGACGGCCGAGATGGCGGTGTTGAACTGGCCGCGATCGAAGTCCTCGGTACACTTGGCGATGGTGCGGTGACGCTCGCGATAGAGCTTCATCGCAACCTCGTCGAGTGCGGACTTGTCAAAGGCCACGTTAGCATCGCCGGACTGGACGAGCTGCCAAACGATACGCCAGGCGCGCTTGATAAAGCGGTTGGCGCCCTCGACGGCCTTGGGATCCCAGTCGAAGTCCTTCTCGGGCGGGGCGATAAACAGGATCGCCAAACGCATGGTGTCGGCACCGTAGGGCTCGATGACCGAGCTCGGGGGCACGACATTGCCCTTGGACTTGGACATGGTGTCGCCGTTCTCGTCCTTGACCATGCCCTGGCACAGCAGGTTGGTGAAGGGCTCGTCCACGCTCAGCAGGCCCAGGTCGCGCAGTGCCTTGGTAAAGAAGCGGCTGTAGAGCAGGTGCAAAATAGCGTGCTCGATGCCGCCGATGTAGTTATCGACGGGCATCCAACGGTCGGCGGCCTCACGGGAGAAGGGCAGCTCGGTGTTGTGCGGATCGGTATAGCGCAGGTAATACCAGCTGGAGCAGGTGAAGGTGTCCATGGTATCGGTCTCGCGCTTGGCCGGGCGGCCGCAGACCGGGCAGGTGGTCTCGTAGAACTCCTTGCACTCAGCAAGGGTTTCGCCGGCGCCCAGGTCCAGGTTCTCGGGCAGCGTCACCGGCAGCTGATCCTCGGGCACGGGCACGATGCCGCAGTGCTCGCAGTGGATGGCCGGGATGGGATTGCCCCAATAGCGCTGGCGGCTGATGAGCCAGTCGCGCAGACGGAACTCGACCTTGCGACGACCGCAGCCCATGGCCTCGAGGTCGGCCACGATCGCAGCCTCGCCCTCGGAGTGCTTACCGCCGCGCATGCCGGTGTACTTGCCGGACTGGACGAGCGTGCCCTCGGCAGCGTGAGCGCAATCCCAGTCGACGGTCTCGGCATGGAAGGTATCGATGGTCTCGCCGCTGGCCTCGACGGCAGCGCGATCGTCATCGTCCAGGATGATCGGCACGATCGGCAGGTCATACTTGCGGGCGAACTCAAAGTCACGCTGGTCGCCACAGGGAACGGCCATGACGGCACCGGTGCCGTAGTCGGCAACGACATAATCGGCAACCCACACGGGGACCTTCTCGCCGTTGACGGGGTTTACCACATAGCGGCCCGTGAAGGCACCGTGCTTCTCGAGGGTGCCCTGGGCACGCTCGACGGCAGAGATATGCTTGGAGTCCTCGACGATCTTGGTGACGGCCTCCTCATACTCCGTGCCCTCGACGAGCTCGTGCAGACGAGCGTACTCGGGAGCCAGGACAAAAAAGGAGACGCCAAAGAGGGTGTCGGCACGCGTGGTAAAGACGGTGATCTTGCCCTCGTCGCCCTCAATGGGCTCGCCATCCTGGTCGCACAGGGTAAAGTCGACCTCGGCACCCTCGGAGCGACCGATCCAGTTGGCCTGCATCTGCTTGACGCGCTCGGGCCAGCCGGGGAGCTTCTCCAGGTCGTCGAGCAGCTCCTGGGAGTACTCGGTGATCTTGAAGTACCACTGCTCAAGGTCGCGCTTCTCGGGCTCGGTGCCGCAGCGCCAGCACTTGCCCTCGGTGACCTGCTCGTTGGCCAGAACGGTCTTGCAGTTAGGACACCAGTTGACCGGGTTCTTTTTGCGGTAGACCAGGCCCTTTTCCCACAGCTTCTCAAAGATCCACTGACCCCAGCGGTAGTAGTCGGGGCTGCAGGTCTTGACCATGCGATCCAGATCGTAGGAGAAGCCCATGCGCTTCATCGTGGCGAGCGCCTGGTCCATATTCTTATACGTCCAGGCGGCAGCCTGCGTATTGTGCTTGATGGCGGCGTTCTCGGCAGGCAGGCCAAAGGCGTCAAAGCCGATGGGATGCAGCACGTCAAAGCCGCGCATGCGGGCCTGACGGGCCATGGCATCGCCGATGGTATAGTTGCGCGCGTGGCCCATGTGCAGGTCGCCCGACGGATACGGGAACATCTCGAGCACATACTTTTTAGGCTTGCTGTCGTCGGTGTCGACGGCAAAGAGGTTGGAGTCCTCCCAGGCCTTCATCCACTTGGACTCAATGGCCTGCGCGTCGTAGGCAGGGATCTCGTCCTTATGATCTGTGCAATCGCACATATCAGCTCCTTTGTTAGCTGGGTTGGGGCGGGGCGTTCTTACCTTTGCTCGCTGCTGCGGACAGTCCTGCTCGCACGAAGAGCACATTAAGTGCTCTTCGGCTCGTGCGGAACTTGCAGCGAGCAAAGGTAAGAACGCCCCGCCACATCGTTAACTCGCATGATGATAGCAAATACAACAAGCGAGATGCCTGCGACTTGCAGGCATCTCGCTTTATCTAAATAACGTGGTTGTGGATCAACCGCTAATTGTTACCCGCCCAAGTATGGTCGGGTTTTCCAAGTGCCGCAGATTGCCGTGAAAGAGGAGCGACGCGTACTTTGGTACGCGAGCGACGGTTTGAACGGCAAGGTGCGGTGCTTGGGAAAGACGCTTAGCGGTAGCTGACGCTCTGTTGGGAATCCTTGACGACTACGTCGTGGGCGCCGCCTTCGACGATGGAGGTGGAGCTTACCAGGGTCAAGCGCGCCTTTTCCTGGAGCTCGGGGATCGAGAGGGCACCGCAGTTGCACATCGTGGACTTGACCTTATAGAGCGTGCCGCCCACGCCGTCCTTGAGGGAGCCGGCGTAGGGAACGTAGGAGTCGACGCCCTCGACGAAGCTGAGCTTCGCGGCGCCGCCCAGGTCGTAGCGCTGCCAGTTGCGGGCACGCGCAGAACCCTCGCCCCAGTACTCCTTCATGTACTGACCGTTAACGTTGACGCGCTCGGTCGGGCTCTCGTCGAAGCGCGCGAAGTAGCGACCCAGCATCATAAAGTCGGCACCCATGGCAAGGGCGAGCGTCATGTGGTAGTCGTAGACGATACCGCCGTCGGAGCACACGGGCACGTAGACGCCGGTCTCCTCGTAGTACTCGTCACGGGCGCGGCAGACGTCGATCAGCGCAGTGGCCTGGCCACGGCCGATGCCCTTGGTCTCGCGGGTGATGCAGATGGAACCGCCGCCGATACCGACCTTGATGAAGTCGGCACCGCAGTCGGCCAGGAAGCGGAAGCCTTCGGCGTCGACGACGTTACCGGCACCGACCTTGACGTCCTCGCCGTAGTTGGCGCGGATCCACTCGATGGTGCGCTTCTGCCACTCGCTGAAGCCCTCGGAAGAGTCGATGCACAGGACATCGGCACCGGCCTCGATGAGCAGCGGCACGCGCTCGGCATAGTCGCGGGTGTTGATACCGGCACCAACCATGTAGCGCTTGTCGCCGTCGAGCAGCTCGTTGGGGTTGGTCTTGTGGCTGTCGTAGTCCTTGCGGAAGACGATGCCCATGAGGTGATCGTAGTCGTCGACGATGGGCAGGGCGTTGAGCTTATTGTCCCAGATGACGTCGTTAGCAACCTTGAGGCTGATGTTCTTGTCGCCCACGATGAGCTGCTCACGCGGGGTCATGAACTCGGAGACCTTCGTCTGGTGGTCATCGCGGCTGGGACGATAGTCACGGCTGGTGACGATGCCCAGGAGCTTGCCCTTGGGAGTGCCGTCGTCGGTAACCGGCATGGTGGAGTGACCGGTCTTCTCCTTGAGCTCGATGACCTGTTCCATGGTCATATCGGGGGTCAGCGTGGAATCGGACTGAACGAAGCCGGCCTTGTGATCCTTGACGGCCTTGACCATAGCGGCCTCGGACTCGGCGCTCTGGGAACCGTAAATGAAGGACAGGCCGCCCTCGGTAGCGAGCGCGACACCCATGTCGACGCCCGAGACGGACTGCATAATGGCGGAAACCATGGGGATGTTCAGGGTGATTGCCGGCTTCTCACCGCGCTTAAAGCGGGTTAGCGGCGTCTTAAGAGAGACGTTGTTGGGGATGCACTGCGAGGACGAGTAACCAGGGACCAGCAGATACTCCGAAAACGTGTGGGACTCACCGGGAAAGAACGTAGCCATGTTTCTCCTTTTTCCATGCGGCCGGTCGGCTGCAGGCCTCGTAGGACCCAGCCCAACCTTGGGCGCCCAATACTGGGGAAGTATCTTAACGCACTTTGACTGCTACAATGCATGATTTAAGAAGAGCACACGAGGGTTTGACGCAGGCTTTGCGTTTGCCCAGCAAACACTTTAGCGGGGAGACGTGGAGCACATGGAGTACAAGACGACGGCAAAGTTGGTCATTCAAGCGTGCGACAAGGATCTGCCGGGCGTGTTCGGCCACGGCTGCGTCTTACTGCTGCAAGGTATTTCCCGCGAGCACTCGCTCAACCGCGCCGCCAAGGGCATGGGCATGGCGTATTCCAAGGCCTGGCGCATCGTGAACGAAGCCGAAGGCCAGCTGGGCTGCAAGCTCATCGAGCGCGACGGCGCCCGCGGATCCACCCTCACCCCCGCCGGAGAGCGAGCCATAGCGGTCTACGAGGAGCTGCAGGCCGACATCAACAACGTCATCGCCACCAAAGCCAACGATCTCATCGCCAGCATCAAAGAGTAGCCCATTTGGGACGGGGCCTTATAGCCACACAACCCCTTCTCATAAGTTGCGGTGAAATAGGGACTGTTTATGCGGTTAAAGCCGTAAATCAATCCATATTTCACCGCAACTTATGGAGTCGAGGATGATTTAGCTATTTGCGGAGGGCGTTGTCTAGGGTGGCGGCCACGATCAAGGGGTCGTCGGTACCGGCGAAGAGGCAGACGGTGCTCCCCTGCTTGCCGCGTGGGGCCGAAAGGCGCGTCGTAGCGCCGCCGGCGGGCGATGTACGAAACTCCCCCGGCAAAGCATCGAACAGCTCTCCCGCGCTACGCTCGATAAGGTCAAATTCAACTGCCGGGCCAAAGCCGTGCTCGAGGATTCCCGTTGCAACCGCATGGTCGGGATGCGAGCTCAGCCCGGGATAGCGCACGTTGCGCACCAGCTCGTTGGCGGCCAGATACTCGGCCAGCGCACGGGCGCGGTCGAAATGCGCCTGCATACGGACGTCGAGCGAGTCCAGTCCCCGCTCCAGCACACCGGCCTCGTCAGCAGTCAATTCAAACTTGGCCAAGCCACAGCCCTCAAGCAGGGCATGCGCGCACTCGGCCGCGGCATCCACACGATGGCGCTTGAGCTGCGAGCGCGCGACCGATACGGCAACCAACTTGCGCGGAGCATCACCGGCGCATACGCGATCGAGCGCCTCGAGCGACAGCGCAGAACCCAGCCGCAGCGAATCGCAGCCAAAAGCTGACGCCACGGTGTTGTCCACAACCAGCAGCGCATGGGCCTCACGCGCCGCCCGACCCAGCGCACGAAGATCAGGCACACGCAGACCAAACCCGCCGATGGAGTTGACGAACCACCACAGGTGCGGACCCTCAGCGTCAAACGAGCCCGCAAAGCCACCGGACGCCGCAGCAAACGCCTCGACAGACGGCTCCCCCACCATCACAACATCGCAGCCGTCAAATCCGCTCGCAAACGCATCGGCAAAGTCGTCCGCAAAGACCACCAGGCGGTCACCGGGACGCACAATCCCCAGCTGCGACAGCGCTGCTGGCACATGCGAGGCCACAAGCAACCGCGCCTCACGCGCGCCGTTCCTCAAAGCCCAGGCCTCTTCTAGCTGCTGCACGCCCATACGGCAACCTCCCTTCATTAACAAAAACCCACGATGCGGATGTTTCCCGCATCGTGGGCAACGGCTGCAGTATAGCGCCGATATGCGACGAATCGCCTAGATGTTGAGCGTGTGATAGGTCACGCTCGCGCCCGGAGCGTCAACGGTCACGCCATAGGCCTCGGGATAGATGCGCGTCGAGAACACGAGCGCGCCATCATTCACAAACACCTCGACCGACGAGACATCGCCAACAATGCGCACGTTGCGCACCTCGTCGACGGGCTCCCAGCGCACGGTACGACCGCAGCCGGCAGAATCGCGACCCTCATCGGTAAATCGCATCTCAAAACGCGAGGGCAGTTCGCCCTCGGCGGGCACAAACGCCAGCTTCAGCTCGCCATCAACGGTCGCGGTAAACGCGCCGTCGACACCGTCGACAACAACGTCAAAGCAGGTATCGTCGGCAACCTCCAACGAGCCCGCCCCCACACGCACCGAGGCATAATGGTGCTCGATCTCGCGCACCGGCTGCTGCAGTACCACGCCGCCGGCACCGGCTGTAAGCTCACGCGGCACCGTCATGCAGTGCTGCCAGCCGCACACCACGGTGGGTGCGTTGCCATAGGTCGGCTCATCGGGCATGCCCATCCAGCCGATTAGAATGTGGCGACCATCCTCGGACGTAAACTCCTGCGGAGCATAGAAGTCAAAACCGGCGTCCCACAGACGGAACTCCCCCAGCTCATAGGCACCGTCACCACCAGTGATGTCGCCCGTTACAGGCATGTAGCCAGCGGCATACACATTGCCGCGGTTCCAACGACCGCCCTCAAGGCCCTGAGGCGAGAATGACAAAAATGCAGCGGTATCGCCATTCGCACCGAGCTCGATATAGCCGGGGCATTCCCACATAAACCCAAAGCGCTCGGGCGCACACACGCGGGTCTCGAGCTCCCAACTAAGCATGTCAGCCGAGCCATACACCAAGATCTCGCCAACATCGCGACCGGCGCCCTCGCCATGCATGGCGCAAAAACGGCTCTCGACATGCCGCCCGTCCACGCGACGACGGGCGCCCAGCACCATGTGATAACGCCCGTCCGCGTCACGCCACACCTTGGGATCGCGCACGTGGCAGGTCAAATCCTCGGGATAGTCCTCCGACGCCAGCACCACGCGCTTTTGGCTGAACTCCCGACCGGCAAGGCCATCAACGCTCTCGACATAAACAGTATCGGCACGACGGCCGGTATTGACGTAGTCGTACGTGCCGTCTGCATCGGATAGCTTCACGTTGCCCGTGTACAGCACGCGAATGCGGCCGTCCTCGGCAAGCGCGGAGCCCGAATACACGCCATGGCAATCGAACGGCTCGTCGGGCAGCAGTGGGGCGCCAACGTAGTCCCACGTCATAAGGTCGCGGCTCGTCGCATGACCCCAAACCTTAACGCCGCCCTCGACATCAAAGGGCGCATATTGAAAATAAGCGTGGAACACGCCGCCCGCTTGGCAAAGACCGTTGGGGTCGTTGAGCCAACCCGCCGGCGGCATAATATGGAAGTGCTGGCCATACGCGCCGTGACCGCACTCAGAGGCGGCAGCGTCAACAGCGGCAACCAGTTTTGCAAGGTCGCGACCAAGTGCATTAGACATATCAAAGTCCTAACAGATCGAAAGTAACAAGGCACCAGAGATCGGCACCAGATGCTGGAAACACCCGCGAGCACACAGCCCGCGGGCATTCCCTTAATCAAAAGCTCTTAGGCCCGCTCGGAAGCCTTAGGCTCGTCCTTGTACAGGACAAACGAGATGGCAAAGGAAACCAGCGCAGCGACCGCAAACATGATCGCGTACTGCACGGGCTGGGCCAGGCACAGCAGGATACCGAAGATACCCGTAACGCCCGTGCCGGAGGCGGCCAGCGAAGTGAGCGCGCAGACCAGGGCGCCGCAGCCACCGCCGATGCAGCCGGCGATGAAGGGCTTAAAGAAGCGCAGGTTCACACCAAAGATGGCCGGCTCGGTAATACCCATGAAGGCGGACAGAGCCGAAGGAAGCGCCAGGCCCTTAATCTTGGCATCGCGGGTCTTAAAGGCAACGGCGAGCGCGGCGCCACCCTGGGCGATATTGGCAGCGCTGGCGATGGGCAGCCAATAGGTTACGCCGTACTGGGCGAGCTGGCCCAGGTCGATGGCGGTGTACATCTGGTGGATACCCGTGACAACCGTGGGGGCATAGAACAGGCCGACGATAAAGGAGCCGATGCCGAAGGGCAGGGTCAGCAGGGCCTGGATCAGACCAAGGATGGCGTTCTCGGCCCAGACAAAGATGGGGCCGACGGCAACGAGCGTCACGAGCACGGTCACGAACACCGAGACGAGCGGGGTCACAAAGAGGTCGAACATCTCGGGAACGATCTTGTGTAGGCGCTTCTCGAGGAAGGCCAGAATTGCGCAGGCGATAACGATGGGGATCACGTGGCCCTGATAACCGACCCACTCAAAGCTGTACACGCCGGGGATGACGGTGACCATGGTCTGCACGCCCTCGGAGGCAACCGTATAGGCGCTCTGCAGCGAGGAGTTGATGAACGCACCGCCGACGACGGCACCCAGGTACGGGTTGGCCCCAAAGGCCTTGGCGGCGGAGTAGCCGATCAGGATTTGCAGAATGCCAAAGGACGTTCCCGAGACCAGGTCGGCGATCTTGTAGATAAAGTTATTAGTGTCGAGCGCGATAAAACCGTTGGAGGCCATAAAGTTGAGGGCGCTCATAATGCCCAGCAGCAGGCCCGAAGCCACGATGGCGGGGATGATGGGAACAAAGACGTCGCCGAGAACCTTAATGGCGCGCATAAAGATGTTCTGCTGCTGCGCCGCGGCCTCCTTGACCTCGGCCTTGGTGGCAGCCTCGACGCCGCTGAGCGCGATGAACTCTTCGTAGACCTTGTTGACGGTGCCGGTGCCAAAAATAATCTGGAGCTGGCCCTGAGCCTCAAAGACGCCCTTGGCGCCGTCGACGTTCTCGATGGCCTCCTTGTTAACCTTGGAATTATCGGCAATCACCAGGCGCAGACGCGTGGCGCAGTGTGCGGCCGAAACAACGTTGTCGGCGCCACCGATGTTGTCGAGCACCTCTTGGGCTGATTTGCGGTAGTCCATGACTTCCCTTTCCTCCAACGGGCGTATGTGCACCCGGCCATCTTTGACACTTATACTGTAATCGTTTTCAGTTTCATAAGTCTGTAATCGTTTTCATAGTAGGGTGAACGGTAGGAATAAGCCGGCGAAAGGTAGTTTTGAGACAAAAACTGGGGACTCAAAGGCAGTCAGACGCGTCCAAGGCCTAGACATTCATGAGCTGATGCCCAAGTTTGAGCGTCCGCAGGCCGCTCTCCCCCTCCTCGCCATCGAGCGCGTCGAGCAGCATATTGGTCGCCTCGACGCCGCTGGTCAGGTAGCCGTAATGCACGGTGGGAATGCCGCCCGTCAGCGCGCGCAAAAATGCGTTGTCGCCGAAGCCGCTTACGCGGCGCATGCCCTCGCCCACGCCGCGAACCTCATCGATGGCACGCAGCGCACCCGCCGCCATGGTGTCGGTCGCGCAGGCGATAAACGAAACATCGGGAGCAACGGAAAGCAGTTCACGCGCCGCACCATAGCCCGAGTCGAGCGTAAAAGACCCCTGGCGAATCAGGCTCGGATCAAGCGCCACGTCCGCGGCGCGCAAGCCGGCCTCAAAACCGCGACGGCGGTCATAGCCAGCAGCGCGGTCCTCCTCGGTAACTCCAATGTAGGCAATCTTGCCATCCACGCGACCCGCAAGCGCATGGCCCAGCTCAAAGGCGGCCTCGTAATCGTCGTGATACACGCACGCCGCGCCCTCAACATTCTGACCGATCAGCACAATGGGCACGCGGCACGACTCAATCGCCCGGCGATGCTCGTCGGTGATCATAGTTGCCACCAGTACAATGCCATCAACCGGGTGGTTTTGGAATAAATCGAGGTACTCGAGCTCGCGATCGGGGGCGTTATCGGTATTGGCAAGCAGCATCTGGTAGCCACGGCGACCGAGCACCTGGCCAATACCGGCGGTAATGCGGCTCACGGATTCCGAGTTAATCTTAGGTACGATGACGCCGATGAGCTTAGTGGAACCGGTGCGCAGCGCACGAGCCTGGCTGGACCGCACGTATCCGGTCAGCTCGATCGCCTTCTTAATGCGCTCGGCCTTGTCCGCCGAGATATATCCACCGTTGAGGTAGCGAGAGACGGCGGCGCTCGAAACGCCGGCCAGCTCGGCCACATCTTTCATCTTTACCACGAGCACCCCTGTCATTGAAATCGCTTTCACCATGATACCCGTGAAGACGGCATCCGAACAAAATCGGCCCACCCAGGTCGAGCAAACGTCAGCGAGCGGGCAGCTGCCGTGGCGAGGTGTCGCGAAAGAGGAGCGAAGCGTACTTTATGTACGCGAGCGACGGTTTGAGCGGCAGATCGCCCGGCAGATGCTCGCGCAGCGTCGAGCGGTCCGGCGTTTGTTAAAACGCCGGAACATAGTTAGCCGTGGTACTCGCCGTTGTATTGGATCAACGTTAGGTCCTCAACACCATCGAGCGCGCGAATGGCGTCAGCATAGGGCATATCCACACCATCCGAGAACACCTCGGCGGCCATTTCGACCTTGTCGCCGCGCATGGTCTTGGACTTGACGGTGAACTTGGTACGCCCAAACGCGCGCACGATATCGTCGCCGGTGGTCTGGCCCGTGTAGTGGATGACCATCATGTACACGCGTGCCTTGTCCTGGTGGCTCGCAAAGCCGGCGATCATCACCACGATCACCACAGCCGTGAGCCCCACGAGCGCGTACATGCCGGCGCCTGCCGTAATGCCCGTGGTAATGGCCCAAAACAGATACAGCAGGTCGAGCGGGTCCTTGACCGCCGTACGGTAGCGGACGATGGACAGAGCACCGACCATACCGAGCGAGATGACCACGTTCGTCGAGATCGCGAGCGTGACCATGCAGGTGAGCACGCACATGCCCACAAGCGTCACGGCAAAGCTACGCGAATACACCACGCCGGTAAAAAAGCGCTTATACACGTAATAGATTAGGATACCCATGGCGAGCGCCACGAGCAGCGAAAGGCCAATCTTGGCAGGGTCGACCTGGCCAAACGCCTCCAAAACGGAGTTCTTAAAAAAGTCCCTGGTGCTCATGGTCTAAATATCCCCTCGGTTCTCAAAATCCGATTCCCAGTAATTAAATCCGCGCAGGTAGGCGGTCTTTTCGTAACACAGGCAGTACTTGGAGACCGCCGTGAGCTCGGCCGCGCCCGGCGGCACCAAATCGCGCACCAGCTGCGGGCAAAACTCCGTAAACTTGACCTCCATCACCAGCTTGCCGGGCTCCAGGACCGGCAGCACGGGCAGCGTCACGTCAAAGATATCGAAGCTTCCCACTGCGGCACGCACGTTCATGTCAAACGTAACGCGCACGGTGCCCTCGTCCATCACCCACGGCTCACGCTCGTAGTCCACGATGGTCCGCGGGCGCATCATGTTGCAGATGCACTCGATGTAGAACTCGCGACAGAGCGGATAGGGGCTCCTCAGCAAAAAGCCGTAGTCGCCAGCCAGAATCTGCTCAAACTCGCCACGTGTGAGCGGCGCGTCCTCCTTATAGATCCAGCTACCGTACTTCTTTTTGCGCTCGAGCTTAATCACCTTGTCGCTGCCGTTATAGATGCGTACGCGATACTTTTTGCGCATGAGAATGCCGGCGTCTTTTTCCTCGTAGGCCGAGTTGCAGTAGTCGTCAAAATACAGGCTGCGAATGGTGTAACCGCCCGCCCGCGCATGTTTGTCCAGCTTAAATACAGGCGCCATGCGACAGGCAAGCGCGGCGTGCTCGCCCTCGTTAATGAGATATTTGAGCTCGTGGCGGTAACGCTCCTGCGTGGCACGCACAGGCGGTGCCGCCAGGCGCTCAAGCAGCGCGCTAGCCCTCCTCATACGTATCCTCCACGACCTTACCGCCGTCTTGCACGTAAAAACACTTCATGCCGTAGTGCTTGCCGTCGTCGGTCACATAGTAGTCAAACGCATCTTGCGTATAGCCGTCGGAGTTGGTGGCACGCACGCGCACAAAATACTGGCCGGTATCGGGCGCATCGCAGGTCACCTCGGGAAGCAGCACATCCTCGGCCTTAAAAAGCACGTCGCTTATGGCATAGTCGCGCGCAAGCTCAACGGTGTAGCGAATGTCGCGCGCCTCAAAATCGTAGGACGCATCCCAGTTAATGCGCAGCTTGCCGTTATCGATCTGCGGCACGCCGATGTAGAACGGCATGGGCTTTTTAAAACTCTCGCGAAAGCTCTTGTAGTTCTCCTCGATCTCGGAGGGAATCGCCGCGGCGATCTGCTCATATTGGTCCTTGGTGACAGGCAGATTGTCGATATCGGGCGAAGCAAAGACCAGGGATTCAGTCACCTCGCGGTAGTGCTTGATCATCTTGGTCAGGCGAGTCTCGGTCAAATACGAGCGCAAGTCCTTGACGGCACGGTCGAGTTCGCTGCGGAACGACTTGCTGCGCAACGCGCGGTTAAACAGCACGTTGCCCCAGTAGTTGCTTGCGCCGCGCTCCCAGCTCGCGTAGTCCGAAAACCCGGTAAGAGAAAGCTCCAGCTTACGCAGCATGCCGTCGTTGTCCCAATCGAGGATGTACCACGTATTGGAGTTGAGCGGGCTGTACAGATAACAGTTACGGTTCTGAGTATCGCAGTTGCCCGTCAGGATCTGAAACGCCAGCCAATAGACCAGATTCTCGGTATCAAAGTAGGTGTCGAGCACGTCATCGATCTTTTGCGATTCGTCGTTGAGCGCATCGAGCATCTCGATGAGCTTAGTGTGGTCCGCATCGCCTTTAATCTCGAGCATGCCCTCAAAGTTTGCCTGGTTGTAGTCGGGATCGTCGGCAAGCTTAATGGTGTCCTCGTAGCGATGGAAATCAAAGCTGTTCACCTTGTACAGGTGCCCGCTCTTATCCAGGCCATGTGCCTTAAGCGCCGTCTTGTTGAGCTGCTCCACTTGCGTAAACAAGCCGTAGTCCTCAAAGGTATCGTTGGACTTTTCGGTCTGGTCGCACACCCACATATGCACAAACTGAGTGCGCAAGCCCATCATCTGGGGAATCCCGCGGATAAGGTCGTAGGCCATCTTGTTGCGAAAACGCATACCCTCGCCCATGTGCTTGTTGAGCGCAATCGCGCGCTGTTGGCGCCAGGTACCCTTGCCCTTTTTGAGCTCCACCTTGTAATTCTTTTGCGAGTTCATGCTCGACGTCTGGCCGCGCACCTGCACAGTGGCATTGGGCGCTTCCTCGCCATAGCCAACCTCGCCGGCCACCGGGCCGTCTTCATCGCCTGGCTGCAGCAGGCCCATAACCTGATAGCGCGTCACGCCCATGTCGGCATAGTCATACACCGAGTACGTATTGATCTCGGCCCAGCTGTGGTCGGTGTTCTCGGAGCTGTTGCCGCGCGAGACCGTTAGGTACATGGTCACAATGCCCGAGTCGTCGTAAACCTCGTACAGCTCGTCCTTATCGCGCAGGTGCTTGGACTGGTCGGAGGCCTCGGCCTTTTTAATCTTGTCCTGCTTTTTGACCTTTTTAGTCGAGGATTCGTCCTGAGACGAGCAGCCCGAAAGCAACAGCGCGCCGGCAGCCGCCTCGATCAGGCAGCGGCGAGACATCAACTTATCGATCATCAGAACCTCCCCAATGTTTTTGGTACAGGCGAACCACCATACGTTCAAACGCACTGCGCGGATCACCGGCCACGCGCTTGTCCTCGTAGCGTTGCTCAACACGGTCGAGCACCCGGCCAAGTTCGGTAAACCAGCCCGTCTTGTCTGTCGCCACAATGGGCTGCTGGCTCAGGATACGATACGGCAAGTTGGCGGTATAGGTATCGAGCCGCAGCAGTGCCACGATAAAAAACACCGCTGCACCCAACAAAAAGCCAAAGCCGTAAAACTGCTGCGGCAAGAGCAGAGAAACGGCAGTCGCCAGCCCGGCCACACCGGCAAACAGCCCCGAGGCCAGCACGGCCCCCTTGTAGTCGGTAAAGTACAACAAGATGAGCAACACCGTATTGCCCACGGCATACAGGCCGTAGCCCACGCACAACGTGCGAAAATACCCGTGCATCAGGTTATTAAAGCCCAACGGTAGGGCCGACAGCACCGTGGTCTCGAGCGAGATGACCGCCGCCGTCACAAACAGCTGCTTGAGCGCACAAAACCGCAGTTCTCGGTTGAGCGTGGCAAGCATTTCCTCCTCGGCCACCACAATGTCGCCCACCACGCCACCGTCGTTGAACAGGCTGTAGTAGTCGCGGTAGCGCGGATAGAAATTGACCTCGACTGAGACCACAAAGTTGACGGACGTGACGAGTGTGGTCAAAAACGCAATGAGTGCCGGCACGTCATGGTAAGGAGCCCCGTAAAACAGGCCTTTGATCTGTACGCCAATAGGACCCGCCCAGATAATAACCAGGTGTGCGAAAAGCCCCAAGTTGGTAAACAGCCCCGTGAGCGCAAGCGGCATAAATTGGTCGAGCCAGCGCAAATAACGCCAGGGACTCCGGTCACTCCGTGGAAAATACCGGTACAGCAGTACCACATCCCAGGCAAGCATGACGCCGTAGCCTAGGGCGATTGACGCCAACAGGCCCTCGACCGGCGGCAGTCCCAACGCCAGCGCTGCCAGGGCGCACAGGCACGCCACGCCAATGGCGGCCGCAAAGCTGCACAGAATGCCACGATAATCTTTGATGGCCGTGAGATAGCTCATGCCGTTCCAGTTGACGATCATAATGTTGAACAGCCACAGGCACAGCAGCCCCTGCAGCAGCGTGGCGCCCGAGAACAGCAGAAAGACGCCGTAGAGCACCGTGCCCACAACGAGCATGATGGCATTAGATCCCCAAAACGAAGGCAGAATCTCATCCTCGCGCTCGGCAAAAAGCATATCGGCCAAAAAGCGCGTGACCGGCATAGAGAAAAAGCTTGTGAGCGTGAGCGACGCCAGCAGCGTATAGGTCACCATGCACACCAGCAGGTCTTGGTTGGCGCGTCCCACGCCCCACAGACCGCACAGCACCAAGATGCCCACCTGGAGCAGCACGCCCAACAGCATGGGGCCCGTGCACACAATGCCAGCGTAGCCATAGGCGCGCATCGTGGCAAACAGACCCTTGCGCCTAAACAGGCGCTTGAGCTCAAAACCGATTCCGGCCACCGGCTACTCCCCCCTCTCTGGGCAGGTCAAACGCACGCGCCGTCTCATCGTATAGCGCGCGATAGTTGGCGAGCATCTGCTCGTGCAAGAAGTACGTGGCAACGCGACGCTGCCCGCGCTCCCCCATCTCAATGCGACGAGCGCGGCTTGTGCACATGCGTTCCATGGCATCGGCCAAGCCCTTGCGATACATAGGCGGCGTCACAAAACCCGCCACGCCAAAGTCGTCGCCCGGGGCGCCTTCGAGAAGCTCGCGACAGCAGCCCACCTCGGTCGTCACGCAGGGACGGCGCGCTGCAAGCGACTCCAGCACGCTGAGCGGCTGGCCCTCGGAGATGCTCGTCAAAATGGTAAAGTCGAGCTTTTCCATGTACTCGACCACGTTGACGCGGCCGGTAAAGATCAGGTCGCGCACGCCCAGGGTTTCGACCAGCGCGTGGCACTCGGCGCCGTACTCCTCGTCGTCCACGCCGCCCATGATGTGCAGGCGCACCTTGGGCAGGCGCTCGTGCAGCTCAAAGAAGGCATAGATCATAGTCTTGACATCCTTGATGGGCGCAAGGCGCACCACCGCGCCAATATCCACCCAGCCGTCATCGGTCTTTAAGGGAATATCCTTAAAGCGATCGAACTGGATGCCGTTGGGGATGACCAGGCATTTGTCCGCATCGCAGCCCATATCAATCTGCGTCTTGCGGGCGTTATGGAACAAACTCGTCACGCGGAAGGCGCGGCGGTAGATCTCCTCCGAAAGCAAATAGAAAAAACGAATCCAGCGGTCCTTGAACGACGGCACCACCCAATCGGCGCGAATGATCTCTTCCTCGCGTTCGCGGGTATAGATGCCATGCTCGGTCAGCAGCACCGGCGCATGGTGAACGCTTGAGCCCAGGCAGGCGAGCAGGCCACCGTAGCCGGTCGAGATGGCATGGTACACATCGGCCACCGGCACCTCGCTGCCCAACAGGTAGAGCACGGGCAGCAACATGGAGCGCATGGTGTGGAATGCATCGGCAAAGGGCGTGTAGGGATACTCGGCCAGGCACACGTCGCGAAAGATATCCATAAACGTGCGGCTCTGCAAAAACGAGAGCGGATGCACGCGGCGGCGGTGGAAGATATCGAACAGCACGTCCCAGTCCGGATTGGAGAGCGACACCAGACGGCGTAGCGCCTCGCGCTCACGGTCGTTAAAACTAGCTTCATGTTGCTCGCCCGAAAGCCGCAGGGCATCGTCCAGGAAAACCTCGTGCACCTCGACCACGTTGCCGGGCAGCTCGTAGACAAACTTGCCGCGGTCGGCAGCATGCGCGCCGATCACCCACAGCACAAACTCGTGCTCGGGCATGGCCTGGATATAGCCATGCATCCAGGTAGATACGCCGCCGTGCACATAGGGGTAGCAACCCTCGAGTACCAAGCAGATCCTCATTTGTCGCCACCCTCCTTGCGCTCGATCGTCACGGTCTTATCATTTGCCTTGAGCAGATACAGATTGCCCGTAAGGTGCGTCAGTTCGCCACCCGTGACTGCACCCGGCTCGCCATTGTTGGCGCGGAACATGAGCCACGCCTCGTCGTGGAAATTGCCCAGGCTGAGCGTCCAGGCATCCGCGCTGGTATCCACGCCCACCGTCACGGACGAAAAGCGCTGGATGGCGCCCGAGCATTCCGAACCGGTCTGACGCCGCAGGTCGGGCGCAGACTTGCTAAGCCAGTCCAGGTAGTCGGTCAGGCCGCCCTTGTAGACCTCCCAGCCCTCCTTGGCGCCGCGATCGGGATCGAGCAGATCGTCCGGATGCATAAAATGCGTGCTCACGTAGTGCATGTTGAGTTCGAACACGCCTGCCAGGCGCATATAGGAATCGTCGACCATGCCGCCCGAGACAATGCGCGGCTGCTCCACAATGCCATCGCTCGCCACGCCAAACTCCTGCACGTACGGCAGGTCGGTGCCGTCCTCAAAATACGTACTGCCGATGGTCTTAATGCGCGGAACGTCGGTGCCGATAAGCTTGCGCGCACGGGCCGAAAGGATATTCGACGGCGGCACGTAGACCGAGCCGTGCGCATTGGGCAGCACCTCGTCCTGGAAAGCGATAAGCTCGTTGAGCGATGCGACAAGCGTTTCCTTGTTCTTCCACGTCTTGTAGTCGTACAACGTGCCGTAGTCGGTGTCCCAGAGCGCCAGAGGCTGATGGTTGTAGCCGTGAAAGCCCAGCTCTCCGCCCATCTGCAGCAGCATGCCGCCAAAGTAGCGGAACTGCGTGGTATCGGCCTGGCGCGCGGGCTCGGTCTGGTTGACCGCGTCCTCGTAGTTTTCGATCATCACGCCGGTATAGCGAATGCCGTATTTTTGCGCAAGCTTTTGCAGATCGGGCCACCAGACCTTGGTGTAAAAATCCGCAATGGAAAGGCCGTAATCACGCTTGATATAAGTACCATCGCCCGAGGGCACGGGGCTAGGAAAGTCGTCCAAATAGAACACGGCGCTGTTGATGACCGGATAGGCCGTGGCATCACCCAGCAAGCTTATGGCCGAAGCATAGAACCCACGCATGACCTTGTCGTAGATGCCAATGTTGCACACCACGGTGTGACCACTGCCGCAATCGTTAGACCAAATGAGCGGCGTGCCCGCGTCACCGGTCTTTGCCCATACGTGCGCCGTTTCGCGCAATGAAACCGAGAGCGAAGAATCGAAGGGGTCCGAGAACTCGTAGCGCTCTCCTCCGCCCAACATAAAGTCCTCGCTCGGAACGATACTTTCGGCTGTCGCATAGTCATATCCGGCCGATTCGATACCAAGCTTGGAAGCTATAGCCTGCAGGTAGTTCGAGTTATCTGGCGTCATGCCCAGCATAAGCGAACCGCCGGCACTCACCCAACTCATAATGTCGGTCAGATGCGTACCCAGTCCGTCAAGCGAGGGCATAAGCACAATCACGCGATCAAACGACGTGAGCGATGGGATCGCGTCCGCACCGTCGGTGGCAATATCAACATCGCGATGGGCGATCTTCATGTCCAGCAAAATCTGGTCGAACTGGTCTTTAACGTCGTCGACGCTATCTTGGTCCGAGTCGGTAATGACCAGGCATGTGGGCTTTTGGCCAAAGATTGCCGAGCTTGCAGGCGTAGCGTCGGTGGCGCCGAGCATACCCAACTTGTGCTGTCCAGCGCTGTACTGCACTCCGGCGCGTTCGATCAGCAGCACGGCGGCCATGACGATAAAAACAGCCCACACTACGAGCAGTCCCATCCAACGAAAGCGGCCTGCACGGTCGCGGATATGTTGCACCACGCTCATCGGGCTTCCTCCCCGTCGCGCCAAAACGCCAGCTTTTCGCGGTTGCCAGCGCTCAAATACACATGTTGCTTGTCAATCGCATCGATCACACGGTAGACCTCGTCACCGTCGCGGCGCATCACGGCCAAGCGCAGGCAAAGCATCCAAACCTCCTGCTCGTCGGGCACGTCGAGCACCAGCTGATCGGTCACGGCCTGCGCCTCGTCGATCTGTCCGACATCGGCCAGCGCCGTCGCATATCGAATGCGCAGCTCAAAGGTGTCCTCGCGCTCGCAGCGACGCGCAAGCAGGCGCGCGTACTGTTGGCGCTGAATCTGAGCCACGCGCCCCTCGGCCAAGCCCGAGCCCAAGTATTCACCAAGAAAATCGCAGTATTCGTTGAGGTTTTGCACGCTCGGGTCCGTCTTAAAGGCACGCTCCAGCTGCTGCAGTTTAAGGTCGGACTCCTTGGAGATCTGCGCCACCGCCGTCGCGGCATAGTGCGCCACCTCAACGTCGTCGTTAAGCTTAGCCGCCTGCAGCTGCGCCAGGTACGCGTCGGGCTCCTCGGTGAGCATGGAGAGCATTAAGCGGCGCCGGTATGCCGGGTCGTTGACGATGAGCGCCTCCTCGAGCGGCACTACGCCTGCATCGTCCTCACCACTCGGTACCGGCATACTGCGATGCAGGTCGTCGTTGAAGCGAAGCGACTCCAGCGCAGACTCTTTCAGTCCCTCGCCAAACACCGCGCTGCGGACCGATAGCAGAACCACCAGCAACGGGCCCCATAGCGGCACCAGCACTATCACAGGCAGCATGTGCCCGTGCACCGGCAGCAGGCCCAGCTTCATGAGCGTCCACAGCACCAGGCAAACCAGCGCATGAATCAGCAGCAAGACGGCAGCAACGACAAGCGAGATCAAGCGGCACCCCCCTCACCGTCACCGGTGCAAGAGATGTGCTGCAACAGCGCCACGATGTCCTCGCCGTCGACGGGCTCCACCGCAATCTGCTTTGCGCTCAGGCGCTCGCGGATAACGGGCAGATCGCACGCCTTTGCCTGACGCATGAGCAGGTAGAGCACGTCGCCGTCGACCAAGCCCGCCGCATCGTTCTCGCGGATAGCCGAACCAATCGCGCCCACCAGCTCGCCGACAGGCTCCATGCCCGGCACCACGCGCAGGAGCAAAAAGCTCCCCATCTTGCTATCTGCCAACGCCTGCTCCGCCGCGAGCTCTTGGCCAAAGGCCGCCTGCTTGAGCACGCAAGTGCCGTCAACGCAGCGCTTATCCTGCGCCACCGCCTCATAGTCAAAGGCGCGCCCCAGCGCGCTTTCGACCAAGCCGCACAAGATGCGGAACAGGTTTTGGTAATAGAGCGTCATTTGATTCTGAGCCGCGCGACGCACAGAGATCAACACGGCGGGTGCCCCGTCGCGCTCGATCGAGTATCCAAACATGGGCAGCCCCGGCGTCAACTCGCGATTCACCCACAGGTTCGAACGGCCCCCGCCGCCCAAAAGGGGCGCAAGCTGCTCAAGCGAAAACGAGCGCGTGGCGTCTTCGGCAATCACGGGACTCGCCGCCACCAGACGTGCAAACGCCCCGCCCGAAACGTGATAGATCGCCACCGAATCGTTTTCGAGAATCTCACCCATGAGCTCGCAGCACTTGCGATAGATGTCGCGCGGATTGAGCACGTCGAGCTCTTGCGTCACGGCAAAGATCTTGCCAAAGCTATCCTGACGCCCCACAATCTGGCGCTTGTATGTGCGCTTGTCCTCGATGGCATCGTGGTAGAGCTGCGTGAGGAACGTATTGCGATTGCGCACGAGCTCGTTTTGGTCACGCTCCACCCTAATGGCCTCGCTGTTACGCAGCTGCACATAGCCGCACACCGCACCCACCACAAAGTACGCGATAAACGGCAGCCAGTTGGACGGCTCGTAAAAGAGACCCTGGAAGGTATAGCCGTACTGAGTAAAGTAGCTCGCGGCCAAACCCACCGACGCCAGCAGCGCCGCAACCAGGCCAAAGTCCAAGCCATACAGCGTGCCGATCAGCACCACGTAGAGCAGGCGATAATCGAGCACGTTGAGCTGGGCCGATTGGGAGAACAGGTGCTCCAGCACCTCGAACAGGACCCAGGCAACGCCCGTCTCCAGGCATTTAATAGGCAGCGTGCGCATTTGGATGCGGTCGATGGCGGCGCGCAAGGGGTTGACCTTCTTTGCGCGGCCAGCACCCCAACGCGCTTGAATGGTCGAAAGATCGCGCAGCAAGTCGTAGCGCTGAAACCAGCCATAGCGCACGCGAGCGACGTCGCTGACGGGCAGGACGTAACCAGCAGAATCGCCATAGGCAGCTGAAAGCCCTGGGAACAGCGCCTGAAGAGCCTCGCCCACTTCACCCGCCGTGTGATGGAAGGCATCGGCAACGTCGAGCGTCTCAAAGTTACCATCCCAGCTGTCGAAGATACGGCGTACCAGCACCGCAAGCTCCTCGGCACACAGCAGGGGAAACGCCGCATCCTGCGCGCCCTGCAGAGCGACCGATCCAGTTGAGCACGCATCGAACAACGGCACCAAAAACGGGTCCTCCAGTGCGGCAGACGCGGTATACAGGAACGGCACGCGCAGGATCTTGGTTTGAACGCCCTCGCGAGCAGCGTAGTAGCGGCACAGGTCGTTTGACGCACGGGCGATAATTCCCTTGCCCGTTCGCCCCGCGGCATCGGCGGCACCCTCGGCACCCGCGGGCCCCGCTACATACAGCAGTTGGACCCGGCGACCCGCGCACGCACGAAAGACCGAGCGCAGCAGCTCGATATCACCCACGGCATCGGTATGCGGGGTAAGGTAATTAGACAGGTAGACCACGCGGTCGAACTCGTAGGCTTGTTCCAAGTGCTGGAGCAGCTCTTTCCACGAGGCATGGGGCGACGGCTCATCGCGGCGCGCTTCCGCGGCAGCGACGACCTTAACGTGATCCCCGGGGAACGCCTTGGAGCAGAAGTCATCGTCAACATATGCGGTATTGCCAACAACCAGCACTTCCACGACGTTCCCCCTCCCCCAAAATCCAAATTTACTATAGTCAAGTACGCGTATTTTACGCTATCAACGCGAGCTGGAACGCCTTTAAAGCTGTCTTAAGAAATTTTTTAGAGGATATGGGGACATCGAGGATCCTAATAAGCGCCTAATCCGGAAGTACGGCGAAAATCCGAGAACTGCCGACCAAACCCCTGTTTTAGACTTTCGCGACCTGCTGTTTTGTAGCCGAAAATTGGGTTACGCTCGGCGAGCTCCGATTTTCCCCGCACTTCCGAAAACAAAGGGCGAAGGGAGCTCTTTAGAACAAACGAATACCCAAACCCCTCTTAATCGCCTTGTTCATAACGTCGTTAAGTCGCTTAGGCCAATTCGCAATAAAGAAAAGGCAGGTGCAGCATGCGCAAAATGAATCATTGTTCAGACGTTCAATCTCATTGAGCAGAAGTTCAGAATGATTGATGCCCGCCACGGTCGCAGCTAAGTCAGCCAGAGACTCGTTTGCAATTGGCATCATCTGCTCATTAGTTAACCAAAGCGACCTCAGGGCATGGACGGCAATAATGCAGGCAAATGTAAAACCATCAATACGCCCAATATCCGCAAGCGAATCTCCCCTCCTGGCAACCCAGTCCTTGTAAGATCGCTTGCCAAAAATCACATCTGAAGGAACAAGGGCGTCATCCAGAGAGAGACACTTCAAGGGATCAAAATCACGATATGCTTCAACCGATGGATAGCTCAGATATAGCTGACCCATATCAGTGCTATCGCAGTAATAGTCTTGCATTAGCTCAAGCCGTTTAAAATCGAGCCGATTGTCCTGAGGATCTAAGTCAAATATGAGCAAGGTGTCTGTAAAACTGGATTCGAGAAGCCGAGCCGCATCATCTTTATCCGAAAGAAGCTCAGCGACAAAGGGCTTAAGATCAATGGACTCGAAATCGCAACCGTATTCTTGAAAGAGCTTATCAAGAAAGTCATGAACATTGATCTCGACAGGAACAATTTGATGATCATCCGCGAGGCTAAAAGATTCAAATAAACGCCCCATCAGCTGAGGCTCGCGTTTTGCGCCTTCAACAATGAGCAGGACGTTCTTTTCAGACGCACCGTTCATGGCTACTCAAACTCTCCGGCTCGGAGGAGCTTCTCAATATTGTTGCCGAGCCTCAACTCACGATCGGTGGAATCGGCCAAGGTTCGAATACCCTCTTTTGCAGAAATTTGATAAACGCAGTCGGGCCTCATTACGCCATTCTTAACAAGCGAAGTGTTGTGGGTGGAGCACAATATCTGACAAGATGTCTTGGAAGCAAAGAGCTTCAAAAGGCTCTCAGCCATCTCAAAGTGGCAAAAAGCGTCAAACTCGTCTATAAACAAAAAGCTGGCAGACTCGTTTAGCTCAAGCTCAGAGAACACCTTAACCAGAGTTCTTGTACCGCTAGAACACGCCTCGACAAACGGGATGCATCGCATGGGATGATTGAAATATAGAACAGGCGAGCCGTCGGACTCTTTAATAACGATCAGGGACTCATCGACTCCAAAATTGCGAATAAATGATTCAAATTCCGCAACTTTGTTCTCGCGTATGATTTTGTTGATTACCTTTTTTGTTTCAACCCCTTTTAATCGAAAGTTGTCCGTGCGAATCAGCCTCATGCGCGAGACAAATCGGCGTAATTCAGCCAAGGCACCTAAAACATTAGTTGGAAGACTGCTCGTTATATAAGAAAGAAGGCTCAACGAAGCATCGAAGAATTCAAAATTAAAGCCAGCTGCACCGATTCGTTCAAGGTGGTTCTCTTCGAAAACGCCGCGTGCATTATTGAAATCGAAAATTCGTTCCCCATCAATCGATAGGGTCTCGTGAAGCCAAGTAGTCGGAGAAGTCTTCTCATAGCAGTAATTGATTTCGCGACCGTCAAATTCAAAGACATAGGTGAACTGTGCCGTACCTCGCCCGCAATCAGCATTCAAAAACAGACGATCATCCTGGTCAGAATAATCGAATGCCTTTGGAAAGCCGAGCGTAATGTCGAATATAGCTGAACCGAAATTCGATTTACCAGACGCATTTCTGCCGATCAAAAGTGCGGTTTTCACGGTTCCGTTTTTAACGTTATTTTCTGCAAACTGGTAATCACGAGAAGCTGCAAAATTAAATGTAACCGGAGTCGGAAAATTCCTATAGCCATCAACAGTAAAACGCTTAAGCATGAGAGTCTCCTATCTCTTGCCGTAATTATATTACGGCAAGAGATAGGAGACCTGCACAAATTACGTAACTACGGGAAAAGTCATGTAACCAAAGCCCGTTCGAACCATGAAAACCTACTGAGAGAGCCGCTCAAACCAGAAGTATGCGGCAAAATCTAGACATGCCGTCCATGCTGGATAGTAGCAACGCTTCTACCTGCGGTTTCTTTTCATGAAAAGGGCGGTGTGCTCAAGGATTCCGAAATTTGCCGCATACTTCCATCGGGCAATTCCGGAAGTGCGGTGAAAAACAGAGAGCTGTCGACCAGACCCCGGTTTTGGGCATCCGCGAGCTGCGGTTTTATTGGTAAAAATCCGGGTGTGCTCGGCGAGTTTCGATTATCCCCGCACTTCCGAAAAACGCGATAAAAAAAACCCGCTACCCTAAAGCGAACACGCGACAACATCCAGTTGTCGCGGAAACGTCAAAGGGCCGTTGCCGGAAACCCGGACAACGACCCTTCTTTGTCACTGCCTCACGTAGAGTCCGCGGCGACTGCATCACTTAGAATATCTTACCGTAACTTCCAGTGACCACGACTGCGCGCCATCGGCTCTTCACCCGCATTCACGGTAAACCTCGATAGAAAACCCGGAATTCTCGGAGATGTGCACTCTATTCTGCGAACTGATACCTGACCTTGAGGCTATTCAACTGGTTATATGGCAGGTAGCCATCTTTTTGCAAACGACCCACTACAATTCCTGGGGCAATTCCTATCTCATCGGCAAAAGACGCAACGGAACTACACGTCTTGCTTCCAGCAACGAGCTGAACATATGCCTCTGGTGGAATCAAGATATCGCGCGCGAAAGCATCCGCCGTGCGTTCCTCCTCTTCGGTAGTCCCAGTAGTTCGTCCAATGTGTCCTTTAATAACATGCGCCAATTCATGGAAAAAACTGAACCAGAACTTATCGGCATCGGCCCCGCGCAGCGTGAGCGCGAGCACAATCTTTGATCCGTCATAGAACGTCGCACCATTTAGAAACGTGTGCTCAAGATGGGGCAAAAAGACCGTCGCAATCCCACATTCAGCCAACATAGACACAAGGGCTGGCTGAAAATCTGCAGGATCCATAGACGTAAGCTCTCTGAGTTTGGGAATACACTCCTCAAGCTTACCGACATTGATCTTACAGGTCGTTATACCTCGCGCATCGATCTTGGCCTTCTGGGCCCAAGCCAAAAGTGCATATTCGGATTCAGCGGTTTCCTTCTGGCGACGATAAGCGATTCCCGGAGCAAGTCGGTCTTCATTCAGCAGCGTAAGTCTAACAACCTCAAAGAATTTTCTAAGCTCGACCACTTTAACAGCCACAGAGCGCGTCGGCTCGACCCATCCCAGTTTGGCCATTTGTGCATAAGGAAACTTCCTGGCTATCTGCTTATCCTCTTCGATAGAATTTTCGTCCTCGACCTGCAGCAACTTCTCACGATAACGCGCCTCAAGATTCATCCAAAATGCCGAGGGAACGCCCAGCACCATCTCGAGCCTATGTGCGGTATTTGGAGTAAGTTCAACTTGTCCATTTATAAGCTGACTTATGAACTTCTCAGAGTAATCCATGCGCCTAGCAAACTCGCGCTGGCTCATACCGCGATACTCAAGCTGCTCCTTTATAGTGGCCCCCGGTGGTGTTGCGATATAAGTCTTGCTCCTTGCCATGCCTTCTCACCTCTTAAGCATTCTCCTGTTTACAAATCTCATGCTAGTGGTAGTCAACGATTTCTTGAATTTCCGCTATCTGAATCTCATCCCTTATGACTTCAAATACCAATCGCAGAGGATGTACCAAGTCCATTGCAAATTGCCCTTTACGGTCACCAACAAGCTGATGGCATCGCCCGATCCCAAACTGAACGAGCATCTCGACGGAATCAGCAGCATGAATCTCATCTACACGCTGTTGGATAAGGCCCACGGTGCGCTTATCGAATTTTTTGGCAGCAACGGAAGCGTTTGTGCAGATCTTTTCAATGTGACGATTCTTGTAATTGACCTGCATGACCACCTCCTACCATAGTTTTACCTCTGCGGTAAAGCTACTATAGCAGCTAAGTAGGACAAGAACAATATCGGCAGGAAAAGCCGGCCAACCACACTGGAATACCACAGCGGCTCTACCTGCGGCTCTTTTGTTGGAAAAGGCCGTTGTGCTCAGGGGTTCCAGATTATGTCGCACACTTTCGACGGGCAATTCCGTAAGCGCGGGTAAAACCAGATTCCTGTCGACCAGACTTGGGATTTGGATATCCGTGATCTGCGGTTTAGCTGACAAATAACGGAGCGTGCTCGGCGAGGTTCGAATTTCCCCCGCACTTTCGGAATACGCTATAAATCCAACGTTTCTAGAACGATCAATGAAAGTTAAACTGCATCGCTTAACAGTCGTCCGGAGCGGCGAGCGTCCCCGGCGGCAATACCCCCCGGGGCCCTCTACAGGGCAGGGGCAGACGGCCATCCGGAGGCGCCCGATCGGCAGCCCCTCGGGACTTGCCCGTATCGTAGGCAATGTACCGAATGCTCGCCATCAAAATTTATCGATGGCCCATTTCAGACTGTAACGGCCCCCAGCGTTGAAGTATCGAGCTCCCCGTGCATCATATCGCCACACAGATTGCATCCTGCCAATGTCGTACCAATGTCGTTAAATTTAACCAATGAAGCCGTCACGCGCTGCTCCCCTCTATCAAATCTCGCAAACGATACGCGCGCGACGAATCGAATTGGTCGATAAGGAAGTCGAGGACGACGCGCAGATCGCCTCCCAGCACTCCCCGCCGAGCCATCCTTGATCCCAGCTCTTCAGCGGCACGAGCACAAATTTCCTCGAGATAATATTGCATATTTGAATCGAGTCGCGAAGAAGAGAGGCGGACCCCGTTGCGGATAACCGTCGCGCACCAGTGGAGGCCCTTTTCCAGGCGCTCGGGTACAACCTCATGCAGCAGATATGCGAACGAAGTCAGAGCTGCAGTCCCTTTTTGTCGTCGTGAGACCTTGGAGAAGAAGCCGTCCCAGCGGTCGTAGTCCAAAAATGACTCAAAAACGTTATGGGACCAAGACGGATCCGCAAAAAGCAACGCTTCTAGCAAATCGTCGGGATTGCTTCTGTTATCGAATGAAACATTGACCGAAAAACACGCTTCATAAGTCTCGCTCCAATACGCGAAGAATAGCGAGTCGTCCAGCCTCCCCCGAAGTCGGGCATAGAGTAATTCAGACAGAAAACGCCCACCCACATATTGTTGAAGCAACAGCGGAGCAATCTCGGCAAGAATACGACGAAAGCAACTTGGCTTTGTCTCAATTAACCACATCGCAACATGTCGCACAAAGCGAACCTGAGAATCAAAAATCCATGAGGCGTCTCGGTGGGCCATCAGCCCAGATGAAGTCGCCTTTATATAGTCTTCTATAGCAAATGGATCACACCCGTCTTTGCTGCAAGCTGCCACCAAGACGAAACACGTCGCAAGGTGTTTCGGATTGTAGACAACGTAGTTTTCCAAATAAGAGACACCAAGATCCATGGCGATGATTCGTTCCGGCAATCGCGGATATTCTTCAAGGAGTAATTCCATCGGTTTATCGCTACTCAACCGAAGCTCTGGAACGGGAACCCGCAATGCGTCCTTCCGATTCTTATCCCAGAATTTACCAGCTGTAAGATACCCAACTAGAAAGGCCTCGATTGCACGGACATTCCCTGAATAATAGGCTCCTATAGCCTCTATTAAAGACGAGTGCAAAGCCCTATCCGAACCAACGACCAGCCTTGCAACAAGAGTCGGAAATTCGCCCACTCCCCGAGCCGCAGACAAAACGCAAGCTTTGACAGGTGCCCCAAGAGAAGACTCTCGATGAGAGGGATACGCATTTGCAGCACCTAGGCATTCCGAGACATACTCGTAGCACCATTCAAGCTCGGAATCCGAAAGTCCATCCAGATAGTCTCGAAGAGCAATTGCAACTGTGTATTCACACGCATCGCGGAGAAACAAGGCCGCGCCGTCACCATCTATCAGTTTCTTAGCATGAGCCAAAGCGGCGTTGATTGAATCGAAGTCATCGTTAAACTGAGCACCCTTTTCCCATCCGTTGTGCGCCCACGTATAAAAAGCAAGAGATTGACTCGGATTCGCATCTTCCAGCATTGCTTTATGCTGTTCTAGCTTTTCTGCCAAATCCTTGTCTGGATTAATCTCCAATAGCACTCCAGGATGATTCGGGTCATCTGAATTTCCAGCAACCTTAAGTCGCCGCGAATCCATCTGCTGGTACGCCCATCTTGTGGCCGCATCTTCCTCATCCGACGACCCCATCATGTCGTCAATAATCGAATGAATGCAATCAGCAGCGCTAGTCTTTCCATCCAGCAGGAAAAGGCCGTTATCAAGCTGAACAAGAAGCGCGGCGTTTGAAATCTGCTTCTCGCTAATTCGATACTTCGAAACAATCTCTCTGTCTTGGTTATGCAGATAGTGGCTCGCAAGAGGAGAAACCGCCGGATCAAACCACCCGTTCATCCGTCTGCCTTTATCCAGCATGACCACAGCCCGACAAGAAAGTAACGCGCAAAGCACGTCGGGGCATTTTATCGGCGCATTCAACACGGCCGAAACGACCACAGATATAACTGAACAAGAATGTGATGACTTCAAAGCTGTAAAGCACACGTATTCAAGCTGCTCAGAAGTAGCTGCATCTGAAACCTCAAGTAACCATCGCTCAAACGCCATCATGATTGACGAATACAAATCAGAACTGCAGCCATTTAAATGCGCCGTCCAAAGTCTGCTGCTAAAAATATAGCTTCTGTCTATCTCACCCAGCCGCATGCTCGCTTCAAAACATTCATCTGCATAATTCGAGTGCAAGAGAGCGTCAGCAACATGGTCGGCAATTCTGCAGACTAACCGCAATGCAGCATTCCAATCAGACCTAAATAGGGCATAGACAGGAGTTTGCATGGCGCTTGCCGGACAGTACGACATTTCGCGGGCGCGGAGCGCGAATTCCTTTTCGAAATCAAAGGGCATCTCATAGAATTCGTGTTTATGATCGCCTTTGATTGTCCAAGCATTAAATAAGAACTCCGAGTACTCACCTGGAATAGCGCGTGCAACATACCATGTCGATAGAGAATCCTTAATCAAACCTTGGAATAAGGGGTGGTTACATTCCCTGCAATCGTCCCAATCCCTCTCCTGCGCACAATAGGCTGCCAATTCTTGGCACAGCTCTCTCGCCGTTTCAAGAACAACCGAAACGCATGTTTCTTCTGCACCGTTATATTGATAGGGATTGCCCTCATGCTCAATCTTCTTTATCAACGCGAGCGCAATCAGACCTGCTTGGCGCGCCGTTTCTCCAGTATGGTTGCTTTTGCTCCAAACATCTAGAACTTTAACGAGATCAAGAGACGCCTCTAGAGGAATCTCTTCCCTATAGCTATATAGAAAAGCAATATAATCCCTCCAGCCGTAGCCAGATGGTTTTTCCTGAAGGGGAACCTTACCTTCGAATCCGCTATTTGATATGCGTTCCATAGCTTCGGAATCAATATCCATGCAAGAGCGCCGCAACGTTTTTCCCAGATCGCTCGCAAAGGCCCAGCCATTCGCCTTAAGTTCAAAGGAAAATTGCGATAACAGCTCTGCCGTTTGGTCGGACCGCAGCATCGAACGATGGATGCAATCTCCCCACTTCTGATATACGTCTTCGTCGCCAAGCACTTCTTCGGCGAAGCATTCCAGCGCACCACGGTTTGCGCCACCGCTATCAACAAGCCAATTTGACAGCATTTTCTTCGTCGCAAAATCCGGCTTCAACTCAGTCAAAAAACGTCTAGTTGAATCTGATATCGAAAAAAGATGATTTAGCAACGCGTCAATTGCAAGCTCTTCATAATAATCGTGAGCGAAATGCACGCTCCACATATCAAAATTGACAATAAACCCGGCTTTTCGAAACCGTTCGAGCACTTTCATGTTGGGTTTAAAGCTCGTCTTGACATATGAAAGCCGACGAGACGCCATCCAGAAAACCGTCTCTTTTCTCAATGCAGATTCGGCTTCGCTATCACCTTTGAGATAGAGCTCGTTAAGGACAAAATCTCTCAATGCTTCTTCTGACATTATCTGCCCCGGCCTCACCTTTGAGAGGACTTTGGCGATAATGGGCTTTCTGAACGGAGGGACAGATGCGATTGAAGAATACTTGTCCGCATAACCTAAACGAATAAGATAGTCGCGCGCCTGATCTTCGCTAAAGCCACCAACCGAAACAACTGTATAAGCAGACTCAAACGCATCATGAACGAGCTCTTCCACTTCTCTTCTACATGAAGAGCGAACCGTCACGAGAACCGTCCAGTTTCCATCGTGCGCAAAACCAAATAAAGCAGCTGGTAAGGAACGGTTCTGCGATTCGAACAAGTACTCGGCAGAATCAACCAGCAGATAGCGCTTGTCCGTTGATTGAAAGGCACGTTGAGCATCGCTTAGCCCAAGCCCGCGCCAGCCGCCAATCAGGTCTTCCTCGCTCCTCCAAGCGTCAGCGTCATGACAGTCCACCACAACAACAATCGAATCACTGGGGAGCGAGGACAGGTAGTCTTTGGCGACCGCGGTCTTGCCAACGCCCGAGTCACCCGCAAGCAATACAACGCTGTTCCCCTTACGAAATCCCCCGCGAATCTGCTCGAGCAGGTCACTCCGGTCAATCTTAAATTCTTCATCTTTAATGACAACTGATGTATCGATGTGCTTAAAGTAGCGCTTGCCCTGATCAACAAGACGCAACCCCAAGCCAAAGGCATCATGCAGATCGCTCGAGAAAAAGTGCCGTGCTATTGCTTCGTTCTCAAGCAACACAAACGAAGATTCAAAGGCAGATGCAAGAAACCAGACTATTTTTATTCCAAGGCGGGCGGCATGGTCTTCGGTATCTGTCTTAGCCACAGGGTCCCGAACGCCGTCCGAGCTTATGTTCCCTGCCCCAAAATCCCTATTGCAATAGAAAACAAGACGCGTCATTTCTGGATAACACTTATGGGCCTCATCCACAGCGGCAATTAGTTCGCGCCTCTTTTGCGAAAGAGCTACTTGATAGTACTTTGCCTGCCACCCAATTACCTCGTCATTAACCGCAATTGGGTCAGTTTCGATCCCAGGATTATTGATGTAACGAGGTATGCCCATCTCGCACCCATGTTCTTTACAAAACAGCAGGTAGCAAAGCTGCTCAAAAGCAGCCTGCTCATTGCCACTAAACTTGCAAGCAAATACATTCCAGTCTGCAAGAACCAACTCTAAGACCTCCGCGCACGTACGGGAAAGGGACGCCTTCTACATGCATCAATAATACTAGCAAGGCGCCCGTTTCGTTTTTCTTGCTTTGTGCAGACGTTCTCAACCTCAATCGAACAGGACACCATCTGAGAATCAAGTAATTGACTTTGAACATCAGAGTGGGACCAGTATCTGCATCGACACCCAAACCGCAAAATTCCAGAAGATGAACTTGATCGTCGATACCCAAGAAAGGTTTGTCAAACTTAACTGGTTTTAAATAAAGAGAGGCGGCCATCCAGAAGAACAACCGCCTCTTCGCAAGACGCAAGGCCGAAGGTTGACTGCGTCAATACCGCAGATTCACTCTAGTACTCGAATCCCAAAGGGACAATTCAATTTTCGGCAGCAAGTAATACCCCTCGTAGATCTATATGAACACAGCCGACTACCACCATAATCTACACAGCGTGCAGGGCGATCCGTTGGAAGCGTCTTTAGCGTACGGGATGGGCATCTACGCCAACTAGATCTTGCCGATCCACTGCATGTTCACGGTGCAAGAGAGCAAGATCGCAAACAATACCGTCGTGATTACCACGCGAATGATCGATAGGTTCAGGTGCGCCGACGCCAGATCGGTATCTTGCGATATGGCCAAGTCGAGCGGCAGCTGAATCGTAAGATCAATTCTGGAGGTGACATTCCCTGCACGGATGCCCCCGCACGGCCTTGCGCAGCCATGCCAAGCATGCTGTAAAATATCGTCAAAAAAAGAGAGCCGACGCATCAACCCTCTTCAGGTGTCGCCCGAAGGCTTCCACCGCAATTGACTATATTTTAGTCGATATCCTATGTTTGTCTACGGGCCCGTCCACCAGTGATGGCCCAGAGGGCGGAAGCATCGATCCTATATTTAGCGTCACCCGAGAGCATGAGGCACCAACAGGGAATGATATTTACGATTTGCCACTCAGCACCCATACAGAAAAGGCCTTAAACCTACGCAAACAAACTAGATGGAATTTAGCCCTCGGCTATGTTCCACAAAACCACCCCAAGCTCCTCTAGCTTCTTTGACTTAATAACGTTTCCCAAGTTCACCATAATGTCGGTGGAAGAAACTAACTGTTGGGTCGTGGGAATATCTATAACAGCAATTTCACCACTTGCATGTTGCACCGGCCCCGAAAACAAAACGCCGAGAAATTTAAATCGCCGCTGACCAAGAGTAATCGTTCCGTCGTCGACATATGGTCCATTATCCAGCAGAAATACGGGCGACCCGCTCGACCCAGGAAAACAAGCGCAATCTATCATAAATTGAGGCAAGCCGTTGAAATCGTATCTTGGATGGGTGGCCGTCATGCCCCTGCGCATAAGTGGGGCATTGTGCACTTCATCAATAAGACCGATCGGATAACCAATCATAATGACGTCTTCAAAAGGGCTTAGCTTGTTAAGTTCAGCTTGAGAAGGGATAAGACTTTCGTCTACGGAAACATGATGCGCGTTGGGGTCATGCTCATGCATTAGTTCGATAACGCCCTGAAGCGGAAGTGCACAAAGATCTATAGAATTATCGGGGTGCCCAACCCAAACGTCCTCACCATCACCGATGGCAACGTTAAACGAACGACGCTCGCTAATGTCGCCCTCGCGATGAACGTACGGAACCGAGAGGAGTGTTCTAGACGCTCCACTCACCACATGCTTATTGGTAATAAGCACTGGAAGCGTTGTGGTGCCCTTAGAATAGGTGAAAATAAAGCCGCTCCCCCGAGACAATCCCCCGTCAGTGAGTTCGCAGCGCACCTGCACCGTAATGTACATTAGCTTTTCTGTAAGATCCACTATGCCATCCTTCTTAAGCTCTTAGGGACAGGAGCCCCTAACTATAGAAAATCAGCTCTAAATCTGCCTTCGAAATACTGAAACCTCACCTTTCCAGGAAACAATATATCTTTAAACAACATTGGAAAGCACCATACTGACCCAGCCAGCAAGGTCAGCAGGCAATATATAGGCATTTTCATGCCCATTCTCAGATATCAGAGCCATTGGGGCATCGTCTTCGCCAAACATTACATCCATCACCTTATATGTTCTGGGCCGATCGGTGATCCTAAGACGGGGGCGGAATAGGTTTTTAGGATCGCTCAAATCGCCCGTATGCAAAGGGTCATCGCTTAGCACTTGAAAATGCTCCGAAAGACTGTTGCAGCAGAAGGTGTTGAATCTTTCCGCGTTATTAGCACCAAGTTCGTGGAGCTGAGCGGCACCATCGAAACCGTCAAGGTACTTTAGCAGCGCAATTAAAACGACAAGGTCATCAGAGAAACCGCTACCATAAACCTTGTACCAGCATTTATCATACTGAATCAACACTCGACATAACTTTTTGTATAGTTCGAGGCGCTCATCATTTAGGTTGAACCACTCCACATCAAAAAGGTTCTTTTTAATCTCATCTTCTCGCGACTGATAGGTCAGTTCATCGCGAATAGCTTTCATGAGTTTTGCCACTATTCCAGCAAGCATGTCAGCCATTCTGACACCGAAGCACTCAGAAGAATCCGCTTCACGCACCCCATCAAAGCCAAGCCGTTCTGCAGCAGCTCTAGTATTCTCTTCTTGATCAATGATAAGCGTGCAGTTATCGATCTCATTATGCTCGCTCAGATATAGTCCGAATCCCGCAAGAGGCAAATAGTATTCCCACTGATAATCATCCAGTGGCATCACGTGGTCCATAACTTCCAAAATCGATCTGAATTGATCCATTTCGGTCCACTTAAGTTCGGGATTCGCTTTGTCATCTTCGATTCTTTTTAGGAGAAAGTCCCGCAAAGCGTCTAATAAATCGTCGGGCGATTTATATATCGATTCAACAACTTCATTAGGTCTATATTGAACTAACAGCTTTGCAAGAGAGTATTTCATTAGATCGGCATTAAAGCAGGGCTGGTTTTGATATTGGCTGAACAGTCTATCAACAAGCAATTCGACCTTACTTGAGAAGGAACAATAGACATACATTTCTTCATCAAACAGGTCGAGATAATCACTGATCAAACGCGCGTTATGTTGAGATAGAGATTTAAATCCATATTTGAACTGGCTCCTTTTAAGACAAGTGCTCTTTAACTCTTTAGCGTTTGGAGAAAGATACTTTTTCTCGAATTCACAATACTGGGCAGCTAAATCGGACTCCCGTTGAGAATCCCACCCTACTATTGCAACAACAAATCCATCATAGAATTCATCGGCTTTGATGGTCTCGAGATTGAGTAAGCGGCTATGCTGGCTTTCGTCGTAGTAGAAATTGTAATCAGACATCCGTGATCAATCTCCGATCCATGAATGAACAGCGCAACGATAGCAAACACAAACGTTCGTTGCATTTATTAATTGCCACCAATTATATTGTCTTAATTAATTATGCAAACATAACATCCCAGAGAAGCACGGCCCTCTGGTATGCCTCTACGGATATACTTGCCTACAGTACGCCAGCTTCGCGCGCCTCGCCGACAGACACACCACCGACGACGGAAGCATCTACGCCCACGGTCCCATCTCCTACGGCGTCCCCGGGCCAAAACTAATCCGCGAGATCTTTGAGGGCATCCCGCACAATCCCGTTATCAAAACGCCCAAGTACGCATATCAGAAGGAGTATCGAATCATCGGGTCGCGACCGGTCGAATGTCGCCTTTTACCAGACGAGAATCACCCGGGCGGCAAAATTGAAAAATACGACCACACAGAACTTGACCTAAGCAGCAGCCTCACGGACTTTTCCTGGAAGGTCTCGGTGGCGAGTCTCGAAGAAGCGCGAGACGGCCTCATGCTGGATTTGCCGCATCGGACATAGTCAACCCAACGCAATCCACAACGTCACCGGGCAACCAACCATCCCTCCCCTCCCCAACAATCCCCAGAAAGATCGCTGTTGTTGACTGGTGTTCCCGTAAAATTAACCCCAACAAAATATGTGCGGAGTGCTGGCCTGGAGCTGCCTTCGGACCCTGTTGGCTGCTCACCGAGAGGCTCCGCTATGAAACGACCCCTTTACTACCTGCTCTGTGCGATCGCGTGCACGTCCATGGTCAGTGCGACGATGCCCATGGCAGCCATAGCGGATGCCATCCAGCCTCAGGCAAACGCAGAGCAGCAGGCGCAATCCGACGCCACGAGCAGCGACACAGGCAAGGCCGAAGACGGCACCAACACAAATGCGGCAACAGATACCGTAGAGGACAGCACCGCAACATCCATCGACACCAGCGCAGCCAACACGGAAAGCGCTGACGGCACCGCCACCGCCAACACCGCAAACCCCACGGCCGCCACCCCCGGCACCACCGCCGCAGCCGACACGGCCACCACAGTCCCCACCCCATCCCTCCGCGCGCAAACCAACCCCACACCCGAGACCATCTCCCCCACGTCACAAGCCGGCTACGCCCACTCCGCCACGGCAACCCAAAACGGCGTCACCTTCACCGTCTCGTGGAACGACGCCCCCGCGGGCGCCGCGACGACCTTCCACGTAACCCAGGCCAACGGCTCGTCCCAGGCCAAGGCGCGCATGGACGTGCCCACCTACTGGGACGGCGGCAGCCAGGAAAGCGTCTGCGACCCGTCGCGCGCGACATGGGCCAGCTACTACAGCCTGGGCACCGCGGGCCACGACTTTACCTTCGACTTCACGGCATCGGGCACATACCGCATCTTCTTCTACTTTATGGACAACGACAGAAACGACCCCCAAAACGACAAGGGGATCTACTACCTGCGCACCACAGCGGAGGTGACCGTAAACGACGCCGCCCGCCCGAGTGTCACGCAGCTCGTCAACAGCGCCGTAGCCCAGTGCAGGCAAGAGACAAACGGCTCGGAATACGACATGGCGCTGTGGTTCCACGACTGGACACTCGACCAGCTGGAGTACGACCACAGCCTCAACTGGTGCTCGGCCGAAAGCGGCCTCACGCGCCACCAGGGCACCTGCGAGAGCTACCAGCGCATCTACTCCAAGCTCCTTGACGCCGCGGGCATCGCCAACGGCCGCATCACCAGCAACGGCCACACCTGGAACGCCGTAAAGATCGACGGCAAATGGTGCCAGATGGACCTAACCTGGAACGACACCAGCGACAACTGGTACGGAGACCTAGAGCAACACCTTGCCGTTGCGCGTGCGGTCTACTCCAGTCCCCCGTGCTCCTGCTCGATGAATGCACATCGGCCCTCGACCCCAAGACCGAGCGAGAAATGCTGGGCCGCATGCGAAATCTCGGCCGTACCGTCATCATCGTCACGCACAGGCCTGCCGCGCTGGAGGTTTGCGATCGAGTTGTAAGCCTTGAACCCAAATGAGGAGTGGATCGCTGCGGTTGTTTTCGACAGCGCTCTCGCCATACTCATTGATGCGCGAGACACAAGGTGACTCAATCCCGCACGATGGTATTTGACGGATAGCCGAATATATGGGTCGTAAATCAAGCCCCGAAAGGAGGTAAAGATATGGACGAGACGACTCAGCACTATTTGGACTCACTGCTTGCAATCGCGTTCCCAAACGGCCAGGCCTTTGTTGAGCGCCAGGACTTGCCTTTGGCAAAAAGGCTTATAGACCTCGGTTTGGCAGTAAATCGAATTGAGTATGCTGACTGCAGCGGAAACCGCTGGATTTGGTTGAACAAGTCGGCAATGAGGCTCTAAGTCGAGACGCAAATTGCTCAAGGCTCAATGAATAGCGGCTCGTCGTGAGTATTTGCTCGCATAAGCACTGCCGAATATCGCGAAACAGCACCGCCGTTATTGCGCTTGGGCACCGGGGCCGACATGGATCCCGGTGCCCATTTATTGCTGACATTCGACGCCGCGGCGCTACCGCATGTTGGTCTCGCCCATGACGACCTGCTCGGCGAGCCGTTCTTCGTTAAACAGGCGCCAGGGTGCCGCCCTTACACCAACATTTTCGACGCGATCTTCTTGACGGCACCACAACCAGTTCTATTTAGCAGCTAATTTGAAAAGTCAGTTCCAAAAACTCAGCAAAAACCGCAATGCCGACCTCATCCTCTCGCATGTGCGTGACGACAAGGTCGGCATTGTCTTTCTTGTTTATGTTCCAAAAGAGCAGCTTCATAAAACAGCTCGGAGAAAACTACTGCGCAAACACGTCCGCGATGCGTTCGCTCGCATGCCCATCACCATAGGGGTTCGATGCATGGCTCATGGCCTCGTACTCGGCCTGATCGCTGAGCAGTCGGCTGAACTCGCGGTAGATGACGTCCTCCTCGGTGCCGACGAGCTTCAGCGTGCCGGCGGCCACGCCCTCGGGGCGCTCGGTGGTGTCGCGCATGACGAGTACCGGCTTGCCCAGGCTCGGGGCCTCCTCCTGGATGCCGCCCGAGTCGGTGAGGATGAGGTGGCTCGCCGCCATGAAGTTGTGGAAGTCGAGCACCTCGAGCGGGTCGATGATGTGCAGGCGGTCGAAGCCGTCGAGCTCCTCGTGGGCGGCCTTGCGGACGAGTGGGTTCATGTGGATGGGGTAGATAGCCTTGGTATCGGGGTGCTCCTCCATCACGCGGCGGATGGCGCGGAACATGCGGTGCATGGGCTCGCCCAGGTTCTCGCGGCGGTGCGCCGTGATGAGGATGAGGCGGGAGCCCTCCGCCCACTCGAGCTCGGGGTGGAAGTAGCCCTCGCGCACGGTTGTGCGCAGGGCGTCGATGCCGGTGTTTCCGGTGACCCAGATCTTGGACTCGGGCTTGCCCTCGCCGAGCAGGTTCTCCTTGCTGGCCTCCGTCGGGGCGAAGTAGTACTCGCTCACGATGTCGACGGCCTGGCGGTTGAACTCCTCCGGCCAGGGGCTGTAGATGTCGTGCGTGCGCAGGCCCGCCTCCACATGCCCCACGGGGATCTGCAGGTAAAAGCACGCGAGCGCCGCGGCGAAGCTGGTCGTGGTGTCGCCGTGGACCAGGACGACGTCGGGCTTCTCGTCCTCGAGGACCGCCTTGAGCTTGAGCAGTACGTCGCACGTCACGTCGAACAGCGTCTGGCCCGGCTTCATGATCGCCAAGTCGTGGTCGGGAGCCACACCGAAGACGCGCAGCACCTGGTCGAGCATCTCGCGGTGCTGGCCCGTCACGGTCACGACGGTCTCAAACTCCTCCCTGCGCGCCTTCAACTCATTGACGAGCGGGCACATCTTGATTGCCTCCGGGCGGGTGCCGAAGACGAGCATGATTTTTTTCATTATCGGTCCTTTCTCATGTGCTGAGCCTTATGGGCATGAGAGCTATAAGAAACAGCGGACGATTGCCTCACTACAGAAAGAAGAGCCAAAAACAAAGCTACCGTAAGGACAGCCTCGGATATCGCAATAGCTGACGCAACACCCATGGCGCCCCAAGTATGGCCAAGCCAAACGTTAAGCACCAACGAAAGAACGGAATCGACAATCATAAGCAAGCTATATAGGGACTGATACCCAAAAGGAATGAGAAGCTGAACACCGAGAAAATTGTTTACGATGCCCAGCAGCACCCAAATAGCAAGCGGAATGAGTGTATCGGCGCAAACTAGATACTCTTTGCCATAGAGAATCTCGACTACCGGATTGCGAAGGATCGCCATGCCAAATAAACCAGCCGCAAACAATACGACCACGGGAATACCAAACTTAGCAACAAGCCGCGCCGCGGAGCGCCGAGATTTCATTCGTTCTTCGTTTACACGCGGATACAGCGCTTGGCCAACAGGAGTAAACATCAGGCTCGCCATTTGCGGCACCTTCAAAATGGCAGCATACGAGCCAACGACCGCACTTGGCTGGCAACCGCCGAGCACCGTGACGCCAACATTTCCAATAATCTTGCCGGCGGCAGATGAAAGAAAAATCGGCATTCCGTCTCGCATCTCACCGAGTATCTGCTTTATAGATGCAAAACCCATTTTGATCCCATAGCGCTTCCAAGCAAATACATGAGTAGTAACACCCGAAGCAAGGAAAGTAATTGAATACAGGAACGAGTAAAGCATCAATTGACCGGGGTTATTTATAAGGAGGAAAATCAGAATGACAGAAAGCCCTCGCGCAGCCGCCGTAGCTATAGTGATGACCTTCATGTCCTGCAAACCCTGAAAAAGCCAGTTGAGCTGTAAAGCAATGCCAACAAGCATGGAAAACAACGCAAGCATACAGGATAGCTGGTCCCCGGTTGCAGCCGACGTAATACCGAGAATTATTACTACGACAAAGCAGGCGGCAACAAGTCCCAGTCGAGCAATAACGACAGCGGACACGAGGTCGTTAAGCTCATCCCCATCTTTAACCTCAACGACCTTTTTCGTTGCGCTCAAGTTAAAACCAAACTCAACAACAAGCTGAAAATAAGTTATCCAATTAAGAGCAATAGAGAATATGCCATACCGCTCAGCGCCAAACACGCGGGTAACGTAAGGCACCGTAACAAAAGGCAACACAATGTTAATTGCCTGCAGCGCAAGCAGCCAGCCAGTATTCTGGAGAAGCTTTTTCTCTTTAAATGCCAAACTAATTCTCCTTCGTCATCTTCTCGAGGAACAGCAGTTGTGCCTCGCGAACACGCCTGATTCCATCTTGGGCAGCGGGAGCAGAACGCCCACACAACTCACTGACAAGGGCGCTCGCAGAAGTAGAATCGACCGCAACGCTTCTCCAAGGTTCTCCTACCTTGCTTAATAGATCCCTCTTGCGGAAGTCACTAGAATTTGATTTGGGTTCAAAAGATACAAAACGCTTTCCGAATAGCAGCGAAAACGCCGTTCCATGGAAAGAGTCCGTACAGACAAAAGAAGCGCCCGCAAATAACTTAAGGAAATCCTCAGGGCCAGCATCAGTAATCATCTCGCGCTTAAATGAGTCCCGCCCATAACGCACATTTATAACCTTCAAGGGCAATCCAAGCTCAAATGCAGCCTGCTTCGTAAGCTCCAAATAGCGCGCGGATGCCTCCTTATTAATGTAATAACCTAAAACATACCCACAGTCTTCGACCGAAGTATTAACAGCTTGTGCCCAGCGCTTTGAATCCAAAAGGAAAACAGGGTCGTCAACCACCTCGGGAGACCGCCCGCATAAGCTATTAACCACGGGTGCATCAGTATTCTCTCTTACACAGAGAACATCAAAAGAAGCTAGGTCATCTGAAAAAGGAGCTAATTCAGTTTCGGTAGCGCTGCCGAGACTTGCCGCAAAACTGCCCTTACGAGCCGACGTTTCAAAGGGAAAAAGGAAAGCTTCATCGAAATCGGCAATATTAGGATTGAAAACCTGGTCGCTTCCAGAGATAAGGAGATCGAAACTTTCTTTATTAACAAAATCGCGCATCTCTTCAATTGAATAGAACCGAGGCGTCAGATGAAGGTAACGCGACTCATATTCAGCAAATTTGCGCTCCTTAGAACGCCTTTTGCCTTCAAAAGGAAGCAACGCGACATTAACCGCTAAATTAGATAGAAAACCATCCCTTTTGTGATGAAGGGAGTTATTGCGCTCCTGGCGATCATTTTGGAAGTTAAGCACCCAAACATCATGACCCATAGAACGAAGCTGCTCTTGTAGTGCGTAGCACTGCAAGATCGCACCGTAGTTGCGGGCAAAATGGTAAGTAATGATTCCAATTTTCATTTGTTAATTTCCAATCAAATAATACTCCAGCGAGCATTCCAACGTTAATCAGCCCAAGACGCAACTTCGGAAACAGGCATTCTCTGAGCAACCGGTCTCGCAAACGTTTCTTTTGGGTAGCCAAATCCGACGACCGCAATAATCGCTTCATTTGTCGAAATGCCTAAAGAAGAACGCATTTCTTTTCCTAAGTCACCAACAACCCACTGGAAAATACATGAACCAATTCCATAAGCTTTCAGTGCCAAAACAAATGACTGAAGATAGATGCCGCCGTTGATAAACCATTGGTCATATTCGGCGCAGGAAAACAGAGAAGTGTCGGCAGTAATAACGGCCCATTGGAAAATTGATTGCTCAAACCCTTTATTACCACGCACGGCAGCAGAAACAACCTGAGCAGATTTTGGACCGGAAAAATACACGCGGCTTGGTTGGCGGTTGCACGCCGAAGGCGCGCTCTGCGCAAGCTCAACAACTTGCGTCAGCGTTTCCTGAGGAACAGGGGTTGAATCAAATGACCGAACACTATGTCTCCCGTTAATAAAATTGATTGCATTTTTATCGCAATCAGAGACAGAAGCAAAAGAATCAGAAACAATTCCAGCCCTATCACTCAAGTCAATTCGGCCAACTTCATATGAAGTTTGTTCAGCAAGCGATTCAAAACCCGGCTGCCATTTAGAGCAATCAAGTCCAAGCTGAGCTCGACGAACAAGCCAGTTCTCAAGTGCCGCCATGGACTCGGTAAAAGCATATGAATGATTATCAAAAGAAGGATCTTTTGCTGCAAGCGTTAAATAATCAAGGAGACGGTCGGCCTTTTGTGTTCCAAAATCATCGCGACAGCCTTCAATACAAAGAGCTTTCTCAAATGAATGAGCAATAAGAAGAGAGTCTCTGTACAAGGTGTCTAAAGACCTAAAGTCTTCGCAAGCAAGTAAACGATTCGATTTAACAGCAAACGACAATCTTCGAATTTTATTGTACGCAGGCAGTACTGCAGTCTTTATGTCCATACCCACTCCTAAGACGCGTGTTGTTTGTCGGCATAACGAAACTAATTACTTTTTGGAGGACAATGAGGAAAACAAAAACGAGATATACATCAATACTCTGCGTGAGCAAGGCAAGAATGACAACGAATAGCATCGCTTCTGTCGAAGCGCTTTTAACACAGTCCGTAAGATGGCAAAGGGCAACGATCAGCACACAGCTCAAGAGAAGACCAAAGTATGAGAAGTTAATGATGCACATCTCGAACCAGCATGGCGTTGTGCCAGCCGGAAGCTCGGATATTGGCAATCCTAGAATAGAAGATGTTAAGTATTGGTAATCTTGATATGGTTTGCTAGGCCAAATTGATCTAGGAACCCAAATAAATAGTGTCGAGAGAAACGACTGACCGTAATAATCGAGTATATGATCACCTAAAAAGAACTCATGATAGATTACATATTTTGTAACATCGTCTCTGCCAAAATCAACGCGGAGCATCTCATAGACGCTATTGAAACCCGTATCCCTCAACGGTCGAACAACAATTAGATAAAAAGATGAGAAGAAAAGGAGCGCGCAAAGCGCGATCGGAAAAAAGACCCTCAACTTTTTTCTCTGTTCAAGAGCAGGATTTCTTCTTAAATAGAAAAACAAATACAGGACAATTAATATCGCAAGCATGAATCGTTTGCCAGAAATCCAACCAGTAACAATCGAGTAACAGACAATAAGAACTAAATTGGCAACCGTCCCCAGCCTGTCCTGACGAAAGAACAGGGAGCAAAAAGAAATTACACTTAGCAGAAGCAGCTCCGCAACGATCATACTCACGCCGCTAGAGGCAACTCCACGAGAAACCGAGTCACCATAAGTTAGATAAGAGCTGACATTGCCGGAAAGCAATATATATATATATGGAGAGATAGTAAACAAATACATTACGACTTTATTGTCAAATATCGCCCCTCCCCATTTTTTTTGAACTTTAATCTTCTTTTTTTGATAGTAATTTGAGTAGAAAAACAATGAAGTGCAGGCCGTTATAAGCAAGAGGTCATAAATGGCCGACACATAGTCATTGGCCATTGGGGCTATAAAAGGTTTATACCAGTAAACTGTCTGGTAACTTGGCCTACCAATTGCATAATCGAGCAAAATAGGTAGACAACAGAACGCCCATAAAATTAAATATACATAGTTTGCAATAGAAACCTGCGGCTTCATAATTAATCGATTATAAATTACGCACAAATAAAATGAAGAAAGCAGGATCAGCATCCAGTCAAGGGCAACTCGCCAAAGCTCCATTAATCGTCCGCCTCGTCAAATGCACCAAGACTCTGCAGCAGCGATTTCATAACAGCAAGATTATCTGTTCCATTAAAGAAATCATATGCACAAGATCTAAATTGACTATATTCATGATCGATTTGCTTAATAGCATCGGCTATTGATTCGGGTTCAAAGTCAACGCACTTACCGCTGCCGCTGGCCTCAACAGTTGAAACCAAGCCCGGCAAACGATTGGCAAGCGTAGGGAGGCCAAATGCTGCATACTCATATATTTTATTAGGCGCACAAAAGGCCTTATTAAGCGATGTGTCATCATAAAGCACGACGCCAATTCGCGACCTTGCAGTAATTTCCAAATGCTTTGGCGCTGGAACAAAACCATACACAAAAGTATCCGGGTAAATCTCCTTCATTCGTTCAGTCGTACCGTAGCGATCTTTTCCCATAAGAACGAAAGCGTAATCAGACTCCATCATACGAAGAGCCTCAGCGATGGGCGCAACATATTCAGGACGCTGGAATAGCCCCTGGTAAAGAAGGATCTTTCTTCCGTCAAGCTCATCCAAGATCTGCTTTGTGACGTTTGTCGAAACAGAGGGGATTTCACCCGCTTTGAGCCCGTATGGCTTATTCGGGAAAACTGAGGGAAGCGAATTCAGCCCCCATTTAATTTTCATATAGTAGGCACGATTTAACTCGCAACACGTAACTGCAAGAGCCTTGCGACAAACAGCCGCAAATAGTCGTTCTTTTGTCGGTTGATCATCACACAGCTCAAGCGCCGTGGCCACATAGGGAATACCGGAAAGTGCCCCGTAAAGCGGAAGCGCAGATTCAGCTGTTCCAAACCAGATAAGATAATCCGTTGGCTCTTTTTTTAGCCGAGTGAGAACGGCTTTGCGGAAATGAGTCCAGTTATTCAATGTATCCAGTTTTCCGCCAACGCTCAGATGCGGATCAACGAGCTCCGTAAAAGGAATGCCCTCGCCTTTTAGAATATCCTTGGCCGTATCCTTGCTGGAACCAAACCAGACTTCAATCTGTACGCCCAAATCTTTAATCATTCTTATTTGTGACATACAGGGGGGATAGAACGCCAAGTCGGACTTAACAATATATATAACCCTCTTAAACATATAGCCCCTCGTAAAGATTGCTAACTCGATTTGCGTAAGTCTCATAGCTTCGGTCTTCTTGAAGAGAAGGCAACAAGCGCCTGGTTGACTCGCAAAGCATTTCGTAATAATTACTGTCTTCTAGTTTAGAAATCGCCTCACAGAGAGAGGAAACGTCGCCATTTTTAAAAAGAAGACCATTTACGCCATCCCTGATATATGCAATAGCCCCACAGGTCTCGGGAACGATTGATGGAATACCAGAGGCAAACATGGCTTCAAGGCATACTAAAGGAGAAGCTTCGTACCAGGAGGAAGTCATCACCAAAGCCTTATTTGATTTGAACTGGTCTGCGAGTACATCTTTATCACACCAACCCAAAAAATTAAGGTTTGGGTAAGCATCTCTTAGTCTCTCGAACTCAGGACCAGATCCACATAATGTTCCTGGCAAACCCAAAGAAGTAAGCGCTCTACAAAACAGCTCGGGGTTCTTCTCCTTATCAAAACGGCCCACAAACAAATAGCCGTTCTTTTCAGATGGCACACCAAGCGAAAGCTCCCCTTCAACAGAAATTGGATTGGGAAGAATGCATGGCATGCCATCATCAAATTCACTGCCACGCATAATGTCATAGGTAAAATCCGAAAGATAACAAAACTTTGGATGGGCCCGCTTGATTGAACGATTTTGAAGAGCGATGCGAACCACTCGATATAGCTTCTGCACATAGCTTCTCTTATCACAATTGCATCGAATGCACTTTGCGGAGCATGCTTTCAAATGGCATATTCTATGCTTCTTGTAATCGTAAAACCCACCATTAGGACATACAAGAAAATACTCATGAAGCGTCACGAGCACCTTGAAGCCAGAATCGGCAATAGCATCAAAAATTGAAGATGAAAGAGCATGGGTCCAGGAATGAACGTGTACGACAGTGTCATCAGGATTGAATTGGTTTAATAAGGCACAAAACCTCTCGTAAGATTTTTTACTGTGCAGGCCGCTAAGGGCACCGGCAACTTTGTTATCTGACTCGAGAAAAGGCTGTTCATTTGCAACAACAACCTTGAAACCGTCAAGTCGACTATGAATTGGCCCGCAACCAGCAAAGTAGACAACGTTATACCCGCGGTCACGGAGAACCACGGCGGTAATGTAAGCGATTTGGGCGGTACCGCCAAAATTATCAGCCGTATCATCAACAATAATGACGTTTTTGACTCTCTTGTCCATCAATTTCTGTCTCCGTTTATTAGTTGCAAATATCGCCTCAAAAGCCAATCAGCCTGCTGACCAATGTCGTAATGTACAAATGAACCGGGAGAAGTGGAATCGCGCCCCTCATCAGACTTTTTTGAAAGAGAGCAAATCTCATCTGCCCACACGACAGGGCTATCAATCGACAAGAACTTACACTCCCCCGTTACGTCTACCTCACGCGTAATCGCATCGCTCAACAAGCACGGTAAGCCAGACACCTGTGCCTCGACGCCGACGAGGCCCAGGCCTTCGTAAAGGCTTGGCAGAACGAACGCATCAAACGCCTGGTACAAGCGATTGACATCGCTTCTCTGCCCCAGAAACTTAACGCGATCAGTAAGACCGCGTTCGTCAACCAAGGCCTTTATGGAGGCCCCGGCTTCGCCGGTACCGACAAGCAGCAGGACAGCATCGTCGCGGCGCTTTGCGACCTCAGCAAAAACGTCAATCAAAAACGCATGGTTCTTCTGGGCAGTAAAGCGCCCCACATGTCCAATGGCAAACTGGTTGCCAACGAGGCCCAGGTCGGCTCGCGCTTGCGCACGAGCCTCCGCATTGAAGCGAAAGCGATCCAAATCGATTGCGTTGTATACGACCTCGAAGTGCGCAGCTTTACCGAAAAGCCATTCACCGGCAAATTGACTACATGCAAATCGGTGTGTTGGATATCGATTCGATTGCGTTTTCAGCACGGCCTTCAGGGCATTCTTGGCATACTCCCCCTTACCGCTCGTAGAGTGACTATGGGCGATCCGCACAGAAACACCCGCCTTCTTCGCAGCACGAAGAGGAAAGACCGAAAGCGCGTTGATGTGACTGTGGACAATCTTCCAGCCCTCTTGCTTAAAGAGACGCTGAAGCTCTCGCTGGTATTCAGCTATATGCTGATAGGGCGGTATCTCAAAGACCCTGCCACCAAGCGATTCGATCTCGTCACGGGGAACAAGCGTCGAATCGGAATCAACAAGAAAGTCAAACTGCACTTTACTGCGATCGATGTGACGATAGTAATTCATAACGACAGCTTCGACGCCGCCGCCAACCATCTTGCCAACAACCTGAGCCACCCTAACCGGTTCAGTCATTTAGCAAGCACCTCCACCGGTAAAGACCTCAACGACCGTGAGGAGAACAATCTTCAAGTCCGTGATGAGGCCGCGCTTGGCGATGTACTCCAAATCACGGCGGACCATCCCGTCGAAGTCGGTGTCGTTGCGATCGGTCACCTGCCACCAGCCGGTGATGCCGGGCTTAACGGACAGTCGCTGCAGGTCGTACTCGGTGTATTCCGCCACTTCGTTGGGCAGCGGCGGGCGCGGGCCCACGACGGACATCTGACCCATGAACACGTTCAGAAACTGCGGGAACTCGTCGATGGAGTGCTTGCGGATGAACTTTCCAATCTTGGTGACACGCGGGTCATTCTTCATCTTGAACATGGCGCCGGCGATCTCGTTCTGCTCCCTGAGCTCGGCAAGGCGCTCGTCGGCGTCTTTGTACATGGAGCGGAACTTCCACATGCGGAAGGTAGTCAAACTACCGTCGGGACGGGTGCGGCCAACGCGGATCTGACTATAGAAGGGGCTGCCCTCACTCTCCAGTCGGATGGCCGCGGCCAGCACCAGGCTGGGCACAGCGATGACGACGAGCACGGCACCGCTGAACACGATGTCGAATGCGCGCTTCACTGCCCTATATGCCAAGCGCGAGCGGTCCCAGTCCATGATGGATTGCATGGCCTTGTAACGGCCGGCGCCCTCGCGCCGGTCCATGGCCTGGGCAATCAGTGCCGCCCCCGCAGGCGCACAGCTCTTTGTTACTTCTTTAGCAGCCACAGTCAAAATTACATCCCCGTCCCCAGGGATCCCCCAATCGGTAAATTCAAAAATGCAAACGAATAGCTGGTGCAACGTCTCCCTTACGTCTTGCTGGGAACGTCGAGCGGTAGCAGCTCCCTAAAAGCGGAATCGCCATCGCCTACGTCTACCAGGCACCAGCGTTTATGACGGTCGATCTTTTTAACGCGGGCCTCTTGTCCCACCAAAGGACCCTGTTCTATGTGCAGCACACCGTCTTCTATGCGCGCAACGCTGTTGCGCACCACGCCGTCGTCGTCCAGAACGCTGCGGTACCAATCCTGCGCATCGTCCGGCATGGGCATGTACGCCCGCTCCCTACTGCCGGCGATGCGACAGCCAAAGCTCAACTGGGCCAAAGCCCTATCGAGCGCGGCGGCATCGTGCGTAGCGACGAAGAAATATTCCTTGTACATGGGTTTGGTTTGGAGCGACCAGGCGCCATCCCGCTTAAACCAGAACTCCTTTTGCATCACAAAAGCGTCCTGCATAAGGTTGTGCGGGATAATGCAGCGAACCTTTTCGCAGGTCTCGCGCTCTTTTCCATTGGGGGTGTGGACCAGATACCAGCGGACGCGGCCGTGCTGGCTGTTGGTGGTGGCGCCGTTAAATGCGCCCGGCAGCTGCTCTTGGCGCCGTGCCGTCTGTTCCATGTTCTCGCCCCCTCTTTTTGGCTTTGCGATGCACGCAAATGCAGGGGCGTTTAGAACAGGCTTCTCGCTCGCAGCTAGGCGCAGTCGCAAAAGTACAGGTTTTTGTATCTTTCGATATAGGCCATTATACGAGCAATTAATCAGCGTTTGCCCAGATTACGCAAAATTTACTGCCAGTAGGTACATCTCCATACCCCCCCTACAAAAACCTGTACCTTTTTGTGCAACAAAAAAAGCCGCTCAACCAGCGGCTTTTCTTATTTTGGTAAGAAAAAAGGCGACCGCCCTTTGTGGACGGTCGCCTTTGTTAATTGTTGTGCAGCTCACCTTAAGCGCGAGTCTTGATCTCCTCGGTTACCTTCGCAACAAACTCGTCAACGCTCATCTGAACGGTCTCGTTGGAGCGATCGCGGACGGAGATGTTGCCGGCCTCGACCTCCTTCTCGCCCAGGATGAGCATGTAGGGCACGCGGTCGATGCTGCGGGCCTCGCGGATCTTGTAGCCGATCTTCTCGTCGCGGTCGTCGCAGACCACGCGGAAACCGGCCTCCTCCAGCTTGGCGCACACCTCGTGGGCGTAGTCGCGGCTCTTCTCGGAAACCGGAAGTGCCTTGACCTGCACGGGAGCCAACCAGGTGGGGAACTTGCCCGCAAAGTGCTCAATCAGAATACCAATGAAGCGCTCGATGGAGCCAAAGCACACGCGATGCAGCATGATGGGGCGCTTCTTGGTGCCGTCGGCGTCAACGTACTCCAGATCAAAGTTGAGCGGCATCTGGAAGTCGAGCTGGACGGTACCGCACTGCCAGGTACGACCGAGCGAGTCCTCCAAGTGGAAGTCGATCTTGGGGCCGTAGAAGGCGCCGTCGCCCTCGTTGACCTCGTAGTCCATGCCCAGCTTCTCCAGGGCGGCGCGCAGGCCCTCCTCGGCGCGAGCCCAATCCTCGTCGGAGCCCATGGAGTCCTCGGGGCGGGTGGAAAGCTCAACGTGGTACTTAAAGCCAAACTTTTGGTACACGGAGTCGATGAGGTTGACCACGCCCACAATCTCGTCGGTCAGCTGGTCGGGACGCACAAACAGGTGGGCGTCGTCCTGGTTAAAGCAGCGCACGCGGAACAGGCCGTGCAGGGCGCCGCGCAGCTCGTGGCGGTGCACCAGGCCAATCTCGCCGGCGCGGATGGGCAGCTCGCGATAGGAGTGCGGCTTGGAGGCATACACCAGCACGCCGCCCGGGCAGTTCATGGGCTTAATGCAGTACTCTTCGTCGTCGATGACGGTGGAGTACATGTTGTCCTTGTAGTGGTCCCAGTGGCCCGAGGTCTTCCACAGCTGCTTGTTCATGATGAGCGGCGTGGAGATCTCCACGTAGCCGGCCTTGTGATGGATCTCGCGCCAGTAGTCCAGCAGCGTGTTCTTAAGGATCATGCCGTTGGGCAGGAAGAACGGGAAGCCGGGGGCCTCGTCGCGCATCATAAAGAGGTCCATCTCGCGGCCGATCTTGCGGTGGTCGCGCTTCTTGGCCTCCTCCAGCATGTGCATGTGCTCGTCGAGTTCTTCCTTGGTGGCAAAGGCGACACCGTTGATGCGGGTGAGCATCTTGTTGTCCTTGTCGCCCTTCCAGTAGGCGCCCGAGACGCCGGTGAGCTTAAAGGCCTTCAGCGCCTTGGTGTAACAGATGTGGGGGCCAACGCACATGTCGATGTAGTCGCCCTGCTGGTAGAAGGTGATGCGGGCGTCGTCGTCCAGGTCGCCGATGTGCTCGACCTTGTACTTCTCGCCGCGCTCCTCCATAAGGGCGATGGCCTCGGCGCGGGGCTTCTCGTACACGGTGAACTTGAGGTTCTCCTTGACGATCTTCTTCATCTCGGCCTCGATCGCGGGGAAGTCGTCCTCGCTGATCTTGACGCCCTCGGGCAGGTCGACGTCATAGTAAAAACCGTTGTCGGTCGCGGGACCGTAGGCAAAGTCGGCCTGGGGGTACAGGCGCTTGATGGCCTGCGCCATGATGTGCGCGGCAGAGTGGCGGATGACGTGCGTGACCTCGTCCTGCGGGAGCTCGGCCACCGAACCGTCATTGTAGAGTGCCTTCATGGGTATGTTTTCTCCTCTCGGATGCCTGATGCAAGTGCGTGCGATGCGCTCGGCGTTTTTGACTTGCATCATTATAGGCAGGTTGCCTTGGTATACAAGCGCCCGCCGCACCTTAATGGCACGGCGGGCGATTTTCTACGCATGCTTCATCGTGTGGGGCGGGTTGCGCGCGCGGCTTGCGGCGTGCCCGCGACTTGCGGCCGGCCCGGCGATGGATGCGTTACTGAATGCGAGTTCGGCAGTACGGGCAGACCTTCCAGTGCGCATCGAGCGGGCGATGGCAGCTGGGGCATACGTTTCGAACCTGGGTGTCGCACACCGGACAGACGACGAAGTCCTTCTCGATGGGCGCGCCGCACTGCGGGCAGGTGCCGTACTGGGCAAGCTGGCGCTCGCGAAGGGCCATGTCCAACTCCTGCTCCTCGCGGTCGGACGCGTAGGAGTGCGGGCGCAGGACCAGATAGGCGATGAGGCCTACAAACGGGATGAGGGCGATGATGCCCCATGCCACGTAGGCGCTGGCGCCGCGGCGGCGAGCGTCGATGAACACATAGACGACCGACAGCACATACAGGGCGATGATAAAGCCAACGAAGGCATAGACGACGCCCATAAGCTGCGGCGACATGAGCTCGGAGATGTACTTGGACATTACGGGTACCTTTCGGAATATTAACAGTCCGGTCAAGTTTACCACGGGGTTTGTTTATATGGGACCACGGCTAGGGGCGGGGCTGGTGCGGACACAAACATCTCAATCTGTAACAGTTAGGAGCGGAATTCGGGTCTAGATGTTACAGATCGAGACTGAATAATCCCTCCCCGACTTCAATCTCGATCTGTAAAATCTTGGGGCCCCAAAGCCCCTCTTACTGTTACAGATCGAGACATTCAAAATCCGCCGGAAGGTTTGTCTTGATCTGTAACATCTAGAACCCAAATCATCAGCTAACTGTTACAGATTGAGACAAAGGATAACGTCCAGGAAGAATGTCTCAATCTGTAACAGAGACTCAGCATAAACAGGTCTAACTGTTACAGATTTAGACATTCGAAATCGACTGATTGGTTCATCTAAATCTGCCACTATTAACCGCGCCCGTTTTACCTGCTGGTTTGTTGGGAAATATCCCAATTTATCCCAAGTGCGTCGCAAACGGAACGCGCCACCTGCTCACGGGAGGGACGAATATAATGTCGCCCCGACACGCCCGGCGGGGAGTGTCCCATGAGCATTTCCATGAGGTCCCAGGGCATGTGCAGCTCCATCTCGCAGATGGTTCGCCACGAGTTGCGAAGGTTCGACCACGGGATGTGTTCGATACCCTCGGCTGCGCACCACTTCTTCCATCTATGATCGCACATCCCTCGGTTCATGGGCAGTCCGTCCCCGCGATCTGCTAGCCACTCGGAGCCTGCCGCGCGGCGCTCGTCTGCAATTTCGAGCAGGCGCCCGGCGGCATCCGGCAGCACCACGACTGTGCGTATGGACTTCCGCGTCTTGAGTACGCCGTCCGCCGTGGGCTCGATGCCTGCTTGCTCCGTCTCGCGCACGAGGTCGACCGTTGCGAGCGTTGTGGATTCCATCGCAAACGGCAGAAACTCGTCGGTGCAGATGCCCAGCGGCTCACCCGACCGGTATGAGCCAAAGCACGCTATGATGAACGGCGCCTCGAGCGAGGTTCCGCGCAGGCGTCCCAGAATGTCCCTTACCTCGGCAAGCGTATACAGGCGCTTGGAGCGCTCGCGCGTCTTGCGGGTGGGCATGGTGTATTTCACAGTTGCGGCAAATGGGTCGATGGGCAGCACGACAAAGCCCGACACGGTTCCGTAAATCTTGCGCAGGGTGAGTAGCGCAGTGTCTGCCGTTGCTGCGGGGAGAGTCAGGAGTCATTCCTGCAGGTGCACGGGGCGCAGCTGGTCGACCGGCATCGAGCCCCAGCGGGGCCGACATAGTTCGGCCACGACCTTGTGACGAGGCTGCGGGTGTTCGGCGCGAGCGTGCCCGCCGCGACCTGTGCCGCCATGGTCGGCTCGAGCCATGTGCCGTAGGCCTGGGCGATGGTCGGCACCGGCTTGTCATCGGCACGCTCGACGTGGATGCGGTCGAGTTCGGCGCATGCCTCGCGATAGGTGCCGTATACCGTCATGGTCTTACGTTTGCGTCCGCGCGGCGTGTTCTCCTGCCATCGGAGGATGTATTTCTTGCCACGCTTGGCCTCGGTGATTGAGCCCCACGCGCGGCGCCTCTGCTTGCGTGTCATATAATGCCCCAAGGTTGCCCGGAGCTATCTCCGTGTTACTCCGGCATCCTTGCTATCACCCCAACGCGCCAAGGTTCCAGCCGTGCGCGGTGGGGTTTCTTTATGTCTGGAGTCGTCAAAAGCGCTTTGACGGCTTGGTTGGGCTCTAGCGCAGTTTGCTATAGAAGCTTCTGGTCTTCTGGAGCGGGTCTGAGGTCATGGACCTTGGTTATCCTCACGGACTTGTTCTCCCATGCTCCGATCTCGTTCCGTCGTTGACGGAGCAACAGGTCCGCAATCATGTCGTCCCCGATGCCGAACGTGCGTTCACGCCTCGCGAGCTGGCCGAGGAAGTCGAAGTCCCCCATGTTCGCCGAGAGCTTCTGGCCGTTCCAGTAGAGTTCCCATTTGCGCTTGTCGCTGTACTCGAGCACGGGTTTCGCGACGTTGAGGTGCTGACCCTTCATGATGACGTCGCGCTCCTGCTCCGTCTCGCACTTGGGCGCCGTCCTGATGTCTTCGAAGTCGTCTCGTGAAGATTCGAAGCCGTCGACACCGTCTCCGCTTATCGATAGGCCGCCGATCTTCTCGTTGTCCGCGAGCGCGCCGAACATTGACGAGACAGCGGAGTCGACCTCATTGGAGCCACTGACCTTATAGACGTTCTGCGTGATATTGATGACTGAGTTGTTGCCAGCGGTTACCGAGATGCCGTCGCCAACGCGCTCGACGCTTTTCGGTGCTCCGTTCTTGCCGAGGAACCGGCGGAGCTCGAGATAGCCCTTGAAGGCACTCAGCACCGGCTCGAGCTGATCGCTCGTTTGGCTCAGCGTCCCAAGTATGCCTGGCAGGTCTTTTACGACCGCCTGGAGAATGGCTTCCAGGCAGCCGGGGCGAGTTGCGGTTATCTCGACGTCGATGACCGCATTCGGATCAAGTTCTCTTGCCGAAGCCTGTACGGCCCTCGAGTAGCCGAGGAGCGCCGCGGTGAACGTGCCGACTGAGACCCCTTCCAGGTCGCCCTCGAATTTGAAGGTTATTGTTTTACGCTCCATCACATGTCTCCATATCCGAATCACCTCGGTGGATAATTCTGTCCTCTCGTTGGGATGCTCATAGACGAAGAAAGGCGACTGTCCTCGGGGACAGCCGCCTTTCCTTTGGACGCTGGCCCCGTGGGGTCCCTGCGTCAATACCGCTGTCCAAATTACCGTTTGCCGTCGGCGCGGTCAAGCCGTCGCCCATTTTCGCGACCCCACGAAAATGGGGAACAACTGGCGTTTTGATGGGCCCTTGTGCCCGTCACGCCTTGCCGTTCAGACGCTTCGTCATGCGCTCGAAGTCGTTCTCGTAGGCCTTGTCCTGGAGCTTCTGGAACTCATGGAAGCGCTCCTTGGCGATCTTGTCCGCCGTCTTCTTGTTGCGGTTGCCGAGGCCCTTGAGCACCTCGCGCCCGCTGAATGTCAGGAAGCCGTCGAGCAGGCGCTCGCAGTCCTCCATGCTCGTAAGGACGTGCCGCTCGGCCCTGTCCTCGAGCGTGTCGAGCAGCATCGTGACGAGGCGGTTCAGCTGCCTGATCTCGTCCTCGGACAGGTAGTTCTTGGCCACGGTGACGTCCGAGGAGTGAATGCGGCCCTCGGGGCCTCCCTTCCACGACGTGAGTCCCATGTTGGGCTTGGGGGGGTCGGAGCGCCCCTGGACGATCTCGGCCGCGGTGTGCCCGGTGACGGCGTAGTGCATCTTGTTCTGGACCGCGGCGTAGAAGTTCTTGGCCATGGTCGAGTCCTTGTCGTAGTCGAAGCTGCACTCCTGGAATATGTCGGTGATCTTGAGCCACACGCGCCGCTCGCTCGCGCGGATGTCGCGGATGCGGGCGAGCAGCTCGTCGAAGTAGTCCTTGCCGAAGGGCCGGCCGTTCTTGAGCATGTCGTCGTTGAGGACGAAACCCTTGGTGATGTACTCCTTGAGGGTCGCCGTGGCCCACTGGCGGAAACGGGTCGCGCGCAGCGAGTTCACGCGGTATCCGACGGCAATGATGGCATCGAGCGCGTAGAAGTCGACCATATATGTCTTGCCATCTGAGGCAGTTGTTGCAATTTTTGCAACAACTGCGTCTCGGGCAAGCTCACCCTCTTCGAAGATGTTCTTCATGTGGCGCGAGATGGTCGACTTGTCCTTGTCGAACAGCTCGGCGATTTCCTTCTGGGGCATCCAAAGCGTTTCGTTCATGTAGCGTACCTGCACCGGCACGTTTGTCCCCTCGGACTGGTACAGGACGATCTCGGCCTGGATAGGGTCTTCCATATATCTACCTTTCCGTTGAATGCCTACGCGGACCTTACTTGATCCGCTTCCAGCCCTTCGCCTTCAGGCGCTGCAGCCTGAGCTTGGGACAGCTCGGCCTGGTCGCGTGCCGTCTCCAAGATCTTCGAGCGCCTCTTCTCGGTGCTCTGCCGGTAGCAGGTGATCAGCTCGCCCTCCGCGCCTGCCGGCGCCGTCGGCTTGCCCTCAGGATGCTCCTCGTACCATCCGAGCAGGTCGTTGGGGTCGGTGTTGAATACTTCGCAGAGCGCACCTACGAGCTCTGCGTTCGGATAGCTCTCCTCGCGCTCCCAAGACTGAATAGTTCGGAATGACTTGCCGACTTTTTGTGCTAGCTCCTTTTGGTTTAGCCCCTGGGCTTCTCGGCGCTCTCTTAGACGAAGGTTCATCCTCACTCCTTTCTTTACGTTAAGTAAATAGTAAACAAAAAAATGTCTTTACACAAAAAAAGTTGCTCATTTGATTAACAGGGGGCATAAAACTATTCATATTGAAATTCGACAGACAGAAAAACGTCTCAAAGGAGGAACGAATGGACTTCAGTAAGGAGCTGGCGGGAATATCCGCGCCGCACGCGCCCGAGCTGACCTTTCTCAGGCTGAGGTCGCTTCCAAAGTAGGAATGAACGTCAGCACTTTCGCGAAGTACGAGAGTGGCGATTACATACCTGGAGCCGACAAGCTCTTGGCTATCTCGCAGGTTCTTGCTTGTCCGCCCAACGACCTGATGGGCTGGAACACGGACGAGGCCGCATAGGGATGGAGGAAGAGGAATGACTGGAAGGAGCTACAAGCTGCCCGACGACATCACGGCCCTGGGCGGCATGGTGATCTTTGTGTTAATAAACACGGATATTTGGGGTGCACGTCCACGTGGCTTTCGTATCCCCAAATTATCCCAAGTGCATGTGCTAACCCGTTTTTACGCGCTTGTGCCGTTGTTGCCGTACTTAAACCCGCAGGTAAGCAGTGTGTTCGATTTTGTCGTTCTTACTGGTCAGTACTGCCACAATTAGACCCCAAAACAGTCCCCAGATGTTACAGATCGAGACAGAAGAATCTCTCCCCGGCTTCAATCTCAATCTGTAACAACTGGAAGCCAAATCCTCAGCTTACTGTTACAGATCGAGACAAAACTTCAACGTGGTAGCCGGCAGACGAGGTTGTCGACGTTGCCGGGTCTCCCCTCGCTTGCCGTTGGCGGGTGTTGCTGGGCTGTTCGCCGCATTGCCGCCGCGCTGGGGGTGTGTAGACCGTAGGATGTTCTTATTGACAGCCTGTCAACTTGTCTGGGAGGCACTGTGACAGAAACGTTTGATATCGCGATTGTCGGCGCGGGCATCACCGGATGCGCCATCGCGCGGCAGCTCGCGCGGTTTGACCTGTCCATTTGCGTGGTCGAGGCGGCCAACGACATCGCGCTGGGCGCGTCGAAGGCCAACGGCGGCCTAGTGCATGCCGGTTACGATCCGGCGCCGGGAACCGTAAAGGCACAGGTCAATGCCCGTGGCTGTGAGCTGTATGGTACCTGGGCCCAGGAGCTGGGCTTTCTGTTCTGCCGAACCGGGTCGATGGTGCTGGGGTTTAACGACGAGGACCGCGCGCATCTGGAGAAGCTACGGTGTAACGGCCATGTTAACGGTGTGCCCGAGCTGTCGATCGTCGGACCCGACCGCATCCACGAATTAGAGCCGCGCGCCAGTGCCGATACAACGTGCGCGTTGTGGTGCCCCTCGACTGGGTTTGTCGACCCGTTTGAGGTTGCCATCACCGCACTGGAGAACGCCGTGGCCAACGGGGTGACGTTTATGCGGTCCGCGTCGGTGGAAGCGATTGAAGTCGCGGGCTCGGGCGACGACGCGCGCTTTACGCTGGCGACCCCCGCTGGCAACGTGCGCTGCCGCTACCTGATCAACGCCGCGGGCAACGACGCCGCCGACATCTCGCATATGGCGGGCGCCGAGGAGTTCCAGATGGTCTGGCGCCAGGGCAACATCGTGGTGCTTGACAAAGAGCCGCGCACGCTCATGCCGCTCTACCCCGTGCCGACGCCGATATCGAAGGGCGTTATCGTCACGGGCACCGTGCACGGCAATACCGTGATCACCGCCACGGCTGCCGTGCGCGAGCCGGGCGACACGCAGACCTATGCGAGCGATGTGAACGCGCTGCTGAGCGGCGCGCGCAAGCTGGTGCCCGATCTGGATACGCGCCGCGTGGTGCGCGCATTTGCCGGCGGGCGTCCGGTCATTCAGGGAACGAACGACTTCTTTATTGGACAGTCTGCCGTGGTACCGGGGCTTTTCCAGGCGGCGGGCATTCAGTCGCCGGGCGTGGCAAGCGCGCCGGCCATTGCCGAGCGCATGGAGCACGTGATGCGCGAGGCGGGCGTGAAGCTGCACGAGCGGGCGGACTGGAATCCAATTCGCCGCGCGCCGGACGACTTTGACCGCGCGCCGCTTACGCGCAAAGAAGAGCTCATCGAGTCCGACCCCGCGTGGGGGCAGATCGTCTGCCGCTGCGAGACGGTGCCCGAGGCCGAGATCGTGGCCGCGATTCGACGCCGCCCGGGCGCGGTTTCGGTCGAAGGCGTCAAGCGCCGCTGCCGGGCCGGCATGGGTCGGTGCCAGAGTGGCTTTTGCCAGAGCCGCGTGGTGGCGATCATCGCGCGCGAGCTGGGCTGCGACCCCAGCGAGGTGCTGTTGGAGGATACCGGATCTTGGTTGGTTGAGGGACCGCTGAAGGGGGTGCGCTAGGATGGCGGAGTTAGGATCGAACGCGATTGGTAGCGGCGCCGTTGAGGCCGTGGCAACGCAGGCCTTCGACGTGATCGTCATCGGAGGCGGCCCCGCCGGCATGGCGGCCGCGCTTGCCGCGCAAAAGGCCGGCGCGCACGTGGCCATCGTGGAGCGCGAGCAGCACCTGGGCGGCATCCTCCGCCAGTGCATCCACCCCGGCTTTGGCCTGTCGCACTTTAAACAGGAGCTCACCGGTCCCGAGTACGCGCAGCGCTTTATCGACCAGGTGCACGAAACCGACATTGCGCTGTTCCTGAACAGCATGGTGATTGGGATTGATTCAGGCGAGCCTACGGAAGACACCGCGGTTCATACCGTCACGCTCATGAGCCCTGCCGGCATGCTGCAGCTCACCGGGCGCACGGTTGTCCTTGCCATGGGTTGCCGCGAGCGCACCCGCAGCGAGATCAAGATCCCCGGCAGTCGTCCCGCCGGCGTGTTTACGGCCGGCCTGGCGCAGCGATACATCAATATCGAAAACCTCAAACCCGGCTCGCGTGCCGTCATCTTGGGCTCAGGCGACATCGGGCTTATCATGGCGCGCCGCTGCACGCTCGAGGGGATTTCGGTCGAGGGCGTGTACGAGCTCATGCCGTACGCTAACGGCCTGCGCCGCAATGTGAAGAACTGCCTGAACGACTTTGGCATTCCGCTGCACCTGTCCACCACCGTCACACGCGTGATCGGGCACGACCGCGTGGAAGCCGTCGAGGTAAGCCAAGTCGACGAGCGCCTGGCGCCCATTCCGGGGACCGAGCGCATCGTTCCGTGCGACACACTGCTGCTTTCGGTGGGCTTGATTCCCGAGAACGAGCTTTCGGTTGCCGCTGGCGTAGAGCTTGACCCGCGAACGCGCGGCGCCGTGGTGGACCAGAGCCTGCAAACGGGCGTGCCGGGCATCTTTGCCTGCGGCAACGTGCTGCACGTGCACGACCTGGCCGACAACGTGACGACCGAGTCCGAGCGCGCCGGTGCGGCAGCGGCGGCGTGGGCTCTGGGGACCGGCGCGGGCGCCGTTCCGGACTGCGAGCTCGCCGTCTCCCCTGCCGGCATTGCGGGATACGCGCTGCCGGGACGCATTACGGCTGTGGCACTCACCAAGCTCAACTTCCGCGTACGCCGACCCGTCGACGCCGCCCGCGTGCGCATTCTGGCAGGCGGCGAGGAACTGTATGCAGTCAAGGTCCGCCCGTTTAAACCGAGCGTAATGGAGAGTTTCCCGCTACCGGCGAAGGTGATACAGCGCGCACTCGACATGGGCGTTAGCGAGATAGTCCTATCCGTCGATCCCGTTGAGGAGGCATAAACCATGAGCACGAACGCGATTGAAACGCTACAGTTCAACTGCACCACCTGCCCATCCGAGTGCCTCCTGACCGTAGAGGTAGAGCGTGACGCCGATGGCTACGTTGCGGCGGTGCGCTCCGTAACCGGCAACAACTGCCCGCGTGGTGATAAGTTCGCACATCAGGAGCTCACCTGCCCCATGCGCGTACTCACGACGACCGTGGCAGTATCTGGCGGCGACGAAGCCCTGCTCCCCGTGCGCACCGCCGAAGCCATCCCGCTAGAACTCCACGCCCAAGCCATGGCCCTCATCCGCGGACTAGTGGTCAAAGCCCCCATCCGCATGGGCGACGTCGTGCTAGAGAACCTCCTAGACACCAACATCAACCTAATCGCCAGCATGGACATCGACCCCGCCTAAGCAGCCAATTTGGGACGGGCCTCTTTTAGCTACCCCGCCATTCACCCCGCCCCTCCTCAATTGCGGTGAAATAGTTGCTGATTTCCGCCAAAACCCCAGCATCCAGGAACTATTCCACCGCAACTTTCTTTGAGAATCGTGCATTTTGCTGCTACTCGGTTAGTGCTATTTCAAAACTACCCCGGTTTACGGGGCCAAATCGATAACCACCAACCACACCGACCATTTTCGATTTTCGCCAAGCCATCTACCTGCGGTTTTATTTTTTCCATTTTGGTCATGGTCAGCCAAGAGCAATCCAGCCCCGTAATCCGGCATAGTTTTGAAAGCAGACCAGGGGTAGTTAATTTGGGACGGGGCTATTTTAGCTACCCTTGACTGTCGACGAATTATTCGAGGCCAGAAGAAGTATCAGCTGGCATATTGGGGCAGCTAAAATAGCCCCGTCCCAAATTAACTACCCTAGCGAAAGGATGTTTCATGGCACATGTCGATGACCAGCGTGTGGCGCGCGTGCTCGATGCACTCGAGGCTCAGCACCCCGGCGCGCAGCTACTCGTAAACGACCCGTGGTCGATCTACTACCTGACCGGCTTTTATGCCGATATGTTCGAGCGTTTTTGCGGTGTGCTGCTCGCGCGCGGTAGCGAGCCCGTGATCTTGGTCAACGCACTGCATCAGCTGCCCGAGTATGACAATGCCCGCGTTGCCTACCACACCGATACCGACGTCGTGGCCGACGCCATCGCTCGCGAAATCGATCCGACCAAACCACTCGGCATCGACACCGTCATGCGCTCCGGCTTTTTGATGCCGCTCATGGAGCGCCATGCTGCGAGCGAGTTTTTCCTGGGTGACTTTGCCGTCACCGCCGCGCGCACCCACAAGGATGCCACCGAGCAGGAGCTCATGCGCGCGTCCTCTGCCGCCAACGACGCCGTGATGGCCGACGCCATCAAGCTCGTCCATGAAGGCGTGACGGAGCGCGAGATTGCCGACCAGATGCTCGGCCTGTATCGCAAGCACGGCTGCGAGGGCTTTAGCTTTCCGCCGATCGTGAGCTTTGGTGCCAACGCCGGCGACCCGCATCACGAGCCCGACGATACGGTACTCAAGCGCGGCGACGTAGTGCTGTTCGACATTGGCGGACGTCACTGCAACTATTGCTCGGACACGACGCGCACGTTCTTTTGGGGCGAGCCGGACGAGGAGACGGCGCGCATCTACGACATTGTGCGCCGTGCCAACGAGGCCGCCGAGGCGCTCATCGCACCGGGCGTGCGCATGTGCGACCTGGACCGTGCCGCACGCGACGTGATTGAGGATGCGGGCTATGGACAGTACTTTACGCATCGCCTGGGTCACTCGATCGGTCTGCAGGACCATGAACCGGGCGACGTATCGCTGGTCAACGACCAAGTCGTGGAGCCGGGCATGACGTTCTCCATCGAACCGGGCATCTACCTCCCCGGCCGCACCGGCGTCCGCATCGAGGACTTGGCCCTGGTCACCGAGAGCGGCGTCGAGATCCTCAACGCCTACCCCCACGATCCGGTCCGCCTAGACTAGCCAATGTGACAAAGGGACAGTCCCTTTGTCACATTGCGATTACGTCGCGCCACGAAAACGGGCCGTCTACTACGTTTAACCCGCATGGGTCGACCATGACCGGGTTTTCGCAATATCCGCAAGCCGTCTACCTGCAGTTTTAATTTCGCGATGTTCCGTGTGGTCGAGGGTAACCGATCAAACGTAGTAGATAGGCCCATTTCGTGGCAAGCGAGTCAACTCGGGGCACAGGGCAGCCAAAAAAGCCCCGTCCCAAATTGACTGCTTTTAAGTTGCGGTGATATACGGACTGCTTGAGGCTTCTAGCTTGTAAAACAGTCCGTATTTCACCGCAACTGATGAGGGGATGGGTTAGCGCAGCAGGCCGGCTACTTCGCCGGCTAGGGTGATGGTGCCGGCTGCTACGAAGGGCTCGCCCGCGGCCTTGAAAGCTGCGAGGGCCTCGGAAACGCTGGGGTATACGCCCGCGAGCTTATCGGCATCAACGAGGGCGGCGAGCTCCTCTGCCGGCAGGGCGCGATCGGAATCGGTCTGCGTCACGACCACGCGCGGGAAAGCCGGGATCAGCACGTCAACGATACCCGCCACGTCCTTGTCTGCCAGCGCGGCGCACAGCAGCGTGGGGCGATTCTCCACGCACGGATCGATCTCGTCCAACGCGCTCACAAAGTTCTCGCAGCTCTGGGGGTTATGGCAGGCGTCGATCAGCTTGAGCGGATCGGTTCCCAGCACATCAAAGCGACCCGGCGTGGGGCAGCCCATAAGAGAAGCGTCGAGCGACTCGTGGTCGAGCTCGCGGCCCAGATAGCCCTCGCACAGCATAATCGAACACGCGGCATTCTGCGGCTGATATGCCGGCTTGACCATACTCGACGTATAGATCGCACGCGGCGTGGTGCAGCTGAACTCAACCGTGTCGCCCACATGCGCCGGCACCTTAGTCGTGACATGGCTCACCACGAGCGGCACCACACCGCATTCGCGGCAACGGGCATCCATCACGCGCTGAACACTTGCCTCATGCGTGCCCTCGCCCAGAACAACCAGGCGTCCGGGCTTAATGACCGCAGCCTTCTCACCCGCAATGGCCTCGAGCGTATCGCCCAAAATACGTGTGTGATCGAGCCCAATACCCGTAATGGCAACGGCGACGGGATCAGTCGCACTCGTGGCGTCCCAACGACCGCCCATGCCAACCTCGAGCACGGCAACATCCACCGCGGCCTCGGCAAACACCACAAGCGCGGCGGCCGTCAGCAGGTCAAACGGAGTAATGGTATAGGCGCGCTCCCCCGTCGCCACACGGTGCGCATTCACCCGACGTCCCGCCTCAACAGCGGCAGAAACGCCACGGGCAAAGGCCTCGTCGCTCACGACGCGTCCATCGACCTCCATGCGCTCGGGATAGCGAACAAGCTGCGGCGACGTATACAGCGCGGTCTTGAGCCCCTCACCACGAAGAATGGCAGCCGAAAAACGCGTGGTCGAAGTCTTGCCATTGGTGCCGGCAACCTGAATGCAATCGAAATACTCGTCCGGACGACCAAGCTCATCGAGCATATCGACAACCGTCTCAAGCAGAGGCCCAGCATCCCCAGAAATCCGCCCCGTATCAGCAGCCAGCCCCACAGCCTCATCAAACGAAAGCAACTCAAACGAGAAAGGAACGACATACGACCCAGAACGCTTAGCCATAACCCAAAGTCCCCCATAACAGAAAAAGAGGCTCATCAAAAAGAATGAGCCCCTCGCGTTGACAATTTCAGCCTTTACCCGATTGCAGCAAGATCAAGGCCACAACCCAGTGGCCCCAACACGCCAGATGCAAACAACCACGTAAACGAACTAGGAGCGGCCCGATGCTTTGCTCGCCGCAAGTTCCGCACGCAAAGGACAGCACTTAATGTGCTGTCCGTCTTGCGCAGGACTGTTCGCAGCGGAGAGCAAAGCATCGGGACGCGCCCCCAAGTTACGCCTACGAGAAGTCAGCAACCTGAGCAGTCAGCGCCGCCAGGATCTCCTTGAGCTCAGCTGCACGGTCCCTCTTCTTCTGGACCACCGCGGGCGCGGCCTTGGCCACAAAGCCCTCGTTCGCGAGCGTCTTCTCGCAGCCGGCGAGCTCCTTCTGGGCCGCGGCAATCTCCTTCTCCAGGCGCGCCTTCTCGGCCGAAAGATCAACCTTGCCCTCGAGCACCACAAAGACCTCGACGCCGCTATCAACCACGGCGATGCTCGCAGCCGGCTTCTCGACGTCGGTACCCATGACCAGCGAAGCGGTGTTGGCCAGCGGCTCAATGGTCGAGCGCAGGCTCTCGAGCTTCTCGATGTCCTCGGCACCGGCGTGCACGACCACGTCGAGCTCGGCCTTGGGGCTCAAGCGATAACGCGAACGCGTGGCGCGGGCGGCGGAAACGACGGCACGGCACAGCTCAAACGCGCGCTCGGCGGGCTCGTCGACGTACTTGGCGTAGTCGGCGGGCTCCGGCCACTTGGCGATCATGAGCGCCTCGGCGCGGTTCACGTTGCCCTCGGCGTCCAGATCGAGCACGCTCGCCGGCATGTTGTCCCAGATCTCCTCGGTGACAAACGGCATGAGCGGGTGCATCAGGCGAATGGAGGTGTCGAGCACAAAGATCAGGTTGCGCTGCGCCTGCAGACGACCCTCGCCCTTCAGGCGGGCCTTAGTGACCTCAACGTACCAGTCGCAGACCTCGTTCCAGAAGAACTGCTGCACGCCGCGGGCCATGTCGCCAAAGGTGTAGTTCTCGATGCCCTCGGTGACCATCTTGACGGCCCTGGCCAGACGGCTGAACATCCAGGCGTCGGCCGGCGTCTCTACGACGGGCTCGCCGGGCGTGTAGCCTTCCATGTTCATGAGCAGGAAGCGGCTGGCGTTCCAGATCTTGGTCACAAAGCTCTTGGCCTGCTCGGTACGCGGGCTGTCGATGAGCTTCTTGGTCTTCTTATCGATGTTCGCGTCGAACTTGACGTCCTGGTTGTTAGTGCACAGCGTGAGCAGGTTGTAGCGCGTGGCGTCGGCACCGTACATGCCAATGAGGTCCATGGGGTCAACGCCGTTGCCCTTGGACTTGGACATGCGGCTGCCGTCCTTGGCAAGAATCGTCGGGTAGATGACGACATCCTTAAACGGCACCTCGTCCAGGAAGTACAGCGAGCTCATGACCATGCGGGCGACCCACAGCGCGATGATGTCGCGCGCGGTGACGAGCGCCGTCGTGGGGTGATGCCCCTCGAGCAACTCCGGTTTTTGCGGCCAGCCCTGCGTGGCGAAGGTCCACAGCTGCGAGCTGAACCAGGTGTCCAGCACGTTCTCGTCCTGATGCACGTGGTGACCGCCGCACTTGGGGCACACGTCGGTGTCCTCGGTAAGGGCATCCTCCCAGCCGCAGTCCTCGCAGTAGAACACGGGGATGCGGTGGCCCCACCACAGCTGGCGGCTGATGCACCAGTCCTTAAGGTTCTCCATCCAGGTGGTGTAGGTCTGCGTCCAGCGCGCGGGGTGGAAGGTGACTTTGCCGGAGTTGACGGCGTCGAGCGCCGGCCCCTTGAGCTTGTCGACGGCCACGAACCACTGCTCGGACAGCCACGGCTCCAGCGCAGAGTCGCAACGGTAGCAGTGCATGACGGAGTGATCGAGTTCGTCGACATGATCGAGCAGGTCGTGCTCCTCAAACCACTTGATGACGGCCTCGCGGCACTCGTCGCGGTTCATGCCGGTGAACTCGCCGTAGCCCTCAACGACCACCGCGTGCTCATCGAAGATATTGATCTGCGGCAGGTCGTGGGCCTGACCCATGGCGTAATCGTTGGGGTCGTGGGCCGGAGTGACCTTGACGAAGCCGGAACCAAAGTTGGCGTCGACATGCCAATCCTCAAAGATGGGGATCTCGCGGTCGACGATGGGGAGCTTGACGGTCTTACCCACGAAGGCGGCCTTCTCGGGGTCCTTCGGGGAGACGGCAACGCCCGTGTCGCCGAGCATGGTCTCGGGGCGCGTGGTGGCGACGACGATGTAGTCCTGGCCGTTGACCGGCTCGGTCAGCGGGTAGCGCAGGTGCCACAGATGGCCCTTCTCGTCCTTGTACTCGGCCTCGTCGTCCGAGATAGCGGTGGTGCAGTTGGGGCACCAGTTGACGATGCGCTTGCCGCGGTAGATCAGGCCGTCGTGGTACCAATCGCAGAACACCTTGCGCACGGCCTGGGCGTAGTCCTCGTCCATGGTGAAACGCTCGTTATCAAAGTCGACGGAGCAGCCCATGCGCTTGATCTGCTCGACGATGATGCCACCGTACTCGTGGGTCCAATCCCAGCAGGCGTCGACAAACTTGTCGCGACCGATCTCCAGGCGGCTGATGCCCTCGCTCTTGAGCTTCTTGTCGACCTTGGTCTGTGTGGCGATACCGGCGTGGTCGGTACCGAGCACCCAGCGCGTGGACTTGCCGCGCATGCGGGCCATGCGGATGATGGCGTCCTGGATGGAGTCGTCGGTGGCGTGACCCATATGGAGCTTGCCGGTCACGTTGGGAGGCGGAATGGTGACGGTGCAGTCGCCCACGCCCTCACGGCGCTTGTAGTAGCCGCCGTCGAGCCACTTCTGCAGAATCGCCGGCTCGTTGGTCGACGGATCGTAGTTCTTGGGCATCTCTTCCATATATCTCTCCCTGTCCCGCCGGCGTGTCCGCCTGCTTGGTTTTCGCTCGGTCAGGTCCTGGCTCGCACGAAGAGCACATTAAGTGCTCTTCGGCTCGTGCGGAATCTACGAAAACCAAGCAGGCGGACACGCCTTAGGTATCGATTACTTCAGTCTGAATTGACTTCGCTTTGGCTTAAACAAACACACAGAATAGCACAGGTAGTTGGGGTTATTGCGTATCTATAAAATAGCCTCCGACCGCGGATGGTCAGAGGCTATTTGCAAACACGTTTTAGGCTGGTTTAGCCGTAGATGCGTTGGGGCTGTTCTTCGCCCTTTACGGAGGCTTCGGTTACGACGACCTTGGCTACGCCCTCCTCGCTGGGCAAGTCGAACATCGTCTGCTGCAGCACGTCCTCGCAGATGGAGCGCAGGCCACGGGCGCCGGTCTTGCGGGCAAGCGCCATGCGGGCGATCTCGTGCAGGGCGGCGTCCTCAAACTCCAGGTCTACGTCCTCCAGCTGGAACATCTTGCGGTACTGGCGCACCACGGCGTTCTTGGGCTCGGTCAGGATCGACACCAGGTCGTCCTCGTCGAGCGCTTGCGTCTGGGTGACGACGGGCGTACGTCCCACGAACTCGGGGATCATGCCAAAGGCGTTGAGGTCCTGCGGGAGCACCTGACGCAGCAGGTCGTTCTCGTCGACCGAGGTGGGGCCGGCGATCTCGGAGTTAAAGCCCACGCCCTTGTTTCCCACGCGATCGGCGATGATCTTGTCCAGACCCACGAAGGCACCACCGCAGATGAACAGGATGTTGGTCGTGTCGATCTGCAGCAGCTCCTGCTGGGGATGCTTGCGGCCGCCGGTGGGCGGAACGCTGGCCACCGTGCCCTCAAGAATCTTCAGCAGTGCCTGCTGAACGCCCTCGCCCGAGACATCACGAGTAATAGAGAGGTTCTCGGCCTTGCGGGCAATCTTGTCGATCTCATCTACGTAGATGATGCCCACCTGCGCGCGCTCAATATCGCCATCGGCAGCATTGATAAGCTTGAGCAGGATGTTCTCCACGTCCTCGCCCACATAGCCGGCCTCGGTGAGCGCGGTGGCATCGGCGATGGCAAACGGCACCTCGAGGATGCGCGCGAGCGTCTGGGCCAACAGGGTCTTGCCGGTACCGGTGGGACCGAGCAGCAGGATGTTGGACTTGGCGAGCTCGACCTCGTCCATATCGTCATCGAACTGCGAGCCCATGTCGTCATCAAAGGCAGACACCGCAGCGCCGCCCTCAATCACGCGGCGATAGTGGTTGTACACGGCCACCGACATGGCGCGCTTGGCGTCCTCCTGACCCATAACATAGGCCGAAAGCTCGTCATAGATCTCGTGCGGCGTCGGCACGTGCGTGATGACCTGGCGATCGTCCTCGATCTCAAAACCCTCGGTCTCGGGGTCCGCGGCGGGTTGGGATGCAGCCTGGCCGTGGTCGTTGAGGAAGCCCGGCAGCTTGCCGTTGCGGGCGGCGTCCATAAAATCCGAAGCCAGCGACTCCTCCAGAATCTCGGAACAGGCGGCGACGCACTCGTCACAGATAAAGATGTTGGTCGGGCCCTTAACAAGGCGACGAACCTGGCCCTGCTCTTTTCCGCAGAAGGAGCAGCGGATGGGGTTGCCGTTCTCGTCAAAGTTGTCCTGCATGTTTCCTGCCATCCTAGGCGTCCTTCGCGGCGAGATCGCGCGAGGTGACGATACGGTCGATCAGACCGTAGTCGAGGGCCTCGGAAGCGGTCAGGTAGTTGTCGCGCTCGGTATCGGCCTGGACCTTCTCGATGGGCTGGCCCGAGGCGTCGGACAGAATCTGGTTGAGCTCGCGACGGGTCTTCTTGATCTCCTCGGCCACGATCTCGATCTCGGTCTGCTGACCCTGGGCACCGCCGCTGGGCTGGTGAATCATGACCTTGGAGTGCGGCAGGCAGAAGCGCTTGCCCTTAGCGCCGGCCGAAAGCAGCACTGCGGCCATGGACGCGGCCATACCGACGCAGATGGTGGAGACCTGCGGCTTAATGAAGTTCATGGTGTCAAGAATCGCCAGGCCGGAGTAGACCTCGCCGCCGGGCGAATTGATGTAGAGCGAGATATCCTTCTCGGCATCCTGGCTCTCAAGATGCAGCAGCTGGGCAACGACCAGGTTGGCGCTGACGGAGTTGATCTCCTCGCCCAAGAAGATGATGCGGTCGTTGAGCAGGCGCGAATAGATATCGTAGCTGCGCTCGCCGCGCGGCGTCTGCTCGATAACGTATGGCACGAGGGCGGAATCGAACTTGGCGATCATACGCATCTCCATTTCTCTCTTGCGAACCAAATTGGTTCTAGATAAACGTACGGTGCCCGCATGCTATGCATTGGCTGGCACCGTACGAAGCAACCGGATAACCGGTGTATAACTTTACCCCATCACGGGCGCACCCATGCGCTCGCGGGCAAGGTGGCGAGAATTACTCGGCGTCCTTGGCGGTCTCGTCGACCTCGGTCACCTTGGCGTTCTCGACCAGGTGGTCGACGGCCTTGGAACGACGGATGGACTCGCGGACGGCAGGCATGCGGCCATCAGCGATGAACTCGGCCTTGGAAGCCTCGACGTCCTTGACGCCGGCCTTCTCGAACTCGGCGTTGATGTCGTCCTCGGTGACCTCAATCTTGAGCTCACGGGCGAGGGCGTCCAGAGCCAGGGACTCACGGGCAACGTCGTTGGCCTGCTTGTGCAGGTCGCCGATGAACTGCTCCATGGTCAGGCCGGAAGCGGGCAGCCAGGTGTCCAGCGTCATGCCGCGAGCAGCGAGGTTAGACAGGAAGTTCTGGCCAAGCTCCTCAAAGACGGACTGCTCGTAGTCGGCATCCATCTCGTCGAGCTGCAGGCGCTCGGCGAGAGCGGAGACGCAACGGTTCTCCTTCTCGGCCGGGAGGCGGGAAGCCTTGTCCTGCTCGATCTCAATCTTGATGGCGTCGCGCATGGCCTCGATGCTGTCGAAGCCAAAGTCGGACTTGACGAGCTCGTCGGTGAGCTCGGGGGTGTTGCGGACCTTGATGCCCTTGACGGTGACCTCGACGGTGTGGGTCTCGGCCTCCTCGCCCTCCTCGACCTCATCGGTCCAGGTGACGGTCTTGACGTCGTCAACGTTAGCGCCGATCAGGGCCTCGTTGAACTCCTTGGGGTTGCTGTCGCTACCGGCGATGAGCATACGGCCCTCGGCGGCAAAGTTGTCGGCGTTCTCGACGGCCTTGAGGTCGACGGTAACGTAGTCCTCGGCCTCGACGGCGCGGCCCTCGACGTCCTCGAAGGTGGCACGGTAGTTGAGGAGCATCTCGACCTGGTTGTTGATCTCGGACTCGGTGACCTCCGCGGGAGGCATCTCGATCTCGACGGCGTCGAAGGAGGAGAGCTCAGCAGCAGGACGCAGGGAGAACTCGACGGTGTAGGTATAGTCCTCGTGATCCTTGGCGAGGTCGAGCTCCTTGTAGTCACCGTTCTTGGTGGGGACGATGTCCAGCTCGTTGAGGACGGCGGGCTCGTTGGCGGCGATCAGGTCGTTGGTGGCCTGAGCGAGGGTAGCCTCGGCGCCAAGAGCGGAATCGATGACCGGACGGGGAGCCTTACCGGCACGGAAGCCCGGGAAGCGGTACTTCTTGGCGGTGTCCTTGTAGGCCTTCTTGATCGCGGCGTCGACGTCGGCGGCCGGGATGGTGACCGTAGCGGTGAGCTTGGCGTCCTTGACGTCAGAAGCGGTGATGTTCAACACGTTCCTCCTCATACTGCCCAGCTTATCTGAGGTGCTGGTACCTTTATGCAACAAAGAGTCGCGACGGCCGAAGCCGACGCAGATGCGTTGGTGCGGGCGAAAGGACTCGAACCTTCACGGGAATCCCACCAGAACCTAAATCTGGCGCGTCTACCAATTCCGCCACGCCCGCATGATCGCACAGATTAGGAATGATAGCAGATACGAACGGCAAGCGCACGCACACCTTTTACAGGCTCACGACCTCACCACGAGTACAAAAGGCGGGGCGAGTTGCCCCGCCCCGCCAATTACGACTTGTTCGCTGACCCGCTACTCCCCCAGCAGGGCCTTCTCGGGCGTGATCGGCAGCGAGCGAACCTGGTGTCCGGTGGCGTGCGCCACGGCCGAGGCCACGGCGGCGAGCGGCGTGTTGATGACGACCTCGCCGATCGACTTGGCGCCAAACGGACCCGTCGGCTCGTAGCTCGGCTCAAAGGCCACGCGAATGCTGCCGATATCCAGGCGCGTGGGCAGCTTGTAGCTCATGAAGTTGCCGGTGCGCAGACGGCCGCGCTCATCGTGCTCGACGATCTCGTAGAGCGCATGGCCGATACCCTGGGCAATGCCGCCCTCGGCCTGGACGCGCGCGAGCGCCTCGTTGATAACGGTGCCGCAGTCCACAGCCGCCACGTAGTCCACCACGGTCACCTTGCCGGTGGCCTTGTCGACCTCGACCTCGGCAATGCCGGCCATAAACGGCGGAGGCGAAACGGGCAGGCAGGCAGAGGCATGCGAGGTGAGCGCGTCGCCGCCCGCAATGTTCTTGACGCACAGGTTGGCGAAGTCGCGCAGCGTGAGGTAGCGATTCAGCTCGCGCGCGGCGCGCTCGTCGGACAGGCGCACGTACTGGCCATCGAAGACCACATCGGCGACGTCCACATCCCACATCTGGGCGGCCTTGACGCAAATCTTCTCGCGCAGCTCGGTCGCGGCGTTCTTAGCGGCAAGGCCCGTCACGTACGTACCCGAGCTCGCGTACGAGCCGGCGTCGAACGGCGACACGTCGGTGTCCACGCCGCGCACCACGATCATCGAACTCTCCACGCCCAGCTCCTCGGCGGCAATCTGCGCCAGGATCGTGTCGACGCCCATGCCGTTATCGGTGGCGCCGGTGCCGATGGTAATGAAGCCGTCCTCTTCCAGGCGCATGTCGATGCCGGCGATGTCCACGTTGGAGATACCCGAGCCCTGCATGGTGAGCGCACAGCCCAGGGCGCGCACGCGGTCGCCCAGGTCCACGGCTAGCGGCTTGTCGCGCCAGCCGATCATGTCCATCGCGCGCAGCAGGCAGCGGTCGAGCGCGCAGGCGTTGAGCTTCTCGTTGTAGTACTGCGGCATGACCTCGCCCTCGTGCACGATGTTCTTAAGGCGCAAGTCGGCGGGATCCATGTGCAGCATGTCGGCGAGCTCGTTGACGGCGCTCTCCACGGCAAACTGGCCCTGGGTAGCACCGTAGCCGCGATACGCGCCGCCGCGGTTGGTATTGGTGTAGACGGCGTCCCAGCTAAAGCGGCTCGCCTTCACATGGTTGTAGATCGGCAGGCTCTTATGGCCCGAAAGGCCGATCGTCGTGGTGGCGTGTTCGCCGTACGCGCCGGCGTTGGACAGCGTGTGTAGATCGATGGCCGTGATGGTGCCGTCGTTCATGGCGCCCAGCTTAACGGTCATCTGCATCTGGTGGCGCGAGTTGCCCGCGGTGATAGTCTCCTCACGGGTGTAGCAGCAGTAACTCGGACGACCGGTCTGCTGGGTCACAAACGCAACAAAGATCTCGCAGCAGCCCGTCTGCTTGGAGCCAAAGCCGCCGCCGATGCGCGGCTTAATGACCTGCACCTGCGACTGCGGAATGTCGAGCGACTGCGCGACCATGCGGCGCACGTGGAAGGGCACCTGCGTAGAGGTAGTCACCGAGATGCGGCCGAACGCGTCGGTCGTCGCAAAGGCGCGGAAGGTCTCCATGGGCGCGGTCTGCGTGGCTTGGCTGGTGTAGGTGCGAGTGAAGACGATGTCGCTCTGGGCGAAGGCCTCGTCCAAGTCGCCAAAGTCGCTCGTGCCGCTGCACACCAGGTTGCGCGGAACGTCGCCGCCCTGCGGGAACATAAAGGTCACATCGCCCTCGGGGTGGACCACGATGTCATTATCGAGCGCCTGGGTAAAGTCGAGCAGGGGCTCGAGTACCTCATAGTCGACCTTGATGAGCTTGAGTGCCTTGTCGGCGGCCTCCTCGGTCTCGGCGGCGACGATCGCCACCTCCTCGTTTTGGTAGCGCACGAGGTTCTCGAGGATCAGGCGGTCGTAGGGACTCGGCTGCGGATAGCTCTGGCCGGCGATGGTAAAGCGGCGCTTGGGCACGTCCTCGTAGGTGTAGACGCCCACCACGCCGGGCACCTTCAGGGCGCGCGATGTATCGATGGAGCGGATCTTGGCACGGGCATACGGGCTGCGCTTGAGCTTGACGATCAGGGCGCCGGCGGGCACAAGGTCGCCCGTGTAGACGGGACGGCCCTCGAGCAGGGCCTTCGAGTCCTTCTTGGGCTGCTTGTGGGTGATCTGCTTGTAGGAAACACCGTCGCAGCTGGTGTCGTTGACCGGCAGCTCGGGCATTTCAAAGCCCACCTGCACGCCGGACTCGTTGAGAAAGCGCACGATGGCGCGCAGCTGGCTCTCGTAGCCGCTGCAACGGCACAGGTTGCCGGCGAGCTGGCGCGACAGCTCCTCGCGCGTGGCAACGAGGCTTGGGTCCTCCTTGGCAGCGCGGGCAAGCGCCAGCACGTTCATGATGAGGCCGGGGGCGCAAAAACCGCACTGCTCAGCGCCTTCGGCAGCCATCGCACGGGCTAGCGCCTCGGACTCGGCCTTGAGGCCCTCGAGCGTGGTGATGGAGCGGCCCTCAACACGGGCGGCGGGAACCGAGCAGCTCAGCACCGGGTCGCCATCGAGCCACACCGTGCACAGGCCGCAGTTGGTGGTCTCACAGGCGCAGCGCACCGACGCACAACCCTGCTCGCGCAACAGTGCAAAGAGCATGGTGTCGGGGGCAATCTGAACCTTGACCTTGCGGCCGTTGAGCGTAAAGGAAAGATCGATGAGTTTGGCAGCCATTAGCGCACCTCGCTAGAATCGACGCCGGGCACGCGGCGGCAGGAATACTCGTCCGTAGCAAACTTAGGCACTTGCACGGTCTCGAGCTCGCGGGCAAGCGCAGCAGAAAGCTCGATGCCGGCGGCGCGGCGCACGGCCTGGATGGCGAGCGGGGCCGAGATGCGGCGGCGGTAGTCGGCCGAGCCCCACAGGTTGGTGCCGTAGCTCAGCGATCGCACGGATGCGGCCAGGGCGCGAAGCTCGTCCTCGGAAGGCTGCTCGGCGGTAAGGCCGCATGCCTCGCCCTGCAGCAGGGTCGCGCGCAGCGGGCGGGCACCCACGGTGACATGCCAGGAGCCGTCCCACCAGGCGGCGGTAACGTTCAGCGAGGGAAAGTCGGTCGCGGCCTTGCGCACGGCCTCGTAGCTTGCACGGTAATCGTGCTTAACGACCACGACGCGCTCGATAACGTCGCGCACGTAGCCCATGTCAACGAACTCCGCGAGCGGCACGCGGCCGGCGCCCGTCAGCTCAACATAGGAATCGAGCGCGAGGAAGGCGGAGAGAACGTCCGAGAAGCCAAAGCGGCCGTAGATGCTGCCGCCCACCGTGGCGGTATTGCGCAGCTGCACGCCCACGATATCGTGGACGGCGAACTCAAAGACATTGTTGACAAGCGCGTTGAGCTCGGCATGGCGCTCGAGCTGGCGCAGGGTACACATGGCACCGATGCGAAACTCGGTCTCGGTCTCCTCGATCTGATCGAGTCCGCAGGCCGAAAGGTCAATCGCCGTCGACACGCGACGCGAACCCAGGCGCATCCAGATGCCGCCGCCCACAATCTTGTTGTTGCGGTTCTTCTGCAAGAGCTCATAGGCTTCGGCCGCGTTTCCAACACGGACGTAGGTACCGAACTTGAGCACGTTCTCCCCCATCTCTTCACTTGTCCAGTACTTTTAAGTTTACCAAACGAGGAGCCGCACACCGTTTTAGGACAAAATCCACACACCCATCCATAACTTGCGGTGATATACGGACTGATTAGCCGTTCTGGGACGCTAAACAGTCCGTATATCACCGCAAGTTATGAGGAGTCCTCCGGGATAGAAAAGGCTCCCAGCCGGAATGGCTGGGAGCCTCATCACAGGCTATGTCGAGCGAAGATTTAGCAGACGCCCTGGGCGAGCATGGCGTCGGCGACCTTCAGGAAGCCGGCGATGTTGGCGCCCATGACAAAGTTGCCCTCCTGGCCGTACTCCTTGGCGGTGTCGTCCACGTTGTGGAACATGCCGCGCATGAGCTGCTCGAGCTTGCCGTCGACCTCCTCGAAGGTCCAGGACAGGTGCTCGGCGTTCTGGCTCATCTCCAGGCCGGACACGAGCACGCCACCGGCGTTGGCAGCCTTACCAGGCATAAAGGCAACGCCGTTCTCCTGGAAGTAGGTCGTGGCCTCGATGGTCGTGGGCATGTTCGCGCCCTCGCCGACCACCTTGCAGCCGTTGGCGACGAGCGCCTGGGCGTCCTCGAGCAGCAGCGTGTTCTCGCGAGCGCAGGGCAGCGCGATATCGCAGGGCAGCTGCCACACGCCGCGGCCGTCGCCCTCGTGCCACGTGGCATTGGGCTTCTCGTCGACGTACATAGCGAGCGTAACGCCCTTGTCGTGACCGGAGCGCTTCTTGTTGTAGACGTGCTCGAGCACGGTGTAGTCAATGCCGTCGGGATCCTCGACCCAGCCGTGGGTGTCGGAGCAGGCCAGCACCTTGCCGCCGAGCTGGGAGACCTTCTGGACCGCGTAGATAGCGACGTTACCGGAGCCGTGAACGACGACGTTCTTGCCCTCGAAGGAGTCGCCGCGGCTCTTGAGGTACTCGTCCACAAAGTAGGCCAGGCCGTAGCCGGTGGCCTCGGTACGGGCGAGCGAGCCGCCAAAGGAGAGGCCCTTGCCGGTAAGGACGCCGGTCCACTCGTTAGTCAGGCGCTTGTACTGACCGAACAGGTAGGCAACCTCGCGGCCGCCAACGCCCAGGTCGCCGGCGGGAACGTCGGTGTTGGGGCCAATGTGGCGATAGAGCTCGGTCATGAAGGACTGGCAGAAGTGCATGATCTCGTTGTTGGACTTGCCCTTGGGGTCAAAGTCGGAGCCGCCCTTGCCGCCGCCCATGGGAAGGGTGGTCAGGCTGTTCTTGAGAATCTGCTCCAGGCCCAGGAACTTGAGCATGCCCAGGGTAACCGTCGGGTTAAAGCGCAGGCCGCCCTTGTAGGGTCCAATGGCAGAGTTGAACTCGACGCGGTAGCCGCGGTTGACCTGAACCTTGCCCTGATCGTCGACCCAGGGGACACGGAACATAACGATGCGCTCGGGCTCGACGAGGCGCTCCAGCAGGGCGGCCTCCTCGTACTCGGGATGGGCGTCGAGCGCCGGCTGGATGGTGCCGAGGATCTCGGTCGCGGCCTGGATGAACTCAGGCTGCTCGGGATAGCGGGCCTTGAGCTCGTCGAGAACTTTCTGCGTGTAGCTCATGCTTCCTCCAATTGATGGAAAAGAAAAGTGTCGTTCGAGGCGCCCCATGCGCCGCGAGCTTTATCGAGTATGGATAATATCGCACTGTTGCAGCAAAGTTTCGCATAAGCCGACGAGCGGATGTTTCGTTTTGATTACGATGCAGGTAGAAGCGTTTTTGAGTGCCTGACGTGCAAAACCTGTGTTTCAAACCTGTTTCGTCCACGTGTTCCAAACCACCACAAAGGTGCCTGTCCCCAATGTGGTGGTTTTGGTGGTTAGAGGACGAGCTGATGGTAGTCGGCGGGGGTTATGCGGCCTTCGGTGGCAGCGCGGAAGGCGGAGAGCGCGTCGCCCGAGAACGGCATGGCCCAGCACAGGCCGCAACCCGCGGTAATGGAGCCGGGCAGCGGCATGATGCGCCCAGGCACACCGGCGGCAAGGCACAGCTGCTCGCATTCCATCACATCGAAGGTGCTGTCAAACGACACGATAATCTTGCGCTCGTGGTCGAGGGCATCACCGGACGGGCCTTCGCTGTGCGCCTCACGATACGCCGCGGCGGTCGCTTCCTCTTCCGCAGTATGTCCACAGCCACCGCAGCCGCAGGTACAGGGCTCGGAACCATCGCAAGTGCAAGGCTCTCCCGTGTCGGGGCAAATATCGTGAGACATGGCAACTCCAATCGTCTAGGCGAGTAACTCGGCCGCCGCAAACTCCTCGGGCGTATTGACGTTCTCGAAGCAGAGCGTCGAGCCCGCGGCCTTAACGATCTGCGGCTCATCCATATAGCCAGCCTGAACGCGATTGATCAGGCAGCGAATGCGCTGGCGGTCGCAGGCAAGCAGCTCTTGGGCAACCGGCGCACAAGCGTCACGGCGCCAGACGGCGCAAAGCGGCTCAATCCCCCGCTCCTCGCGCGGCACGCACACGTCGAGCGCCTCGGCCTCAGCACGATCGGCAAGCGCGCCGATGAGTTCCGGCGAGACAAACGGCATATCGCAGGCGACGATCGCCACGAGCGGCAATCGGGCCGCGGCCAACGAGCTCGCGATGCCGCGCATGGCACCCGCCGGCCCTTCAAGATCCGCCACCACACGCGGCACCAGGCCGCCAAACGCGCGCTCCTCAAGATAGGCAAGCTCGCAAGGGCGCGACGTCGTCACAACCAGCTCGCCGGCAACCTGAGCCAGCCGACCCAGCACGCGCTCGATGAGCGGCTCACCGCAAAACGCCATGCGCGCTTTATCACAGCCCATGCGCGACGACAATCCGCCCGCCTGGACGACACAAGAAAGATCGGTCCGTCTTACGGTAGTCATACGGCAAACCACCCCCATCGGCATGCTCAAAACCCAGCACACGAAGCCAAATACCGTCGCCGATAAAGTGGGCGGCACGGCAAACCCATGCAAAAACAAAACAGCGCTTTTGCGGCACGCAGCAAGACCGCGAGCACAAAAGCGCTGGTAGCGTATGGCGGGAACGTATGTGAATCGAACACATCCAAGACGTTTTGCACGCCTCGCAACGGTTTTGAGGACCGCGGAGCCCACCGGAGCCCATCCGTTCCCAAGTGCGGAGGTATTTTACCAAACCAAGCAGCCAATCTAGCGCAGGGAGCGCAGGCCGCCGGCATCCTTGTCGAGCACCGTAAAGCGCACGGCATCCAGGTGCTCCAAGATGCTGATGGCGCGTTTGCGCGACACGCCCAGGGCCTCACGCAGCACGCTCGTGGTGGCTGCGCCGCCGGCTGCCTCGATGGCGGCGGCGACGAGCTCACGCGCATGGGCCTCGGCGGCAGCAGACAGGGCAACGTCGCGCTCGACCTTAACGATCGAGCGGTTGAGCGAAAGTTCGCGCAGGGCACGCGTCATGGTGTCGCGGCCGAGCTGCAGCTGTTCGCCCACCTCGGGAAGCGCCGGTGCATCCAGGCCAGCCTCGTCAAGCAGCGCGACGATCCGCTCACAAGCCTCTCGCACCACGCGTGCCGCCGCGGCGGCCGAATGCGGATCGAATACCTCGGCGCCCTCGGCGGCGCACACGCCACGCGAGCAGCCCTCGGCAATCAGAGCTGCGGCAACGCCTTCATCAGCGGCAGGCCACGCAGCATGGGCAACGGCGCCGGGCGTAAAGCCCGTCTCCTTGGGAGCCGCCGCGTGCATGGCCGACAGGGTCGCCGCCAGTGCATCCATCGCGGCGTCGAGCGAGGAAGAATCTGCATACAGCGAGCCATCCGAGCCAGCAAGCGCGCAAGCAGCGCCCTGCGCCACCAACCCGCGCAGTGCGGTATCGACCTCGCCGACGCCAAGATCCAAAGCCGCGGCAACATCAACCGCCGTAACCGGCAGCGTCTGCAGCACCAGCCAAGCGCCCACACCGCCCGCGATATCGCCGGACTCGAGCGCCGCATACAGCGCACGCTCTCCTTCGGCAAGCTCGCGCGAGCGACGGCAGCGCGAAAGCAGCACGCGCCCGCCGCCAATGAGCATCACGGGCGAATAGGACAGCACCACGACATGGTCCCCGGCACGTAGCGGCAGCGAGTTTTCCAAGCGCACCTGAACATTACGGGTCTCGCCCACCGCCATGGGGGCCTCACCCTCCATGAACATGATGCGACCGACGACCTCGGCCGTACCCGCCATCACGTGCACACGCGCACCCGACTCGAGCACACGCGGCTTGGCTCCCTCGCGACCCAAATACGTAAACGTCATCATAAAGCGCATCGTTTGGCCAAAGCGGCCCGCCACGCCGAGCATCTCACCGCGATCGAGCGTGGCGACGGCATCGCCCACCAAGTTGAGCGCCACACGCTGACCGGGCAACGCCCGCGGCGTATCGCCATGTACCTGAATCCCGCGCACGCGACAGACCGTACGCGACGGCAGCGCGACGAGCTCATCCCCCACCGCGACGGGCGCATCGTGCAACGTTCCCGTCACCACGGTACCGGCGCCCTTGATCGTAAAGCAGCGGTCAATCGGCAAGCGCGGCGCGGCATCGGTGCACTCAGCACGGTCGCGGCAGGCATCCCAGCAAGCGGCAACCTGCTCGTCGAGCGCAGTCAGCAGGTCATCGATCCCCGCGCCGGTCTTGGACGACACCGGCACCGTCGGTGCGTCGGCAAACACGGTATCCGAAAGAAAATCGTCCACGTCGAGCTCGGCCAACTCAATCATTTCGCTATCGGCCAGGTCGCACATCGTCAGCGCGACCACCATATGCGTAACGCCCAGCAGCTCTAGCGCATGCACGTGCTCGCGGGTCTGCGGCATCACGCCCTCGATGGCCGAAACCACCAGCACGGCCACGTCGATACCCGTGGCACCCTGCACCATGGCGCGCAAGTAATGCGCGTGGCCCGGCACGTCGACCAGGCCGACGATCTTGCCACTCGGCAGCGCCAGCTCGCCAAAGCCCAGCTCCACGGTCATACCACGACGGCGCTCAACCTCCAGACGGTCGGGATTCTTGCCGGTCAACGCCTCGATCAGTGCCGACTTACCGTGGTCGACGTGTCCCGCCGTGCCAACGATAACGGGACACTCCACCAGCGCTTGAACCTCACTCATCGTGCAACCGCCTTCTCAACGCACGCGGCGAGCGTCGATGCCGCCGTCTCGATATCGCGGTCGCCCACGAGTGTGCGCACATCAAACAAAATGCGGTCGTGCGAGGCGCGCGTGACGACGGGCGTGTCGAAATCTTGGACAAGCGAGCGCTTGAGCGCGTCGACCGTCAGGCGCCCGTCGGCCGGGCAGACGGCCACGCACATCGTGGGCAGCTCGACGGTAGGCAGCGAACCGCCGCCGGGAGTCGACGACTCCTCGACGATCTCCACCTGAACGGCGCACAGGCGACCGGCCTTGTCGAGCCCGGCGACCATACGATCGCGCAGCTTGCGGGCACGTCGCTCCAAATGGGCCTGCGGAAGCGTAAGCATGCTGAGCACCGGAATATCGCGATGGGCAACATCGGCGCCATCCATGTAGATACGCAGCGTGGCCTCAAGCGCCGACAGGGCCAGTTTGCCCGGGCGCAGGGCGCGCATAAGCGGATGTGACCCACAGGCCTGAACCAGGTCACGACGGCCCATGATAATGCCCGCCTGTGCTGCACCGAGAAGTTTATCGCCCGAGCACGACACCAAATCGAGCCCTGCCGAAACCGAAGCCGGCGTGGTTTCTTCGCCGCCGCGCACCAAGATGTCGTCGGGCAACAGCGCGCCCGACCCCTGGTCCTCGTAGAACAGCAGGCCATGCTTATGGGCCAGAGCAGCAAGCTCCCGAGAGCCTACCTCCTCGTGAAAGCCCTCGATGCGATAGTTGGAAGGATGGACCTTGAGGATCATCGCCGTGTTGGGCGTGATGGCGCGTTCGTAGTCGCCCAAATGCGTGCGGTTGGTGGCCCCGACCTCAACGAGTTTGGCGCCCGAAGCCGCCATGACATCGGGGATGCGGAAGCTGCCGCCAATCTCGACAAGCTCGCCGCGGCTGACGATGACCTCTTTACCCGCGGCATGGGTGGCAAGCACCAGCAGCACCGCGGCGGCATTGTTGTTGACCACGAGCGCGTCCTCGGCACCGGTGAGTGAGCGGATCAGCTGCGCGGCGTGCTCCTTGCGCGACCCGCGCGAACAGGTGTCGACGCTGTACTCGAGCGTGCTATACCCGCGCGCGACCTCGGCCACGGCTTTGGCAGCTGATTCCGCGAGCGGGGCGCGACCCAAGTTGGTATGGATAACCACACCCGTAGCGTTGACGGCGGGACGCAGGCTCGGCAGCGCGGAGCGATGCGCACGCCACTCGATGGCCGAGGCCAGCTCGCGCTTAGAGCGCGGAGCGGCACCGGCACGAATCGCGGCGCGCTCCTCATCGAGCTCGGCCGCCACGGCAGCATGGACCACCGCGTCGCAGGTCTCCCCCGCCGCCTTCACCACCGGCCACTCGGCAAGCAGCTCGTTGACGGAAGGAATGGCGCGCAGGCGGGCGCGTACCTCATCGGACATGTTCTGGCTATCGCTCATGTGCGGCCTTTCAAAAGAAACGTAGATCAGTCGAATACATCAGCTGAATCAATTACTCGTTATTATCCTCGCGCGCCGCAATCTTTTCCACGCGAACGGCGTTTTCCTGGGTGAGTGCGGCGCCCGTCAACGGATCCCAGCGCAACGGCGTATGGTCGAGCGGGCCCACGCCCAAGGCTTGAGCGCCACCGGCATCGGAGCCAAACGAACGCCCACCCGGGGCGGCCGACGTAAAGATGCACGCCGGATGCAGATAGGGCGTCGTCTCTACGCGCACGCGATCGCGGCCCATGTCGCTCACAAGTTCGACGACCTCGCCATTGGCGATACCCATGCGAGCGGCGACATCGGCATTCATCTGCACGGCATCCAGGTCCGATCCAGCCTCGGCGGCACCTTGAGCCGCGAGCCTGCGCGAAGTATGCGACTCAAAGGGACGGTTGCCGCTAATGAGGCGAAACATCCCCGGGCCGGGCTCCACCATGGGAGCGATCCAGTTGGGCACACGACCCATGCTGGCTCGCTCCCATATGTCGCTTGCCAGCGCAATCTTGCCGCCGGCAAGCGGAATCACCGGCTCACCCGTGCGCGTCGGCAGCGCCATGCCCGTATCGGCCCAGCCGCGCTCCATGAGCTCGTCCAGATTGATCCCAAAAGGCGCCACCTGGGCGGCCGCCAGATCGTCAGACGTAAACTGGAAGTACTCGCCCACGCCACACGCCTGCGCCAGACCGGCAAAGATCTCCCGCCCCGGTCTCGTGTCGTCATGCTGCACGGGCAGCACGGCATTGCGGTAGAACACGTGCGCATCGTTGGCGCCAACGACCGTGCCCACACCGCGGTCGGCCTCCAGATACGTCACGTCGGGCAGCACGAAGTCCGAAGCACGCGCCGTCTCGGACCAGCGAATATCAATCGTCACGAGCAAGTCGAGCTGCTGCAAAATACCCAACCAAGCCTGCGCATTGCCATAGCCCGCACCGGGGTTACTGGCATAGACGATGAGTCCACGCAAATCGCCGGCAAGAATCGACTGACCGATGGTCGTGCACAGTCCGCGCACCGGATCGACCAGTGGATAGCGCTCGGACCCCAGCTTGGGCTCGCGCGGCACCGGCGGCGTCGCAAAACGAGTGGGATCGAGGTCGCCCAGTGAAAGCGGTGTGGGCGGATTGAGCGCGCCACCCGCATGTCCAATACAGCCCAGCAGCACATCGACCAAGCAGATAGCGCGTGCGGTCTGGGTGCTATTGGCATACGCGATGCCGATGCCACCATGAAAACCCGCATCCACCACAGCGGCAGGCGCGGCGGCAGCGAGATCGCGCGCCGTGGCGACAATCTCTGCGGCCGGCACGTCGCACATCGATTCGGCCCACTCGGGCGACCAAGCACGGGACGCCCGCGCCAACTCGTCAAAGCCCGTGGTATAGCGGGTCACGAACTCGTGGTCGTACAGGTCCTCGGCAATCAACACACGGGCAATACCCAACAGCAGCGCCAAGTCGCAGCCCGGGCGCACGCGCAGCCAACGGTCGGCAAGCGCGGCCGAGCCGCTGCGCCGGGGGTCGACCACGATAATCTTCGCCCCACGTCGACGGGCATCGTTGAGCGTATCAACGGCCCCCATCGTCGACGAATCGACAATGGAACGCCCCAGGTACATGATGCAATCGGTATGCGCAAGGTCGGAGGCGGGGCTATAGCCCAGGCTGTGCTCCCAGCCGGTGAGACGGCTTACCTCGCAGGCGCCATCGGCACCGTACACGTTGGGCGAACCAAGCGCATGCATAAAGCGATACGCCCAGTAGCGGTCGAACGAGGGCACGCCGAGCGTCATGCCCAACGCGCGCGGACCATGCCCGTCGACAATCTCCCCAAGGCGCGCTGCGATCTGCGCGAACGCCTCGTCCCACGAAATCGCATCGAACCCCGAGCCATCCTGGCGGCGTCGCATGGGATGCAAAATCCGGTCACGCTCGTCAAACGGCATTGCCAGGCGATGCCGTCCGCGGGCGCACAGGGCACGCGCCGCGCACGGATGCCCCGGCACCGGCAACTCGGCCACCACGCGACCGTCCTCAACGTGTGCCGCAAAGGCGCAATCGGCATAGCATCCCCCGCATGTGGTCACCAAGGCGCGACCGTCACGCTCCACAGCAGATGCCATCTCGATTACCCCTTTCATCAGCCAAACACAACAGGCCAAAAGCCCGGCAACGAGCCCCAGACCTAAAAAGCCTCCCGCACGGCAACGCCCCGCGGGAGGCCCAACGTCAAACAGACGGTACCTTACGCCTCGGACTTCTTGGCGTAGATAAACCAGTAGCCGAGCGCGACCAGAACCGCGCCGCCCACGATGTTGCCCAGCGTAGCGGCGGACAGGTTAAACGCAATGCCCGCGGCGTTGAGTGCATCGGCCCCGGCAACCTTGGCACCATAACCGCACGCATGCATCACGGCACCCATGGGCAAAAAGTACATGTTGGCAACGCAGTGCTCAAAACCGCAGGCCACAAAGGCGGCGATGGGCAGCAAAATGCCCACAACCTTATCGACCACGGTCTTGCCGGCGGTACCGATCCACACGGCCAGGCACACAAAGATATTGCACAGGATGCCGCGGAAGAAGATCGTCACCCAGTCGATCGTCACCTTGCCGGCGGCGACGCTCACCATGGAATTGGCGACCGCCTCGCCGTTGAGCTTATAGATGCCGGCCATGTACACCAAAAAGACGATGAACAGGGCACCGACAAAATTGCCGACCCACACGACGACCCAGGCCTTGAGCATCTGAGCCAGGGTAATCTTTTTGCTCTTGAGCGCGCAGACCATAAGCGAATTGCCGGTAAACAGCTCGGCGCCGCACACCAGCACCAGCACCAGGCCCAGGCAAAAGCACAGGCCGCCCACGACGCGCTGGGCACCCCAGCCCAGCGTGCTATCGCTCAAAAACACCGTAAAGAACAGGCCGCCGAAGGCGATGAACGCACCGGCGAACATTGCCAACAGAAAGGCCTTAGCGACCGGCAGGTTAGCCTTGGTCACGCCGGCGACCTCGGTCTTGGCCTCGATCGCGGCGGGCGCCAGACAATCGGGAGCGGGGTACTCTGCCTTGGAATCTGCCATGTCAATCACTTCTTTCCTATTCAGCAGAGGCAAGCGCTGCTATAGCTCCTGCCCCAAGCGGACAAAGTGGGAAAAGTCGTTGGCGGCCACGGCGTCGTACACGGCGTCGACGGCGTCAAAGACTTCCGGGGACATGGGGTTGTAGAACTCCGTGTCGCCCGGCTGAATCCCTATGAAGACGATATCATCACACGATTGCTCAATCTCTTCGATCAGAATCGACAGGGGAAGCGAATGCGTGGTGAACATCGACTTGCGGGCCACATCGCGCTTGTCGAGCAAACGGATGGCACCGACGGGCAGCGCCATGTCGGCGGCATCGACCAATACCAAACGCGGCGGACGTTCGCGCTTGACCTCGATGATGTCATCCTCGGGCGTCTGACCACCGTCGATGGTGTACCAACCGGCGATGGGCGTGTCCTCCATCTTTTTGGAGAGCACGGGGCCAGCGGCATCGTCGGCACGCAGCACGCTTCCCGCCGTGAGCACGATACCCGCAAACGGGGCGCCGTTCACACGTCCATCCACAACGCGATCCATTACTGCAACCTTCCCGTCAGATACACGCCCGAAACATCGCGCACGCGCTCCACCAAATCGCGGAACTTCATTAAGAACGCGACCTGCTGGGCATGCAGGCCAAAGTCGTCGTCGAACACCGAGATGCCGGCCTTGGCCGACCCGCGAAAACCGCGCTCGTCGAGCAGCGCATCGCAGGCCTCGAGCAGCGACGGCACCGCCGCCTTGTCGAGCTGGCACTCGCCAAAGGAGCGGATGGCCTCAAACTTGATCTTGGCCTCCCCCTCCGGCAGCGCGTCGATAAGCGTATAGAACACGTTCACCGGCACCGACAGGCGCGGCTCAAAGCAATCGAGCACGCCGGTGTGGTGGCCCACGGCGAGCGTGTAGTACAGCACGTCGCAGGCCTCCTGGGGAACGTCTTCCTCGGTCTCCACAAACTTACGCGTGAGCTCGTAGAAGACCACCTGGTCGGGCGCATGGCCCAGGCAGGGATCGGCGACGCCCTCGGCGGCCTCGTCGCTTGCGCGCGAGGCATCGCCAAAGGAGCCGCCGAGCATACCGGGACCCGCAAAGTAACCAGAGCGGTCCGTGAGCTCCATCTAGCGACCTCCGGCCAGCACCAGATCCTGCAGCGCCGAGTACACCTCGACGCGGCGCGGATCGTCCTGCTTGTCGATGAGCAACGCCATGGCACCGCGGATATCGCCCTTGGGCGCGCCCTCGAGCGTGTCCATAAACTCGTTGGCCAGGTCGCGGCCGTAACGGTAGCCGCTCATGGCGCGAGCCTCGCGCTCGATGGCAACGCGCAGCTTGTACGGCACGCCGGGGTGCAGAATATCGGCCTGCTCGCCGGCAGCCTCCACCGTGGTCTCGGCATGGAGCTTTTGGTCCAGCAGGCCAAGTGCCATGGCAAAGCCGTAGACGGTCTGCGCGGGGCTGGGCGGGCAGCCGGGGATGTAGACATCGACCGGCAGAATCTTATCCGTGCCGCCCCAGACGCAGTAGTTGTCGTAGAAGATGCCGCCGGTGCAGCCGCACGCGCCATAGGACACCACGATCTTGGGATCGGGTGCGGCCTCAAACGCGCGCAGGGCCGGCATGCGCATGGCACGCGTCACGGCGCCGGTGTACAGCAGCACATCGGCGTGACGGGGCGAGGGCACGACCTTGATGCCAAAGCGCTCGACGTCAAAGACGGGCGTGATGGAACCGAAGATCTCGATCTCGCAGCCGTTGCAGCCGCCGCAGTCGACACGGTAGACGTACACCGAGCGCTTGATCTTCTTAAGAAGGGTCGCCTTGGCCTTCTCGATGCTCTCGTCGAGCTCGATCTTGGTCGGGCGGTACTGAAGCCGCTCGGGCAAAAGCGTGGGTTCGGCCATGGTTACTCCTCCTTCGTATCAAAATCCATGATGATGCCCTCGACCGGTGCAGGACCGGCGGGGATCTCGGGCGCATCGGGGTTGAGCTCGCGGTCGATATACTCCGGGTTCACGCCGTGGCCGCCCAGATACTCCATGCCGGGGCCCTGGGGCTCACCGGACGCAAGCGTCTCGTTGGCAGCCATGCCGGCAGCGTTGCCGGTCTTTACGGCCGAGGCGGCGCGCAGGGCGTCGAGCTCGCGCTTGCACTCCTGGCACATACCGACGGTACGGGCAGCCTGCTCGGCCTCCATGCCGCCGGCCTTTTGCAGCAGGCGCTTGGCGTAGTCGATCTCCTTGTGCGGGGCAAACGGCTTGCCGCAGCGCGAACAGTGCTCGAGCGTGTAGACGCTCTTGCTGGTGAGGTCGTCCTTGCTCATGACGGCCAGCTCAAACTCCTCGGTGAGCTTGATGGCCTCCATGGGGCAGGCTTCCTCACAGCGGCCGCAAAAGATGCAGCGGCCATAGTCGATCGACCAGGTAATGGTATCGGCCGCAAGGTCGGTGTCCATGCGAATGGCATCGGCCGGGCACGCCACGCCGCAGGCACCGCAGGCGATGCAGAGCTCGGCGTTGTGCTCGGGCTTGCCGCGCATGTCCTTGTTGGTGGGGAACGGCGCAAACGGGTACTTGACCGTCGCGTCGCCGGCCTTGGCGTTGACCTTCCAAAGCTTCAGCATATTAGAGCGCCTCCTCATCGAGCGGAGCGGCCAAGGTGCCCTCGCCCGCAAGCGGCGACTTGTCGCGCCAGACGTTCTCGAACTGCTCCTTGTCGAGCACGTGGTCGCGCTTGGCGGCGACATCGGTCACCGTCACGCGATCGGTGCAGGAGTAGCACGGGTCGAGCGAGCCGACGATCAGCGCCGCGTCGCCCACGGTGTTGCCGCGGAACATGTAGCGCAGGACCGGCCAGTTGCTGTACGTGGCGGCCTTGGCGCGCCAGCGGTAGCACTTCTGGTTATTGCCGAGCATGGCCCAGTGCACGTCCTCGCCGCGCGGCGCCTCGGTGGCGCCGATGGCGTACTTGTGCGGGGTGTACTCCCAATCCGTGGTGAGGATGGGGCCCGACGGGCAGTTCTCGAGCATGGTCTCGATCATGTCGATCGAATCGTAGACCTCCTGGATGCGGACGGCGGTACGGCCGAAGGCGTCGCAGGTGTCGGCCGTGGCGGCGTGCATCTTTTGGACGTCCGGATCGGCGTAGCCGTCGAAGGGATGGTCAAAGCGCACGTCGCGGGCATAGCCCGAGCCACGCATGAGCGGGCCGACCGGCGAGAAGTCGCGTGCAATCTTGCGGTCCAAGATGCCGATACCGCTCGTACGCTCAATAAAGTTGGGCGTGGAGAGCAGCACGTCGACGAGCTCCTGAACCTCGGAGCGCAGCTGGTGGATGGTCGTGAGCGTGGAGAGCTTCTGCTCAGCCAAAATGTCGCGACGCACGCCGCCAATCACGTTGAGGCCGTAGGTCTTGCGGTGACCGGAGAGCTTCTCGGCCAGGTCCATGGACTTCTCGCGGACGCGGAAGAACTGCTGGAAGCCGGAGTCGAAGCCCGTGTAGTGCGACGCCAGGCCAATGTTGAGCAGATGCGAGTGCAGGCGCTCAACCTCGAGCATGATGGCGCGGATGTACTGGGCGCGCGGCGGGACATGGATGCCCTGAGCGCGCTCGACGGCCTCGGCGTAGGCCACCGAGTGGGCGCAGCCGCAGATGCCGCAGATGCGGTCGGCGAGGAACGTCACGGCGTCATAGTTCAGGCGCGTCTCGGCAACCTTCTCCATGCCGCGGTGCACGTAGAACAGACGGTAGTCGGCGTCGACGATCGTCTCGCCCTCAACGAACAGGCGGAAGTGGCCAGGCTCGTCGGAGGTAATGTGCAACGGGCCCATGGGAACGAGCGTCGTCTCCTTGCCCTTGGTATCGGCCAAGAACTCGTAGTTTTCCATGTCGCTCGCGGGAGCGGGACGGAAGCGGTAGTCCATGGAGTCCTTGCGCAGCGGGTACAGGCCGCTGGGCCAATCGTCGGGCAGCACCAGGCGACGACGATCGGGCAGACCCTCGGGGATCAGGCCGAACATATCGCGCAGCTCGCGCTCGCCCCACACGCAGGCGGGAACGAACGGCGTCACGGACGGGAACGTCATCTTGGCGGGATCGACCTCGGCACGCACGGTCACCCAGCCGGGGTCCTCCCCCTCCATGGAGATGACGTAGTACACGGCATAACGGCCGCACAGGCTGCGCTCGTCGTTGCCGATGATCACGGGGATCCAGCCGTAGCGTTCGTAGTACAGGTAGTGGACGGCCTCGGGCAGCTTGTCCTGCTTGACGGTGATCGTCAGCTGGTCCTCGCACTGCCACTCGACCTTCTCGATGCAGCCCGGAACGGAGCGGCGCAGGGCCTCGACATGGCTCTCGCAGCGACGGGCATACACCTTGTTCTCAGTTTCAATCATTCGTTACTCCACCTCGCTCTGAGCGGTCTCGGTACCGAACACAGCGCGGTACATCGGCGTCGCGTGAAGTTCCTCGGTGCTCTGCTCGAGCACGATGCCGGTAGCGGTCTCCACACCGTGCACGAGGGGCAGCGGGGTGGCAATGCCAAACCACAAGATCATGACAGCCAGGATGATTTCGGGGATAAGCATGAGCGCCGGGGCCTCATGCTTGCCCATGCCCTGGGGCGCATGGCCGAATACCGACTTGAGTGCGATACGGGTGAGCGCGGAGATGGCCACGGTAAGACCGAGGGCGACCACGACGACCAGCCACATGGGACCGGCGGTAACACCGGCGACAAAAGTCAGGAACTCAGAGATGAACATGCCAAAGGGCGGGAAGGCGGCAAGGCCGAGCAGCGCCAGGATGGCGAGCGCGGCGGTTGCGGGCGCAACCTCGACGACGCCCTGGATCTTGGCCAGGCTACGCGTGCCAAAGGCGTGCTGGATGTTGCCGGACACGCAGAAGGCAAGCGTCTTGGTAAAGCCGTGGAACACGCAGTGCAGCAGGGCCGCGGCGATACCCAGCGGGCCACCGATACCCAGGCACAGGGCGATAACGCCCACGTTCTCCACAGACGAGTACGCAAAGCGGCGCTTGAGGTCGTCCTGGCGAAACATCGAGAGTGCCGCCACCAAAATGGACAGCGTGCCGACGATCAACAGCAGAAGTTGCGGATACTCGGCACCCACGGCCTGGATGGTAAAGCCGTAGAAGCGCATGATCACAAGCATGGCACACTTAAGCAGAACACCCGAGAGCAGGGCCGAGACAGGACTCGGAGCCTGAGAGTGGGCATCGGGCAGCCAAGTGTGCATGGGGAACAGGCCAGCCTTGGTGCCAAAGCCGATCACGATAAACGCAAAGGCGAGGCGCATGAGCGTCGGGTCGAACTGGTCGGCATACGGCAGCACGCACGACAGGAATGCGGCCTCGTGGGCGTTGGGAATCACGTCGGCGGCGTTGGCGTAGATCAGCAGCGTACCGAACAGGCCAAATGCCACGCCGGCGGTACAGACCATCGCATACTTCCAAGAAGCCTCGAGGGCCGTCTTGTTCTTGTAGATACCCACCAGGAACACAGTGGAAAGCGTGGTTGCCTCCACGGCGGCCCACGTGAGGATCATGTTGTTGGACAGGCACGCGAGCAGCATGGTGAACACAAACAGGCTAAACAGCGCAAAATACTGCTTGGCGCGCTCGGCGGGCATGGAGCCCTCCTCGATATCGGCCTTTACATAGGGCAGCGAGAACAGCCCCGTAAGAAAACCGATAAAGCCGATGAGCAGCACAAAGATGGCGCCCAGCGAATCGAGGTGGAACCACAGGCCAAGAGCGCTCGCGGTTTCGCCGCTCATAAGGACGTCGCCGGCCGTCATAATCGACAGCACCAGGACGGCTGCGACGGAGACCAGGTTGAGACCGGCAAACACGTTATAGGACGTGTTCTTGGGCAAAAACGCCATGACCAGCGAGAACACCAAAGGAGTCGCGAGCAGGGCGAGAATCAACGTTTCCATGGACTACCCCCTCAGCTCGGACAGGTCGCGCGCATCGAGCGAGTGGGAGTCGTCCCAAATGCGACGCACGACGATGGACATGATGATGACGGCAAAGATGGCGTCGGTGGCGATACCGATCTCGATGATCTCGGGAGCGGTGGGGGCCAAAAGCGCGAGCGTCACGTGGCTGCCGTTTTCCATAAGGCAGTATCCAAAGATCTGCTTCATGATGTTGCGCTGCGAGATGATGCAGGTGAGGCCCACGAAGAAGTGAGCGAAGCTAATAGCGAGCGCAGGCGTTGCGACCTCGGCCGTGGGCAGGCTGATCTGCGTCACAACGGCAAAGCAGATCGCGACCTCGACGGCGATGATGCAGATGGCCCACGCGGGCTTAAGGCCGGCCTTGAGCGATGCGTCGCTCGGCTCGCCCATCTTCTTGTATGCGCGGTTGAGGATGTAAGGGACCAGGACGACCTTAGTGATAAAGGCAGATCCGGCCCACATAAGCAGCTCCTGCGCACCGGTAGTAGCACCGAGCGTAGCGAGCAGTCCCACGAGCACCAGCGACTGCACCGCATACCAGCGAATGGCGTGCTTGATGTTCTTGGAGACGACCACCATGGTGGACGTGACGATCAGAAGGCCGCCAAGGATGTTGACGATCGAATAACCCATGTCGTTCTACCTCCTAACCGATCCAGCTGGCCGAAAGCGGGCCGCTGACGATGACCATGATGATGAGCACGATGAACACGAACGCCATCGCGCGGGGAAGCGGGGCTCCCGCAGCGACCTCGTCGCTCGGCTCGCCGGGCAGGCAATAGCCCATCCACTTGAGGAACCAGGCGAAGGTGGCGACGGTCTCGGCGACCATGATGCACACGAGCACCAGGATCGCGACGTTGCCGGCACCCACAGAGAAGCCGCCGGCGATAATCTGGAACTTCGAGAAGAACGTGTTCATGGGCGGCACGCCGGCAATAGCGAGCGCGGCGACACCGAAGCCCACGCCCGAGATCGGGTACTTCTTTACGATGCCGCGAAGCTTGGGCAGCATACGCGTGCCGAGCGTAAAGGAGAACGAACCGGCGATCAGGAAGAACAGCGTCTTGGCGAAAGCGTGGTTAAAGATGTGGCAGACGGCGCCATCGAAGGCCAGCTGGCTGCCAAAGACCGAAAGGCCCAGACCAAAGAACACATAGGAGAGCTGGGCGATCGTGGAAAAGGCCAGCAGACGCTTCATGTCCTTTTGCGGCAGGTACATAAGGAAGCCAAAGAGCATGGTGACCATGGCGTCGATAATGGCGACCCAACCCACGATCTCGGGGATCTCGCCGGCAGAGACGAGTGCACGCGCGAACACGCACACGCCGACCTTAACCATCGAGGCGCCATGCAGGTAGGCCGAAACAGGCGTCGGCGCCTCCATGGCCGAAGGCAGCCACATGTACATGGGAACCTGTGCGGACTTGGCCCAGGCCGCAAACAGCACGAGCAAAAGAACGATAGCCTTGAGCTTGGCGTCGAGGCCGGCAATCGCGGTAATGGCGAAGGTACCGGTATGGGCAAACACGATGGCGGCGCCCAGATACAGGCCAAGCGCACCGATATGCGTAATGATCAGAGCCTTCATGCCGGCCTTCTTGGCCGTAGGCGTCATGTAGTAGCTAATGAGGCCCCAAGAGCACGCACCCGTGATCTCAAAGAACACGAGCTGGCCCAAAAGGGTCGAGCTGTACACAAGACCGGCCATGGCGCCGATGAAGGTCGCGAGGTACGCGTAGAAGCGACGACGCGGTGCGTCGGGATGCTCACGGTTATTCTCGCTCATATAGGGAATCGAATAGATCACGACAAGCAGGCCGATACCCACAAAGGCGGGCGCGAGCAGCGTGCTCATGCGATCGAAGGTGAATCCCATGACGAGGGTCTGCCCAAACGAGATCAGGGGGACCTGCGTGTCGGGCATGCCGGCGCCAGCGAAATTCGCGGCGAGGGCGATGGTGCAGACCGTCGAGACGGCGGCACCCAAAACGCTGAACCACTTGGCGTACGGACGGGGGAACAGGGCGACGAGCACCGAGGCCACCATCGGGGCCGCGATAGCGACCAAGCCGAGAAGGGACAGACTGACTGCAAATGACATTGTTTCTCCCTTCTCCTACACGCCGACGACCACGAAGACAAACGCCAGAACGGCGATGCCCACGACGGCCCAGGTCTGATTGCCAAGCACCTTAAAACGCGAGCGCGAGCAGGAGTTCTCGATCACGCCGCATACGACAAAGTCGATCAGGCACTTAACAAGGAAGATGACCGCGCCCAGAACGGCCGCGATACCCACGGCCGCGGGCTCGCCCCAGGGGACGAAGATCGCGCAGAACCAGGCGACGACCAGGACCTGCTTCATGGACATGGCGAGCTTGGCCATCGCAAGCGACGGGCCGGAAAGCTCAGCGAGCGGACCTTCCTGGAGCTCCTGCTCGGCCTCGGCCTGATCAAACGGCAGCTTGCCGAGTTCCATGTAGCAGGCAATCGCAAAGGCGATGCCGGCGAGGATCACAGCGACCGGCGCGTCGATGGCGCCCGTCATGATGTGCTGGCCCATGGTGGCGATGTCGGTGGAGCCGCACACCAGGGCGGCGGCAAACAGCGCCAGCAGCATGGACGGCTCGATGAGCACGCTCATGAGCAGCTCGCGGACGCCGCCGATACCGGCGTAGGCGTTGGACGAATCCACACCGCAGAGGGCGAAGAAGAAGCGGGCGAGCGCCAGGCTATACATGATGGTGATGGCGTCACCAAAGACCGGGATGGGGCTTTGTGCCGTAAAGAGCGGAAGACCCATCGCGAGCATAAAGGCGACGGCGAAGAACAGCGGCGGCATGATGCGCAGCGCAAAGCTCGCATCCTCGCTCTGGGACTCGGGGCGCGCAAAGAGCTTGGCCAGGTCGCGGTAGTCCTGCATGATGCTGGGGCCGCGACGGTTGTGCATCTTGGCGCGGATCACGCGGCCGAGACCGGAGAAGAACGGCGCGACGGCCATAACGACCACGCCCTGCAGAACGGCAAGTACGATGTTGTTCATGCTCTCCCCTCCTTAACCCATTTGCACGGCGAGCACGAGGAACACCACGAGTGCCGCGACGATGTAGCAGATATAGATGCTGTAGTTGCCGCCCTCGAGCTTAGTCGCGAGGTCGGCGAGCTTCTCGACACCCTTATGCGGGGCATCGACGAGAACCTTGTCGGGTACGGGCTCCACAGCCTCGGCCACACCGGTGAGCTTCTGGAAGAAGTGCGCGATGGACCAGCAGACGGCCGTGCAGCGGTCGCGCAGCGTGTAGAGCGGCTGCATAAACCAGGACACCTCGGAGGCAAAGGTCGTGGCCACGACGGGCATATGCTCGTTGGGAGCATAGCCGCATGCCCACGGCTGGGACTTCTGCACCTTGCCGACGGTCTTGAGCTTGCGATAACCGCAGGCAAGGCCGACGAGCACCACGAGCGCAATAGCGATCGCGGGCGTGGAGGTGGCAGCGCCGGAGTACTGGTTCATGAGCTCCATGCCCTCGGCGGCAAACACGCCACCGTACGGATGCAGCACGGACGCAGCGACATCGACCAGCACGGGCGCGATCACGGGAGCGCCAATGCCCAGCACGACGCAGATGGCCGCGAGCAGGCCCTGCGCAAACACCATGGGGGCGGGAACCTCCTTGGCATTGGCCGCGGCCTCGGAGCGGGGCGCGGAGGCAAAGGAGACGCCATAGGCCTTGACGAAGCATGTGACAGCCAGCGCGCCGGTAATGGCAAGCGCGACGGCAGCGAACACGGCCACGATCATGACGGCCTTGTCGCCCTGCATGGCAGCGTTAAAGAGCGACTGGTAGGTAAACCACTCGGACACAAAGCCGTTGAAGGGCGGGATGGCCGAGATGGCAAGCGCGCCAATAAGGAAGCAGATGGCCGTAGCCGGCATACGACGGAACAGGCCGCCCATCTTCTCCATATTGCGCGTACCCGTGGAGTACAGCAGCGCACCGGCGCCCAAGAACAGCTCGCCCTTAAACATCGCGTGGTTAAACGTGTGGTAGAGGGCGGCCATCAGAGCCAGGACGGCGATGCCGACCGAGTTGAGCGCCATAGCGGCCATGGAGGCGCCGACGCCGAGCAGAATGATGCCGATGTTCTCGACGGAGTGATAGGCCAGCAGGCGCTTGATGTCATGCTCCTGCAGGGCGAAGGCCACGCCGAGGACCGACGAGATCGCACCGAAGACCATGACCATAAGGCCCCACCAGACCTGAACGCCCGAGGCGGAGAGCAGGTCGAGGCCCACCTTGAGGATGCCGAAGATACCGATCTTGATCATGCCGCCGGACATGAGGGCCGACACGTTGGACGGCGCCTCGGGATGCGCCTTGGGCAGCCAGCCGTGCAGCGGGATGATACCGGCCTTGGCGCCAAAGCCAAAGAAGGCGAGCACAAAGCACACGGATGCGACCGCGGGGCTAAACTGCGTAGCGCGGAAATCCGCAAAGGCAAACGAGCCACCGGCGAAGTTGGTCATGGTGAGGAAGCTCGCCATGATGAGCACAAAGCCCACGTGCGCGATCACAAAGTAGAGCCAACCGCCATGGATGGAGTTCTCGTTCTCCTCGATCACGACCAGGAAGTACGAGGTCAGCGACATGAGCTCAAAGGCGACCAGGAACCAAAACACGTTGTCGGCGGTGATGACGAGCATCATGGACGCCACAAAGGTGTTAAAGAAGAAGCCGGCGCGGCCCTTTTTGCCCGGGTACTCATCAAAGTAGTTGAGACCGTAGATCGAGCCGGCAAACGCGAGCACCGAGATGAGCGCCACGAACAGGCCGGACAGCTGGTTGAGCAGCAGCTGGAAATGGGCAAACGGGAAGAACACGATGGTGTCGACCGACGTAACATCGCCCAGCACGGCCTGGATACCGGCCACAAACGAAAGCACCGCGGCGACGGCGCCGATTAGGCAGCCGGCGGTCTTGGCGGCGTTATCGGCCTTGATCAGCAGAACCGAGGCGAGCGCACCGATGCACGAGACGGCAAGCGATGCGATAAACAGCGTCATGCTATCCATTGTTTACGCTCCCTTCTGCTTTCTCGGACAGGCCCTGGGCCACAGCGGTAACGTCGACGACCGGACCGTTTTCGATCGAGCGCAGGCGCTTGGCCTCGTCGAGCTCGCGATCGGCCGCGCCACCCATGACGGTCAGCGCCTTGGTAGGGCACGCCGCCACACAATGCGGGCCGTCCGGATCGAATGCGCACAGGTCGCACTTGACAGCGCAGGTGTACTGACCAGGAGCCCACGTAAGCAGGCTGCTCAGGGACTTAGGATACGAAGGCGTCGGGTCGCACATGCCTGCGACACCGGCGATAGACGTGCCATCGGGATGGATGGCTCCGAAGGGGCACGCGATGGCGCACAGCCTGCACCCGATGCACTCCTGCTCCTTGACGTGGATGCGATCGCCATCGTGCTCGATGGCATTCACCGGGCAAACCTCGGCGCAGGGGGCACCCTCGCAATGGTGGCAGGCAAGGGCGGCCGAAATACCGCCGGTCTTCACGAGCGCCAAGCGCGGTGTATCCTGAAGACCCTGCATCCGGTGGGCGTCGGCACAGGCGGACTGGCATGTTCCGCAGCCGATGCACCTCTCCGGGTTGATGTCGATGAAGCGGTTCATCCCCACTTCCTTTCAAAATAACGGGCCGGGCTCCCGAACGTACGGGACGCCCGGCCCAAAAAGCCAACGAGAACGGGACTACACGATTTGGTTCACGTGCGTCTCGTCATCGAACTTGGCGGCGCCGGGCTCAACGTCCTGGGGAGCGGCGGCGTCCACCAGAGCCTGCTTGAGCTCGGTGTACTGACGCTCCACCTCGCCCTCAGCCCAGACCTGGTCGGCGATAGCGTCGACCTGGCAGGCGGAGAACTTGTCCTCGGGCGTATGCGAGACCGGGTCGACCTTGTGAATGGTCAGCTCGTTGCACTTGCCGATCCACCACTGGTAGGTCATATAGACCGTGCCCTTGTTGATGCGGTCGCTCACGTCGGCGCGGCTGTATACCTGGCCACGGCGGCTGTGAATCGAGACGATGTCGCCGTTCTTGATGCCGCGTGCCTCGGCGTCCGCGGGATTCATGCGGACAAAGCCGGGCTCGTCGGCGAGCAGCGCCAGCGTCTTGCAGTTGCCAGTCATCGAGCGGCAGCTGTAGTGACCGACCTCGCGAACGGTGCACAGAATGAGCGGGTACTCATCGTCGGGAAGCTCGGAGGGCGCCTCCCAGTCGTGCGCCATCAGGTTGGCGCGGCCGTCCTTGGTGGTGAACTTGCCACCAGCGAACATGTCGGGCGTACCGTGGTCGTTCACATCGGTGCTCTTGACCGGCCACTGGGCGTAACCGCCCTCGGGAGCCATCTTCTCGTAGGTTGCGCCCACAAAGTTGGGGCACAGGCTGATGCACTCGTTCCAGATCTGCTCGGTGTTGTCGTAGTGCATGGGGTAACCCATACGCGTAGACAGGTCCGCGAAGATCTCCCAGTCGTGACGGCACTCGCCCTTGGGCGGAACGGCCGCGTCAAAGTGCTGGAAGCTACGGTCGGATGCGGTAAAGACACCCTCGTGCTCGCCCCAAGAGGTGGCAGGCAGGATGACGTCGGCGAGCATGGTCGTCTGCGTCATAAAGATGTCCTGGCAGATGAACAGATCCAGCTCGGAGAGCGTCTTGCGCATACCGGCCGAATCGGGCTCGGTCTGCACCGGGTCCTCGCCGTAGTTGTAGAAGCAGTGCACCTTGCCCTCGTCGACCAGGTGACCCAGGTCGGTGAGCTTGTAGCCCTCCTCCAAGGGGAGCTTTTCCTCGGGCACGCCCCAAGCCTTGGCAAACTTGGCGCGAGCGGCGGGGTCGGTGACTTTCTGGTAGCCAGGGTACAGGTTGGGCAGCATGCCCATATCGCAGGAGCCCTGGACGTTATTCTGACCGCGCACGGGCGCGAGGCCGGAATTGGGTTTGCCGATCTGGCCGGCAACGCAGGCGATGGAGGCGATGGTGTGCACCGTCTTCAGGTTCTGCTTCTGCTGGCATACGCCCATGCCCCAGCCAATGATGGCAGAAGGCTTCGCCGTGGCGTACATCTCGGCAGCTTGGTGGATCAACGCGGGCTCGACACCCGTGATGTCCTGTACGGATTCGGGAGTGTAGTTCTTGATGGTCTCCCACCATTCGTCAAAGCCGTTCGTGTGCTCGGCGACGAATTCCTTGTCGTAGAGGCCATCGTTGACCAAGCAGTTGGCAAAGGCGTTGAGGAACGCAACGTTGCAACCGTTCTTGATCGGAAGGTAGAGATCGGCGATACGCGCGGTTTCGATATGGCGCGGGTCGGCGACGATGATCTTGCAACCCTTTTCTTTGGCTCGCACGATACGCCTTGCGACGATGGGGTGCGAATCGGCAGGGTTATAGCCGAAGAGGAAAATGCAGCCCGCATCCTCCATACCGGGGATGGAGCATGACATGCAACCTGAACCAACCGTGTCCATCAGACCGAGGACAGTAGGGCCGTGTCAAGTACGGGCGCAGTTGTCCACGCTGTGGGTGCCGATGCACGCACGCGTAAACTTCTGCATGACGTAGTTCGCCTCATTGCCGCCGCCTCGCGAAGAGCCGGTGGTCATGACAGCGTTAGGACCATATTCGTCAATTATGGCCTGCATCTTAGATGCGGTGAAATCCAGTGCCTCGTCCCAGCTTACGCGCTCAAGATCCGCGCCCTTAGTGCGGCGGATCATCGGGTGCAGTACGCGAGGAGTCAAGATCTTGGTGTCGTTGATGAAGTCGTAGCCGCTCATGCCCTTAAGGCACAGCTCGCTCTGGTTGGTGATGCCGTTGAGCGGTTCGGTACCCACGACCTGGCCGTTTTGGACCAAGAGGTTAAACTGGCAACCGGCGCCGCAGTACGGGCAAATCACTTTATGCTTCTCCATGACACCCTCCTTCCTTTCTCTGCTACCGAATACTCGGTACTTATTTGACAATCATTGGGCCTATCGCCCGACGCTTACGCCTCGTTTTCGATGGTGGCGCGGGCACGCTCGGCAGTCAGTTCTGCCAGACGCTCCTCGTCCACCAGGGTGAGGCCCTTGGTCGGACACGCCTCGGCACACGCCGGACCGCCGGGACGGTCCACGCACAGGTCGCACTTGAGCACGAAGCTCTTAGTCTGCGAACCCACGCGAACGTCACCCATCAAGACGGGGACCTGCGTGGTCGCCACGCTCACGGCGCCAAAGGGGCATGCCATAACGCAGCTCTTGCAGCCGATGCAGTTGTCCTCGTTGACGCCGATACGATGGTTCTTTGGATCAAAGAACAAGGCGCCCGTAGGACAGGCCTTCGCGCACGGAGCGTCCTCGCAATGGTGACATGCCACCGGCGCGGAGATCTCGTAGGTGCGCGTTACGCGCAAGCGAGGTGCGGCGATGTTGCCGGGAATATCGTGTGCCTCGATGCACGCCGCCATACAGGTTTGGCACCCAATGCAGCGTGAAGAATCAGCCACGACTCGTTTATTGCCCATGTTGTTCACTCCCTCCTGAATCCCATGCCGGAGAGACCCTGCCGACGTTGCCCCGGACCGCCCGTGGTCCGGCATCGGCGTATCGAGCGCATGCGGCGAAACAGGCACTTCGATAGAATTCCTCCAACGATATATAGGTTAAATATACGCAGTTGCAGGGGGCAAACTTGAGCATAGGCCCTGCAATACGGGTGTATTGCAGGGGTTTTGGCAGGTTGGAACTATTCTCGGATAGCTATAAAGGTGAGTGTATTACATGCGTAAATCCAGGGGAGATTTCACGCTCGTTTATAAAGGATGTAATACGTTTGATATATATTTCGCGCTCATTAACTTGAGTGCAATAAAGTAATGGTTGTAAGATTGGCTATTATTAGCCGATGCTGTATTTGACTATTCAAATTGCACGCTCATTAAGGGAGGCCAGTGATGTCATCGACTCAAAAACGAGCCATCCTGCAGGTGCGCATTCGCGAGGAAGACAAGCAGCATGCCGAGCATCTCTACGACGCCATGGGCACATCGCTCGCCGAGGCCGTCCGCCTTTTTGTCGCGTAGAGCATTTTGATGCGCAAGCTCCCCTTTCAGCCGGTCGCTGTGCGCTCAAAGGACGGCACCGCCGCCTATGGATCGCTCAAAGCCTATGGGGACCCCAATCGCCGCTCCGAGGAGCGCAATGCCTGGATTGAGTACCTTGCCACAGAAAGCGACGATTCGATTTTGGGTCCCGAGGAAGTAGATATCCATGAGTAGCACCATCATCGACGAGACCGTCATCCTACGCTACCTGCTTGACGACGACGAAGTTCTGTCACCGCGCGCCGCGAAGGTCATCGCCACGCGCACCACTCGTGTCTACCCCGAAATCATCACGCGCGTCGTGGTCACGCTGCGCGACGTCTATAAGGTTCCCCGCGTTGAGATTGCCGCGGCCATGAAAAGGCTGCTCGATGACGTCATGGTCGACGAACCCACCGTTGTCGCCCTTGCCGTCAAACTCTTTGGCAAGACCCATATGGACTTTACCGACTGCCTCCTCGCAGCCCGAACCGCCATCTACAACGATGATGTCGTGAGCTTTGGCAAGCCCATCATCCAAGGCATGATCGCTTAGAGCGTTCCCACAGTTTTGCAAGTTTCACATAGCCACCAACCTTATACTTG
>CABQXN010000003.1:0-129034 GCA_902468085.1 uncultured Collinsella sp.
CAACGATATGGCACCGTGGGGACACATGTATGTCAATCCTGGTCTAACAGAGCCTATTAAAAAGCCAACGTCGAGATGGGTCGTGATAATAATGGGCAAGTACATAATCGTGGTTGAATCTGGTTCGGATGTGACGCCAGAGTTCTGCGAGCGCTACGGCATCGTGCGCGTGCCTATGCATGTCACGATTGGTGACGAGACCGTCGAGGACGGCTCGATCGATCCGCTCGAGATTTATTCGCGCTGCAACGAGTTTGGCGTGATGCCCAAGACCAGCGGCTGTGCGCCGGCAGATTTTGCGCATGTGTACGACCGCATCCATGCCGAGCAACCCGACGCGACCATTCTGCATCTTGCATATTCCGAGGCCACGACCTGCTCGCATCAATCATCGAAGATCGCCGCCAAGGGTCGCGATTACGTCTACTCCATGGACACGCGCTTTGTCTCGGTAGGCCAGTCGCTCGTTGTCGTCGAGACCGCCAAGTATATTGAGGCTCATCCCGATGCCACCGTTGACGAAATCTTTGCATTTACGAACTCCGTCATGGACCGCGTGCTGCTGGGCTTTGTTCCTACGGACCTTGCCTTCCTTAAGGCGGGCGGTCGCTTGTCCAACGTCGCGTTCCTGGGCGCCCATCTGCTCAAGATTAAGCCCTGCATTGAGGTGACGGGCGGTAAGTTCGTGGCGACCAAGAAGTTCCGCGGTTCTATGCTCAAGTGCGCCCGCGCCTTCATTGACCACATGGTTGCGAAGGGCGAGATTGACTACTCGCACATTGGCCTGGCGTATTCGGTGGGCCTTTCCCAGGAGCTGCGCGATGACATGGAAGTCTATGCGCATGACCTGGGCTTTAAGGACGTTACCTGGACTCAAGTCGGCGGCGTCATCTCGAGCCACTGTGGCCCGACCGCCTTCGGTGCGGTGCTCACGCTTAAGGCGTAAAGGCCGCAGGCGAGCGTTCTTCAGCCTGATATCTCGACGTAGACCCCAGCCATGGTGATGGGGGATAGATTAAAACGTGCCATTCTAGCCCGAGACGTTTAAACGCAAACGCATGGGCTAGAATGGCTCTGGCATTTTAATTGGTTGCATCCAAGGAGAGGCAAGGTAGCGGGAATGGCTGAGATGACGCTTGAGGGTGTGGACGCTCGTCCTGAGGATTCCGCATTTGCCCTAGGCCGCGTGCATTCAATCGAGACGATGGGAACGGTCGACGGACCCGGCATCCGCTTTGTGGTGTTTGTTCAGGGCTGTCCCATGCGCTGTGCATATTGTCACAATCCCGATACTTGGTCGGTTAGCGGCGGCACCATGGTGACCGTCGAGCACCTGATGGACGAGTTCCAGAGTAACCATGAGTTTTACCGCAGCGGCGGAATTACGGTTTCGGGCGGCGAGCCGCTCCTACAGCCTGAGTTTTTGGCCGATCTGTTCTGTGCAATGCACAACAACCCCGATGGTCGCGTGCATACCTGCCTTGACAGCTGCGGATATGCGTTTGATCCCAATCACCCCGAGAAGTTCGATGCCGTTCTCAACGAGACCGACATGGTACTGCTCGATATTAAGCATGCCGACCCGGTCGAGCATAAAAAGCTGACCGGTTGCGATCCCGCACGCATCTTGGCGTTTGGCGATGAGCTTGCACGTCGCAAGATCAAGGTCGTTATCCGTCACGTGGTGGTGCCGGGCATTACCGACACGGTGGAGGAGTGCGAGAAGCTCGGTCGCCTCATCGCTCCATGGCACAACGTGGTGGGCCTGGAAATGCTGCCGTATCACACGATGGGTGTCGTCAAGTACGAGCAACTGGGCATTCCCTATAAGCTCGAGGGCGTGCCCCAGATGGATACCGCGCGCATGCCCGAGCTGCGCAATGCCGTTATGACCGGCATGAAAAAGCGCCGTGCGGAGCTCAGGTCGGCCATCGGCTAACAAGCCATTTTTGCCCCTTTATGATATCCGAGCTGTACTGGCCTAACGGCTTGGTGCAGACACGGTTGAGTCAAAATGCTGGTACCATACCGTGGATAAGCAGTTTTCACAGGTTTGGGGGATGGTATGCCTACCATCGCAATCATCGGTGCGCTCGAAAAAGAGGTTGCGCAGATTAAGGAAGAGCTGAGTGGCGCGCATGAGTCGCAGGAGGCGGGCTTGACCGTTGTGAACGGTGGGCTTTCGGGTCTGACAGTAGTCGCCACGACGGCGGGCATGGGGACCGTGAACGCCGCTGCCGCAACGCAGCATCTCATCAGCAAATACGCCCCGCAGGCCGTAGTGTTTTCGGGCATTGCGGGTGGCCTTAACCCTAAACTGCATATTAACGACGTGGTTATAGGCAAGTGCCTGCGCTATCTGGATACCGATACGGCACTCATCGCCGAGTCCGCGCCGGGGCTCGAGGAGTTTGTCTCGACGCCGGTGTTGGCTGATGTCGCCGCCGCCGTGCTTGCCGAGCGTGGATTTGTGGATGTCTCGGCGGATGAGACTTCTGCGGAGAAGGACCCCAAGCAGTTCCTGTGTGGCACTATCGCCACGGGTGACCGCTTTGTTACTGGTGATGCCATGCGTAACGCTGCGATTGAGGCCACGCATGCCGATTGCGTCGAGATGGAGGGCGCGGCAATTGCGCACATCGCGGCCAAGAATGGTGTCGATTGCCTGGTGCTGCGCGCTATCAGCGATAATTGCGACGAGGCATATGACGCGTTTTGCGAGCGCGAGTTCGATCTGGACGAGTACGCTCGCACCGCGAGCGGCATCACGCTCGATATCGTCCGCCGCATTGCCGCTGCGCAATAGCGCGTCTATTTGTAAGAACCTACGACCAAGGAGTGTCCATGGCCGATTCCATTAACTATCAGCTTGCCAAGTTCGTTGCCAGCTACGGCAAGGTTTCGCAGATTCCCGAGTCCACCTGCCCCGAGGTGAGCTTTGTCGGCCGCTCCAACGTGGGCAAGTCGTCGATCATGAACAAGCTCTTTGGCCGCAAGAACCTGGTCAAGGTTTCCAGCACGCCGGGCAAGACGAGCAATATCAATTTCTTCGAGGCCGACGACGTGCACTTTGTGGACCTGCCGGGCTACGGTTTCGCGCGTCGCTCCAAGGCCGAGCGCGATCGTTGGGCCGAGCTCATTGGCGACTTTTTCGACTCCGAGCGCAGCTTTAACTTGGTCGTCTCGCTGGTGGACATTCGCCACGACCCCAGCAAGCTCGACCACGACATGATCGACTATCTACAGGGCAACGAGTTCAACTTTATCGTCTGCCTCACCAAAGCCGATAAGCTCAGCCGCACCCAGCAGGCCCGCCAGGCAGCAGCCATCAAAAAGCAGCTCAACGTCCCGGCCGAAAACGTGATCATCACAAGCTCCCAGACCGGTACCGGCATCGACGAACTCAAAAAGCGCATCGCCGAGGCCTGCCTCTAATCGGGCTGCAGCCCCTCAAAAGCTCCCATCTATATCACCCCAGTGATAGTTATTGGTAAACTATCACTGGGGTGATATTTTTTAGGAGGTCGATATGGAGCTTTGGCACGGGTCGGAGGTTGTTGTCGAGCATCCATCGTTGGATAAATGCAGGCAATTCAATGACTATGGGCGCGGGTTTTATTGCACACCGCATGAGGAAATGGCAATGGAGTGGGCATGTCGGACCGAGTCTGATGGCATTGCCAATCGATATGAGCTTGATTTAGATGGCCTTGCGATTTTGGATTTGGAATCAGGTGAGTTCTCGATTCTCAACTGGCTTGCAATTCTGGCGAATAACAGAGAGTTCAATGTTTCAACGCCAGTAGCACGCGAGGGGCTTCGTTATCTGCTGGATAACTGCCTGATTGATATTTCTCCCTATGACGTTATTCGAGGCTATCGTGCAGACGATTCCTATTTCTCGTTTGCAAGACAGTTTGTCAACGGCATGATCTCGCTCAGGCAATTGCAGCGCATTATGTTTTTGGGGGATTTGGGCACTCAATATGCGCTTATGAGTGAGCGCGCGTTCTCGGCGATCAGGTTCTGCGATTGGAAGCAGGTCTCGGGAGCTGAGTTTTATCCCAAACGATTTGAGCGAGAACAGAACGCTCGACGTAAGTATCTGGATACGGTAAACGGATTTGACTCTGATGGTGTTGACATTAGGGATTTGATGGCAGGGAGGGTTGATTTGAATGATCCAAGAGTTAACGGATTGTGGGCCGAGTAGGACATACCCCGTCTACTACCTCGAGGATGCAATGAACAACCTCGGCGACTGCTTTGACTATGCCGTCAATGACTATGGAGCAGAAGGATCGGAAGTTGCTGAACTCTTTTGCCTGAGCGGGGTTGCTCGAGAGTTTGAGCGCGGCAATGCATGGGTAGTGTCGGGAAAATCCGGCGTTGAGCTGTTCGCGCTCATTGCCGAAAGGTCCGGCTATCAATCAAGGCCGATGCCAAATCGAACCTACCGATTCGAAAAGACACCGGAATACTGGACAGGCTGGATGCTGGCATACCTGCAGTGGCGCTTAGGAGAGTCTTTCGAAGATTTGCTGCATGTCGTTCCATTTGATGTGCTGCGCAGTCTGTATTGCCCCTGGCACGAAGCCTCGGAGGAACGCGTGGCTCGTCTCGTCTGCGATATGGCGAAAAAAGCGTCCAGGCAAACCAAACTTGCGTTAGCAAGAAAGAGACTCAAGAAAACCCAACAAGATCTGGCATACGAATCGGGTGTGTCACTCCGCTCAATCCAAATGTACGAGCAGCGTCAGAGAAACATCAATGAAGCCTCGGTAACAAGCGTACGAGCCATAGCAAAAGCCCTCCACTGCAACATCGAGGACCTCCTAGAACCAGTCTTCGAATACAAAGAAACCGGCGCCGTCTAAGCCAAGCACACAGCCGATGCCCGCCTCTAGGAAGTGCTCCAGCCTAGCAAGAGCCCCTATCAATAAAAATCCAAACTATCAGCCCGGCGACTTTCCAGAGCGTAGGTCCCTGTAGCCGCCGCCGGTGAAGTTAACATAGGGGAGGCTAGGGGGCTTTGCCCCCAAATCTTTCCGCAGGACGGAGGAGCCCCTGCCGCGCGAAGCGCGCAGCGGGGGCTCCGACATGTCCGAGGACGATTTGGAGAGTAACCCTGTGCCCGGCCGACGGGATCCCTAAGCACGCCATGCTTCTTATGTGCAGCAAAGCTAATACTGCTAAAATACAAAGCGCTCATGTAGTTTAAACGCACGACGATAAGGAGCACCAGTGGGTAACCACTTCCGTACCTCCGGTGCGGGCGATGATGCCCCCAAGACGCAGGCAGGCGTCCAGGGCAGTCGTTTCGCCACTCCGGATTCAGAGGGCCAGCCTGTTGCTCAGGCCCCCGCTCAGCCGGCAGATCAGGCACAGCCGGCATCCGATCCCTTTGCCTACAATCCAACCAGCGATGTCGCGCTTTCCGGCACGGCGGGTTTTGAGCCCGTTCAGGCCGTGACCGCTCGCGTGGAGCAGCCTCAGGCTGGTGCCGCCACGCCGCAGCCTACCATGGCCGGCATTCCCGACCCCTTGGCCCCTGCGACGCCGGCTCCTCAGCCTGCGCAGTCCGGTCTCTTTGCCGCTATTCCCGACCCCACGCAGCCTGCTGCCCCGGTGGTCGAGAGCGATCAGGCAGCCGAGGTCGCAAGCCTCGATAACGCGCTCAACAACCCCGATTTTACGTCGGTGTTTGCGCCCATCGATCCGCAGGCCAGCCGCAAGAAGATGGCCAAGCAGGCCGGTGTCGAGCCCGTCATCCTTATGGAGCATGTCACCAAGATCTATCCGGCACAGCCCAACAAGCCTGCACTCGACGACATCAACATCGAGATCTATCCGGGCGAGTTCGTCTTCCTGGTCGGTCACTCCGGCTCGGGTAAGACCACGCTGCTGTCGACGCTCAACCGCGACGTCAAGCCGACGAGCGGCCGCATCCTGGTTGCCGGTCAGGACCTCATGAAGATCAAGAACCGCAAGGTTCCGTTCCTGCGCCGCCAGATTGGCGCCGTGTTCCAGGACTTTAAGCTTCTGCCGCAAAAGACCGCCTACGAAAACGTGGCGTTTGCCCTGCAGTGCATCGGCAAGCCCAAGGGCGTCATTCGCAGCCAGGTGCCCGAGGTGCTGCGCCTGGTCGGTCTGGCCGATCAGATGGACTCGCTGCCCGACCAGCTTTCCGGTGGCGAGCAGCAGCGCGTTGCCGTCGCCCGTGCTATGGTCAACCGTCCGCCGCTGCTGATCTGCGACGAGCCCACGGGCAACCTCGACCCGGCGATCTCGCTGGGCATCATGAAGCTGCTTGAGCGTATTAACCGCACCGGCACCACCGTGATCGTCGCCACGCACGACCGCGAGATGGTCGATAGCATGCACCGTCGCGTGATCGCCCTCGAGGGCGGCCACGTCATCCGCGACCAGGAGAGGGGAGGTTACGGCAACTATGGCACCAACTAACGTGGGCTACTCCTTCAAAGAGGCAATCAGCCACTTCTTCCGTAACTGGACTACCTCGCTCGGCGCCGTCATCACGATCTTCCTTTCGCTGTTTATCATCGGCCTGTTCATCATGGGCTCTGCGATGCTGAACTCCGTGATCGGCACCGTCGAGGATCAGGTTGTCATCAACGCGTTCATTAGTGATGACGCCGATCAGGCCGATGTTCAGGCTTTTGAGGCCGAGCTTAAGACGTGGAATAACGTCAAGTCCGTGACCTATAAGGACAAGGACGACGCGCTGGCCGAGTATACGAGCAAGATGTCGGGCAACGCCGACGCCACCATGAGCGCGCTCGATGGCCAGAACCCGCTGCCGGCTTCCTTCGCTATTGAGATGGACGATCCGTCCAAGGTCGAGAGCACGGCAGAGAAGCTCAAGAAGGATGCCGATTTCCAGAAGATCGCGGATGACGGCGACGTCAACGCGAGCGTGCTGTACGGCCAGGAGGAAGTGAGCCGCCTGTTCCAGGTGACCAACTACATCCGCATCGCCGCCGTGGTGCTCGTTGGTCTTCTGACCTTTATCGCATTCATCTTCATCAACAACACGATTCGCCTGTCCATCACGGCGCGTCGTCGTGAGATTGCGATTATGCGTCTGGTCGGCGCCAGCAACGGCTTCATTCGTGGCCCGTTTATCACCGAGGGCGTGCTGCAGGCCATTTTGGGCTCGCTGCTTTCCATCGGCGTTCTGGAGCTGCTGCGCAATCTGATGATTCCGCGTCTGCAGGAGAGCATCGGCTGGATGTCGTTTGCCCTGCCGATGCAGTACTACCTGGTGACCTATGCTGCGCTGATTCTGGTCGGTGTGATTATCGGTCTCTTTGGTTCTGCCATCGCCATGCGCCGCTACCTGCGCGTGTAGGCATGCTTGGAATTCATCCCTTCCAACGGGTCGTCTCTTATGGGGCGGCCCGTTTTTTGATCCCTAGGGGACGGCAGGAAAGCGAATCATTTGGGTAGACTCTTTGGAGTTCGCAATCGATAGTTAGGAGGCGCCATGGGGTGCAATAACAAGCATAAGCGTGGAGCTCGCAATCAGCGCGGGCCGGTGCGCAGCGAACGCCGTCCGAGCCTGACCGGGCGCGTGCAGCTCCATGAGCATAGCGCCTACGTTGTAACCGAAAACGGCGACTACAAGGTCATGGGCCGCGGTAAGCGCGAGATCATGGATGGCGATACCGTTGCCGTGAGCATTAAGAACAGCCCGCACGGTGAGCGGCGCGCCGTGATCGAAAGCGTGGTTGAGCGTGCAGCCATAAGCGTGGTGGGCACGTACCAGACCGCCGGTCCGCTCGGTGTGATCGAGCCGCTCGATTCGCGTCTGAAGGCCGACTTCTTCATTCTGCCCGAGGATACCTCGGCGGATCGTCTGGGTGTCCACCCGGGTGATGCTGTTGTCGCGCGCATTTTGACCTACCCGACGCGCCTGGAATCGGGTACCGTGACGATCGAGCGCCGCATTGGCGGAGATGATGCGCCCGATTTGGGCGTTCAATATGTGATGGCGCGTTACGGCTATACCGATAGCTATCCCGAGGCCGCGCTGGACGAGGCCGAGGGGCTTTCGCTCGATGTGTCCGCGGCGCTTAAGGACCCGCTCCGCCGCGATCTGCGCGACCGCTTTGTCATCACGATCGACCCAGTCGACGCGCGCGACTTTGACGACGCCATTTCGCTGGAGCGCACGCCCGAGGGTGGCTACAAGCTGGGTGTGCATATCGCCGACGTTTCACACTATGTGGCTTGGGACGGGCATATCGATCTTGAGGCTCGCCATCGTACGACATCGGTGTATCTGGCCGATCGCGTGCTTCCCATGCTGCCCGAACGCCTGTCCTGTGACCTGTGCTCGCTTCGCCCTGACGAGGACCGTCTTGCGTTTACCGTCGATATCGAGCTCGATGCGCAGGGTCGCGTGCGGCATTACGATCCGTACCCCAGCGTGATTCGCTCGCGTGTGCGTATGGACTATGACGGCGCCGAGGCGCTGCTGGTGCGTGCCGGCGCGGTTGAGTATTCGGTGCTGGAGGGTGCGGCCGAGGATGTTGCGGCTGCCGAGACCTCGCGCGAGGAAGCGCTTGAGCGCGGTCTTGCGTGCGAGGAGGCCGCCCGCGGCTACAACGTCGACCTCGGCGATTTCCTTGTCGCCGCCAACGAACTCGCCGAACTCCGCCGTCGTATCCGTCGCGCCCGCGGCTCAGTCGATTTTGACACGGCCGAGATTCGCGCTCTGTTGGATGAGGACGGAGTACCCGTGCAGATTGTGGCGCGTGAGCGTTCGTGTGCCACGTCGCTTATCGAGGAAGCCATGCTGCTCGCCAACGAGTGCGTTGCAGAGTGGCTGGCAGACCGTGATATCGAGGCCTGCTATCGCGTGCATGAGGATCCGAGCCCCGATAGCCTGCACGGTGCTGCCGTTGCGCTGGCGCAGCTAGGCATCATCGACGATCGCCGTGCTGCCGGAATTGCCCTGGGGAGTCCCGATGAGCTGCAGGCTGCAGTTGATGCTGCCGCCGGTACGGCCAACGCACCGCTCGTCAACACGCTGCTTCTGCGCAGCATGCAGCGCGCGCTGTACAAGCCGCGCAACGAGGGCCACTTTGCGCTCGCCGCGCCGTGCTACTGTCACTTTACGAGTCCCATCCGCCGCTACCCCGATCTGGTGGTGCACCGCGTGCTCAAACTGCAGTTGGCCTATGAGCGGCTTGGCGGCAAGGACGCCTTGGTCCGTACGCCGCGGCTGATCGGCAAGGGGCGCGAGTCGCTGCCACGCATTCTGCCGCAGATCTGCCGCGCATGCAGCGATGCCGAGCGCGCGGCAGATGCCGCCAGCCATGCGACGCAAAAGATCATGATTGCCCAGTACTATGAGGACCGTCTGGGCGAGCGCTATGCCGGAACCGTCTCGTGGGTTAGCAGCATGGGCCTCTTTGTGCGCTTGGACCTAACGCAGGTCGAAGGCTTGGTTTCGATCAAGAGCCTGGGCAACGAGTGGTTCGAGTTTGACGAGGACGCGCTTACGCTGACGGGCGCCGACACGGGGACTCGCTATGAACTGGGTCAGCGCGTGATTGTCGAGGTCTCGCGCGTCAATACCACGCGTGGGCACTTGGACTTTAAGCTTATCCATTAGCCAAATCCCGACTCATGGTGAGAGAGCGGAGGGCGGCCTTTCGGGACCGCCCTTCGCATTTGAATCGTGGCTACCTTGCCGTCTGCTCGGCCGCCCGCTTACCTGCTATTTGAGAGGTAAAACCTACCAAAATAAACCTGTCCCTTTTGGCAGGTTTACAAGAAAGCGGGGATGAGATGGCGACGGTGTACGGTTATGCGCGGGTGAGTTCGCGCGATCAGAACCTTAATCGGCAGCTGGATGCGCTGGGCGCCTATGGCGTGGGCTCGGCGAATATTTATGCCGACCATGCGAGCGGCAAGGACTTCGATCGACCGCGTTATCGCGAGCTGCTGCACGTCCTGGGAGACGGGGACGTACTGGTGGTGCTTTCTATCGACCGACTTGGCCGTAATTACTCCGAGATTCTTGAGGAATGGCGACGCATTACCAAGGAGCTCGGGGTTGCCATTGTGGTGTTGGACATGCCATTGCTTGACACGCGCGTCAGGGCCAGCGGCGCGCCGGATGTGACCAACACCCTGATTGCCGATATTGTGCTGCAACTGCTGAGCTACGTGGCGCAGGTGGAGCGCGAGAATATCCATCGGCGCCAGGCGGAGGGGATTGCAGCGGCGCGAGCGCGAGGGGTCCGTTTCGGTCGACCTCGCAAGCCGTGCCCTCCTCAGTTTGAGCTAGTGCGCGATAGCTATGAGGCAGGCGATATTACCCGCAGCCAGGCAGCAAAATGCCTGGGCGTGTGCGTGGGGACGTTCGATCGCTGGATGCGCGAGGCGGGGTAGGGGTTTGCGTCGCTTTGTCGCTTCCTGTTGCGATTCAAATTTTGATACGGTGACGATGCCATTTGTGGCTACACTCGCTGATATTCAAAAAAGGAGGTTGGCCCTTGGCTCGCGTAAAACAAATAATCGGATGGACCGCGATCGTTCTGTTCGCTGCAACGCTGGCGGGCATCTGGGTGCTGACGGAGCAAAACGCGGTGCAGACGTCGTTGCTGAGCGAGTCCACCGCGCGTGTGGTGGAGGGTCAGGCTACGGGCGTTCAGGCTGCCGATGCCACGGGTGAAGCCCAGACGGAGAACGGAATGACCGGAGGCGCCGATTCGGCTGCCTCGAATGTCCGGTCTGGCCGACTTGCTTCCATTCGCATGCGGGTGGGCACAAACGTCCGTCGCGTTGCCCATACCGTAGAGTTTTTCTTCGTCGGATTATTCGCCTCCGTGGTCGTGGTTTGCTTTTCCAGGCGTCCGTGGAGCGTATGCTCCCGTTGCGTGCCCGTATTGCTCTTTTGCGCCGCCTGCTCCGTTGGCGATCAGGTACATAAGATCTTTGTTCCCGGCAGGCATTTCGACGTTATCGATTTAGGATTCGATGCTGCGGGCTATGTCACCGCCATGCTGTTGGTATTGCTGGCGGCGGCGTTGGTGCGCCATGCGACTCGGCCGATCGGCGCCCATGCGAGGCTCTAGCCGGTAGCAAACCCGTTTCTGATAATGCGACCTTGTTGAATTATTTTGTGTCGCGCGTATTTCCGAGCGGTCGGATTTGAGGGGCGAGCGGTAGAACGCTCGCCCTTTGTGCGCCACGATGCGGCACAATGTACCGCAAAAGCTGTTTGTATACGGTACGAATCGTTCGTTGGTCTTTAATTCTTCTCAACGGAGGTGTTTGAGATGGCAAACGGATTGCTTTTGCGGCTTCGCGAGCGTGAGCTCAGCGCGAGCCCGGCGGAACGCAATGTCATCGCATATGTAAGCGCTCATCCGCACGAGGTGGTCGGGCTGTCCGTCCGCGGTCTTGCCGATGTCACGTTCTCCTCGCCCTCGAGCATTTTGCGCTTTTGCAAGCGTTTGGGTTTTGCGGGCTACAAGGAGTTCCAGCGCGAACTGATTGCCGAGCTGGCGCTCTTAGGTGACAAGAAAGACGTAGCTCTCGAGGACATCTCCATGGATGACAGCGTCGAACGTATCGTGGGGAAGGTGATGAAAAGCAACGTGCGCACGATCGAGGCGACGGCGCGAACGCTCGATTACACCGTCTTGGAGCGATGCGCGGCCCGTCTTAAGCGGGCACGCGCGGTCAATCTGTTCGGTATTGGTGCCTCTCGTTTGGTCGCGCACGATCTGGCGCAAAAGCTCATGCGTGTCGACAAAGAGTGCCATCTGTACGACGACTGGCATGATCAGCTCTTATGTGCCAAGAACATGCATGAGGGCGATATGGCAATCGCCTTTAGTTATTCGGGCTTGACGCAAGAGGTGCTGGACTGCACCGCCGAGGCTCAACGCCACAACTGTCCCGTAGTGGCCGTTACCAAAGTAGATGGATCATCCAAGCTTGCCACCATGGCCGATGCCGTGCTCGGCGTCGCTGCGAGTGAACCCTTGGTCCGCAGCGGTGCCATGGCTTCGCGTATGGCCCAGCTTATGGTTGTCGATGCCCTGTACGCTGCTTACGTTGCCAGCGACTACGAACGGGCGACGCATGTCATTAAGCAAAACTACATCGAGAAACAGGAAAGATGAGGTGAATGAAATGCTCGATTTAACAAAATTCACGACCGAACAGCGTAATCAAAGGTCAATGGACCTCGATACGATGACATCGCTGCAAATCGTCACGACGATGAACGATGAGGATCTTCGTGCCGTCCAGTCGGTCACGAAAGTGTTGCCCCAGGTTGCCACAGCAATCGACTGGGCTGCTGAGGCACTCGAGCGCGGCGGGCGCGTCTTTTACATGGGCGCAGGCACCAGCGGTCGTCTGGGCGTACTCGACGCTTCGGAGTGTCCGCCCACGTTTGGCGTGTCACCCGATCTGATTGTCGGGCTCATTGCCGGAGGCGAGACGGCGTTTATCAAGGCTGTCGAAGGTGCCGAAGACAGCGATGAGCTTGGCGCGAACGACCTGCGAGAGCGTGGACTCTCGGACAAGGATCTTGTCGTTGGCCTGGCGGCAAGCGGCCGTACTCCTTATGTGGTGGGCGGCCTTGCGTACGCCAAGGCAACTGGGTGCAAGACCATTGCAATTGCCTGCAACCAAGGGTCGAAGATCGGGGAGAGCGCAGATCTTGCCATTGAGCCCGTGCCCGGTCCCGAGGTGCTGACCGGCTCAACGAGGCTCAAGGCGGGAACGGTTCAAAAGCTCATTCTCAACATGATTTCGACCGGTGCCATGGTCAAGATCGGCAAGGTATACCAAAACCTGATGGTCGATGTGCAGCAGACGAACGAGAAGTTGGTGGTGCGCGGCCAGAACATCGTGATGGAGGCGACCGGCTGCACGCGCGAGCGCGCCGTTCAGGCGCTTGCAGATGCCGGCGGCCACGTAAAAACCGCTATTGTCTCGGTACTGTTGGACTGCGATGCCGAGCAGGCTACGGTAGCTCTTGAGCGGGCGCGAGGCCATGTCCGTGCTGCGGTGAGTGGCCATGAGAAGAGCAATGCCGACGCCCAATAGGTGCGCGGCGTGAGCTGATATGACATCCAGACGAGATACCCAATACAAGGAGGAGTTATGACGAACAAAGAGCTGGCTCAAAAGCTGCTGGACCTTTTGGGCGGTAAAGACAACGTGCTGGCAAACGCGGCGTGCATGACGCGCCTGCGCGTGACCGTCAAAGACGCGGGCAACGTCGACACGGAGGGCATTAAGGCACTCGACGGCGTGATGGGCCTGGTCGAGGACGACACGATGCAGATCGTGCTGGGTCCGGGCAAGGTGAATAAGGTGCTCGAGGAGTTCTCCAAGCTCACTGGCCTTGCGAAAGGCGTTGCCGACGAGAGCGTGGTTGACGCTGCGGCCACAAACAAGGCCGCGCAGAAGGCCAAGTACGAGTCTAAGCCGGTTCAGGCCTTCCTCAAGAAGATTTCCAATGTCTTCGTCGCCCTGCTTCCCGGCATCATTGCGGCTGGCCTCATCAACGGTATCTGCAACGTCATTAACGTCTCGACGGCAGGCGCGCTTGCAGGCGAGTGGTGGTACCAGGGCATTCGTTCCATGGGCTGGGCCCTGTTTGCCTATCTGCCCATCTTGGTGGGCTATAACGCGGCACGTGAGTTTGGTGGCTCCGCTGCGCTGGGCGGCATCGCCGGCATGATGTGTATCGCCAACAGTGCCATGCCCCTGCTTGCGCCTGGCGCGGCTGATCCTGCCACTGCCATTCTGCTGCCGCTCACCAGTGCGCAGTACAACCCCGCAGCGGGCGGCATGATCGCGGCTCTCATCGCTGGCGCATTTTTTGCCTGGATGGAGCGTCAGATTCGCAAGGTTATGCCCAACGCACTCGACACGTTCTTGTCTCCGCTGCTGGTGCTCATCATCGGCGCCTTTGCTCTGATGCTCGTCATCCAGCCGGTTGGCGCATGGCTGACGACTGCCATCTTTAGCGTTTTGACCTTTATCTTCGAGAAGCTGGGCGTCCTGGGCGGCTATATCCTGTCGGCAGGCTTCTTGCCGCTGGTTTCCGTCGGCCTGCATCAGGCGCTCACGCCGATCCACGCTATGCTCAACGATCCCGACGGCGCTACCAAGGGTATCAATTACCTGCTTCCCATCCTTATGATGGCTGGCGGCGGCCAGGTCGGTGCCGGTTTGGCGCTGTACTTTAAGACCAAGAACGCCAAGCTCAAGAAGTACGTCGCAGAGTCCATTCCCGTTGGAATCCTGGGTGTGGGCGAGCCTCTGATGTATGCTGTTACGCTGCCGCTCGTTCGTCCGTTTGTGACGGCCTGCCTGGGTGCCGGATTTGGCGGCGCGCTCGCGGCGCTGCTTCACATCGGCACGGTTTCTCAGGGCGTTTCCGGTCTGTTTGGCCTGCTGATCGTCGTTCCTGGCCAGCAGCTCGGCTACGTTGCCGCTATGCTGCTTGCCTATGCCGCCGGCTTTGTCCTGACGTGGTTCTTTGGCGTCGACGAGCAGAAGATCAACGAGTTCTTTGGCGAGTAGTTTGATATCGCGAGCCGTGTTGCTCGGGGTTCGCGGCGCGCGGCAGATTTCTTGATGTTATGGTTGTGCCGGCGGGGCTAGCTGCTCCGCCGGCCTTTTTTAAAGGAGCGTTGAAGCGTGAAAACGGGTATTTCGATTTATCTTTCCAGCCCTCTGCAGGATATTGAGCGGACGATTGAGCGTGGTGCCGCGGCGGGTGCGCGCTATGCGTTCACCTCGCTGCATATTCCCGAGGATGGGGGAGCGGCGTATGCCGATAAGGTCCGTCATGTGCTGTCGCTGCTTTCCGCCCGCGGCATTGCGCTCATTGCCGATGTGGGGCCGCGTACGTGCGATTTGCTCGGGCTTGAGCGCATCGAGGACCTGCGCGATCTGGGGTTGGAATACCTTCGTTTGGACTATGGCTTTAGCGCCCAACGGGTCGCGGAGCTGTCCGGTGTATTTCGCATTGTGGTCAATGCATCGACAGTGAGTTCTGATGAAATCGCATCGTGGCGTGAGGCCGGTGCCGATGTGACTCGTTTTGCCGCCTGCCACAATTTTTACCCCAAGCCTTATACCGGTTTAGCTCTGGAGGACATTGCTCGGGTGAATCTTCGTCTTGCGGCGCTTGGATTCGAAATCATGGCTTTTGTGCCGGGTGATGCTAACGTTCGCGGGCCGGTATTCGAGGGACTGCCGACGGTCGAGGCGCAGCGCGGTCGCGCGTCAAAGGTTGCTCTCAATATGCTTGAGCTTGCACATGGCGCCGATTGCGACATTGTGTTGGTCGGCGACCCCGATCTATCCGATGCGGGCTGGGCGCAGTTTGCTCAAGTTTCCGCCGGATACGTGGACCTGCAATGTGAGCTTGAGCCCGGTTATGCCTATGTGCGCGGGCAGATTCATCACGACCGGCCCGACTCGAGCGTCCTCATCTTTAGGTCTCAGGAGTCACGTACGACGCATAAGCCGGATTCCGTGCCGACGGATGCCGGAGCCGGCCTGCCGCGAAAGGCGGGGTCGATCGCTGTGAGCAATAGCGGATATGGGCGCTACGAAGGCGAGCTTGAGATTGCGCGGGTCGATCTTCCCGGTGACGAGCGCATGAACGTTGCGGGCCATATCACGCCCGAGGCAATGGAACTGCTGCCGTTTATCAAGCGCGGATTCGGGGTACGGTTCGTTTAACGTGTGACCCGCGGGCTACAATTGGCCCATCATACGAAGGCGCCTCGTGTGGCGTGTGCCTGCGTTGGCCGATCTATATTCGGAGGATTTCCATGACCGTACTGTTTGTTGAATATCCCAAGTGCTCGACCTGTAAGAAGGCCAAGGCATGGCTGGACGAACATGGGGTAGAGTACATCGACCGCGATATCGTTTTGGACAATCCCACGGCTGATGAGCTTGCGACCTGGATTGCTCGTTCGGGGCTGCCGGTGCGGCGTTTCTTTAATTCGTCGGGCATGAAATATCGAGAGCTGGGCCTGAAGGCGCGTCTGGATGCGGGCATGACGGATCGGGAGTGCTACGAGCTGCTGGCGACCGACGGCATGCTGGTCAAGCGTCCGCTGCTGGTGGGCGACGACTTTGCGATTCCCGGCTTTAGGGAAGCGGCTTGGGCCGAGGCGTTGCTGTAGCGGCTGCGGAAAGTGCGACCCGGAATTCGCTTCCAGAATGGGATGCGCTTTCCCAAAGTGGCCGGTTGCGGAAAGCACGTCCCATTCTGAGCTTCGATTGTGGGACACGGTTTCCGGTTGAGGGCTCGACGGGAAAGTAGGGACCAGTTTGAGCTTGAAATCTGGGACGCACTTTCCGCCGGCGGGCCTGCCCCAGTCAGTCCGCCAGCTGTGCCCATTCGTGCGGATCGTAGACCTTTACGTGTTTGTTGGGCTTGCCGCTCCAGTACTCCTCGTCCATAAAGGGCAGATATGCCTGAACGCCGGGGCAGATAAAGGGAATCCGCTGCTGTTGCAGTCGCTCGCGCTGGCGCTGCTCCAGGTGCGCCTCGGATATGACGGTCGGCATACCGGACAACTCGACGAGGCTTGCCTGAATTCGCTTAAGGTCGGGGAGTCCCGCGTGCCATGACATCCGCATGATCAAAAAGGATGCACGGCGGTATTTTGCCTGCACCACAGTAATGGCGGGGCGCAGTGTGGGATGGATTTTGTCCCGTTCGGGCCAAAGGTCGGCAGTGATCTCAAGGCCTAGGGTCTCCCATAGGTAATCAAGCTCTTCGTCCATGGCGCCTCGATATCTACGCGATCATTGATACTTCGATTGTGTTGCCTGGTGCTATCGTTTTCGCGGTAGAATCTGCCAACGGTTGACGGCTACCGCTCGCGGCGTTTTGCCCTTCGTGTACAGCGGTCGGCTTCACAGGTCCTTCACGGGTTGGACTAAATTAGGCCAATTTGACTGAATTTCAAAAAAGTCAAAATTGGGGCTTGCGTCACGGCGAGACTTCCCGTATATTTCTTTCTTGCGCAAAGGCACAGCCGAGCGCAGCGATGCAGTCATTGGGATGTCGTCTAATGGCAGGACAGCGGATTCTGGTTCCGTCAATGGGGGTTCGACTCCCTCCATCCCAGCCATTGCATTTGCTACATATGGCCCGTTCGTCTAGCGGTTTAGGACGCCGCCCTCTCAAGGCGGAGATCACCAGTTCGAATCTGGTACGGGCTACCAAAATTGAACGCCCGGGCCTCGTAAGAGACCCGGGTTTTGTGTATTGACCGTATATACGGCGCCTGCCGTGTTTCGCTCAGATCGAGGAGTAGCCATGGATCTGCCCATCAGCTTGCAAGACATCACGTATGCCGAGAACTATCTGGCGCAGGGCGACCTGGCTACGGCGACGCCGCTGCTGGAGCGTCTGGTGGAGCTCGCCGAGGAGTATATCGACGCTGAGTGCAAGACGGAGGAGAAGCGTCAATACTTTAGCTTCGATAGCAAGTTTGAGCGCTTGGCCTATCGCCGCGTGGAGAAGGATCCGCGCGAGCTCGTGCAGGTCGAGGTGCCGTTTGACCGCCTGTACTCTGACATGGCGTTTGCCTACATTCGCCAGCAGGATTATGTGAGCGCTCGTAATGCCCTGATGCAGGCTGTGCGTTGGGACCCCATGAACTGCAACTATCGCTTGGATTTGGCCGAGCTGTTCCGCGCACTCGAGGACAAGCAGGAATGGGCATCGCTCTCGTTCTCGGTGCTGGAGCGTGCAAGCGATGGCAAGTGCGCCGCCCGCGCTTACGCCAATCTAGGTCAGTACTTCTTGGAGCCCGAGACCGAGAACGTTTCGGCTGCCGTGGGCTGCGCGCGTCTGGCGCTGCGCCTGGCGCCCAACGATGCGCATACGACGCGCCTGCTCAACAAGATCCATACCACCTATCCGGATGCCGCTGATGAGAGCGACGACCACGTGATGGGTGAATTGGCCCTGCAAGGCGTGCCGACCTCGCCTTCGGCCGAGATTGCCATCTGCCTGATTATGTGCGCGACCGATGCTGCAAGCGACGGCGACAAGCAGGAGGCGACGCGCCTGACGGTACGTGCTCGCGACTTGGTGGGCGAGGAGGCCTGCGCGGCGATTATCAAACTGGTGCGCGAGAGCGATGCCGAGCTCAATGCCGAGCGCAAGGCAAAGCGCGCGGGTGCCGACAAGGGAACCGATGGCGCCAAGGAGGCCGGAGATGCCCAGTAAGCGCGAGCGCAAGCTCATTTCTAAGAATCGCTCGGCACATCACGAGTACTTTATCGATGAGACGTTTGAGTGCGGTATTGAGCTGAGCGGCACCGAGGTCAAGTCGATTCGCGAGCGCGCCTGTCAGATCACTGACACTTTTGCGCTGATTCGTGGCGGCGAGTGCTGGCTCGTCGGACTGCATATCCACCCTTATAGCCATGGTGGCGTGTGGAATCGCGATCCCGACCGTCGGCGTCGTCTGCTGCTGCACCGCAAGGAGATCGACTTTCTTGACGGCAAACTTCGCAACCGTGGTTATGCGCTGGTTCCGTTGGAGCTCTACTTTAATACCGACGGCCGCGTAAAGCTGCTGCTGGGTCTGGGTCGCGGCAAGAAGCTCTACGACAAGCGCGAGGACATGGCCAAGCGTGATGTCCAACGCGAGATTGACCGTGCCCTTAAGGAACGCAACCGTTAGGCACTCTGCATAAGTTGCGGTGGAATACGGACTGTTTTGCCTGTTTGAGGGGCTATTCAGTCCCTATTTCACCGCAACTGCGGGCGTCTCATCTTTCTTACTGTTCTGACACATATGTCTCAAAGGCGGCGTCCGTTATGGGTGCCGCCTTTTTTGTGGGTACATACATTCATGAGGTTCCAACCCGAGCTAGGGGAGTGATCGTTATGGACAAAACTGCGTTCTTTACCATGCCGAGCGGTCTGTACGTGGTGAGCGCTGCGGCAGACGGGTTGCGCGCCGGCTGCGTCATCAACACTGCGGTGCAGGTGACGTCCATGCCGCCGCGTATTTCGGTTGCCGTGAACAAGGACAATGTCACCTCGGGCGTCATCGCATCGGCCAAAGCGTTCGCGCTGACCGTGATCGATCAGACTGCCGACATGCTCTACATCGGTAACTTTGGGTTCCGCACCAGCAGCGATTATGACAAGTTTGCCAAATACGAGACCCGCGAGACGGCTCTGGGCATGCCCTATGTGCCCGAGCATGCGGCGGCCCTGTTTAGCTGCCGTTTGATTGATACCGTGGACGTGGGCACGCACCTGCTCTTTATCGGCGAGGTGGAGGATGCCGAGCGCTTGAGCGGCGAGACCCCGCTGACCTATGACTACTATCACAAGGTCTTGAAGGGCAAGACGCCGCCCAAAGCCTCGTCGTATCAAGGCTAGAAATGTTCTAAAAATACTTGCATTATGTTATTGAGAATATATACTAATAAGTAAGTACACCAGCAGTCACGTTCGAGAGGAGAACATCATGGCTGAGGAGAAGAAGACGTATAAGTTTGTGTGCACCGTTTGCGGTTACGAGGTTGAGGTCGACACGCCCGAGCTGCCCGAGGACTACGTGTGCCCGGTCTGCGGCGTCGGCCCCGATGAGTTTGAGCTTGTCGAGGAGTAGCTCGTAGACACACGACTTGCAACAACATATAGCTCTGTCCAAGGGCCCCGGTCGAATTCTCGGCCGGGACCCTTTTGATTTATCTGACGGTTTAAAACGGTCTCACGTGTTACAGATTGAGACGTTATATCTGGACAGTCACGCCATCCCAATTACATCCCCGTTAGCAGCACGATGTCGAGAATCGTCACGATGACGCCGATTCCTACGAGCAGCGCGTTGAGCGGGCGCGAGTTGGTGTATTTGCCCATGACGCGGGGCGAACTGGTGAGTCGTATGAGCACAAAGACCGTAATTGGCAGCTGAAGCGACAGCAGCGCCTGACTCCAAATGAGACCCTCAAAAGGATTCGGGACGACCAAGCACGCCGCCACTGCGCCGACGAAGCAGGCCGCCACCCCGATCGAGGAATGTCGGTCGTGGATGTCGTATTCCTCGTCGAACATGCCCGCGGTGATGGTGCCCGCCGCCATGCCCGCCGTCACACTACTCGATAGTCCCGCAAACAGCAGTGCCACCGCAAAGATGGTCGAGCTTGCCGGGCCCAGAATGGGGGAGAGCGTGGCCGCTGCGACGGCGAGGTCGTCTACGACCATGCCGTGCGCAAAGAAGGTCGTTGCGGCCAGGATGACCATGGCCGAGTTGATTGCCCAGCCCACGCCCATCGAAAAGAGCGTGTCGAAGAGCTCATAGCGCAGACGTTCTTCGATAACCTGCTCGCCTTGGCCTTCAAAGTGCATGGATTGGATGACCTCGGAGTGCAGGAAGAGGTTGTGGGGCATAACGACCGCGCCTAGGACACTTACGATAATCGCGGCCGAGCCGGTGGGCATACAGGGTGTGATCCAGCTTGCGGCGGCTTGCGGCCAGTCGACCTTGACTAGTGCAAGCTCGGCTAAAAACGAAAGTCCTACCACGCCTACGAAGGCGATGATCCATCGCTCGGCGCGCTTGTAGGAGCTCGTCATGAGCATCGCCATCGATACTGCCGCCACGATGACACAGCCCGCGCGCACGGGCAGCCCAAAGAGCATTTGAAGGGCGATCGCGCCGCCCAGGACCTCGGCCATAGCGGTGGCGATGGTCGCGAGGTAGGCACTGGCGAGCACCGTGCGTCCAACGAAACGGGGGAGGTAGCGCGTCGTGGCTTCGGCAAGACAGGCGCCCGTTGCGATACCCAGGTGTGCAGCGTTGTGCTGCAACACGATGAGCATAATCGTGGACAGCGTGACCACCCACAGCAGCGCGTAGCCAAATTGCGAGCCCGCGGCCATATTTGAGGCCCAGTTGCCCGGATCGATAAAGCCGACGGTCACGAGCAGCCCGGGGCCGATATGCCGTGCAATGTCCAGGCCTCCGTGACCGCCGGTGCGTCGGGAGCCAAAGTGTTGTTTGAGATGGTTGAGCATGGTGAGCTCCTGCGTGCCGTTTGTTTGACTCCGCAAAGGATACCCGTTTTAGGCCAAAAAATTAACCGAGACTAACAAAATAGTTGTATTTGAATAAGATGGTGAAAAGGGGGTTGCCGAAATGTCTTGATCTGTAACAACTAGGGATGGAAATTGGGTTTAGGTGTTACAGATCGAGACAGGAAGAAATGGTCCTATGGAAAATCTCGATCTGTAACAGTTAGCTGCAAAAACCGGCCCTTCGTGTTACAGATCGAGACAAACCAAAACTGTCCTGCAGAAAATCTCAACCTGTAACATCTAAGCGCCAAAATCGGCTCCTCCTGTTACAGATTGAGATGTTTGAAGCGGTGAGCTTACAGGCCGAACTTGGGGCCCTTGTTGTCGTCCTTGAGGTCGGCGGTGTCCACTCGTAGGGCGTGCGTTACGCGATTGTTTCGAAACGGGCGGGAAACACAACGGGTCGGCGATGCTCCTAGTATGCCTATTCAACTGACTGTCTAAATATCTAGGGGAGGATCGCGATGCAGGCAGATTCCGCTCAGCAGCAGGGCCTTTATCGCCCCGAATTCGATCACGATGCGTGTGGCATCGGCGCGCTTGCCGATATCAACGGCGAGCGCCATCACCAGATCCTGGACGACGCACTGTCCATTCTGGTCAACTTGGAGCACCGCGGCGGCACGGGACTCGAGAAGAACACCGGCGACGGCGCCGGCATCCTGTTCCAGGTTCCGCATCACTTTTTCCGTAAAGAGGCCCAAAAGTGCGGCCAGATTCTGCCGGCAGAGGGCGACTATGGCGTGGCCATGCTGTTCTTCCCGCAGGACGACAAAGGCGTAGAGGATGCCCGTCGCGTGTTTGAGGAGGGCTGCGCCGAGGCCGGCGTGCCGCTGCTCTTTTGGCGCGAGGTGCCGGTCGACCCGCACGACCTGGGCGAGACAGCCCGCGCCTGCATGCCCACCATCTTGCAGGCTTTCCTGGGCCGTCCGGACGACACGCCCGCCGGCGACGCCTTCGAGCGCCGCCTGTACGTGTGCCGCCGCACCATCGAGAAGAAGGCCGACGTCGAGTTTGCCCTGCGCGACAAGATCTTCTATGTGTGCTCCATGAGCTCGCGCACCATCGTGTACAAGGGTATGCTGGTCGCCACGCAGATGCGCCGCTTCTTCATCGATCTCAACGACGCCGCCGTCAAGACGGCCGTGGCGCTCGTCCACTCGCGCTACTCCACCAACACCACGCCCAGCTGGGAACGCGCGCACCCCAACCGTTTTATCATCCATAACGGCGAGATCAACACCCTCAAGGGCAACGTCAACTGGATCCGCGCCCGCGAGCCCAACCTGTACAGTCCCGTGCTGCAGCATGATCTTGAGCGCGTGATGCCCATCATCAACCGCGAGGGCTCCGATTCCGCGATTCTGGACAACGTGCTTGAGTTTTTGGTCATGAACGGTCGCCCGCTTACGCGCGCCGCATCCATGCTGCTGCCCGAGCCGTGGGACCACAACGACAGCCTGAGCGAGGAGCGCCGCGCCTACGACGCCTACCAGTCCATGCTCATGGAGCCGTGGGACGGTCCTGCCGCTATCGCCTTTACCGACGGTCGCACGCTGGGTGCCGCCCTCGACCGTAACGGCTTGCGTCCCGCCCGCTACTATGTGACGCGCGACGGTCGCTTTATGCTGGCAAGCGAGGTGGGCACCATCGAGGTGAGCCCCGAGAACATCCTGACGAGCGGCTGCCTGGGACCGGGCCAGATGCTCGAGGTCGATTTTGCCCGCGGCCGCGTCATCTACAACGACGAGCTGCGCGCCCGTTACGCCAAGGAAAAGCCCTATCGCGACTGGATCGCCGAGGAGACGCTGACCGTCGACGCACTCGACAAGCCCGCCGCGCCCGCGCCCGCCGAGGATGCCGAGGTGCCCGCCGCCGTGCGCATGGCCAAGCTCGGGTATCACTGGGATGATGTTGACGAAGTCGTGCGTCCCATGGCCCAGCAGGGCAAGGCGCCGCTCGCCTCGATGGGTATCGATGCGCCGCTGGCCTGCCTGTCCAAGAAGACGCGCTCGTTCTTCGACTACTTCTATCAGCTGTTCGCTCAGGTCACGAACCCGCCGATCGACGCCCTGCGCGAGCATATGGTCACCTCGACCACGCTCTACCTGGGCAACCACGGCAACCTGCTCGAGGACTCCCGCACGGCCTGCCAGCTGGTGCGTCTGGAGCGTCCGCTGCTCAACGAGGAGGAGTTCGAGCGTATCTGCGCCATCGACCGCGTGGGCTTTAAGACCCGTCGCTTCCGTGCCGTCTACCGCCGCGATGCCGGCGAGGGCGCGCTGCAGGCTGCACTCAAGCAGCTCGCAGAGGACGTTGAGGCTGCGGTCCGCGACGGCGTGAACATCGTGGTGTTGAGCGATCGCGCCGAAGCGGGCGAGGTGCCCGTGCCGTCGCTGCTTGCCGTGGGCTGCGTGCACAACCATCTGATCCGCGCTGGCGTGCGCACCTTTGCCGATATCGTGGTGGAGTGCGGCGACGCCGTGTCCCCGCACGACTTTGCGGCACTGGTGGGCTACTCCGCGAGCGGCATCTATCCGTACAACGCGCATGCGTGTATCCGCGATCTGGCGGCACGCGGCGACCTGGACGTGACGGCCGAGCAGGGCATCGCCAACTACAACAAGGCTGCGACTGCCGGCATCGTTTCCATCATGTCCAAGATGGGCATCTCCACGGTGCAGAGCTACCATTCGGCGCAGATCTTCGAGGCCGTGGGCTTTACGCCGGAGTTCGTCAACGCGTACTTTGCCGGTACGGTGAGCCGTGTGGGCGGTATGGGTATCGAGGACGTCGAGCGCGAGCAAAATGAGCGCTACGACGCCGCGCTCGTCATCCTTAAGAGCCCTGCTCCCGATCAGCTGCCCACACTGGGCCTGACCAAGTGGCGCCCGCTCGGTGGCGAGGATCACCTGATTGACCCCCAGACCGTCTACCTGCTGCAGACCGCCTGCCGCGAGGACAGCTACGACACCTTTAAGAAGTACAGCGCCCGCCTGCACCGCACCGGCCGTGCCGTGCGCCTACGCGACCTGCTCGACTTTAATGCCAGCGGCCGCACGCCGGTTTCGCTCGACGAGGTGGAGCCCGCGCTCAACATCGTCCGCCGCTTTAACACCGGCGCCATGTCGTACGGTTCCATCAGCAAAGAGGCACACGAGTGCATGGCCATCGCCATGAACCGCCTGCACGGCCGTTCCAACTCCGGCGAGGGCGGCGAGGACCCGCGTCGCGAGACGCCGCTGGCAAACGGTGACTCCAAGAACTCAGCGATCAAGCAGGTGGCAAGCGCGCGCTTTGGCGTGACGAGCCGCTATCTTTGCAGCGCCTTCGAGATTCAGATCAAGATGGCCCAGGGCGCCAAGCCCGGCGAGGGTGGCCACCTGCCCGGCAAGAAGGTCTACCCCTGGATCGCCGAGGTCCGTCAGTCCACGCCCGGTATCGGCCTGATTTCGCCTCCGCCGCACCACGACATCTATTCCATTGAGGACCTGGCAGAGCTTATCTTCGATCTTAAGAACGCCAATCCTGGCGCACGCGTGTCGGTCAAGCTGGTCAGCGAGGCCGGCGTCGGCACCATCGCCACCGGTGTGGCCAAGGGTGCCGCCGACAAGATTTTGATCAGCGGCCACAACGGCGGCTCCGGTGCCGCGGCGCGCGATTCGATCTGGCACGCCGGTCTGCCGCTGGAGCTCGGTCTTGCCGAGGCCCAGCAGACGCTGCTGCAAAACGGCCTGCGCTCGCGCGTGGTACTCGAAGCCGACGGCAAGCTCATGGACGGCACCGATGTCGCCGTCGCCTGCCTGCTGGGTGCCGAGGAGTTTGGCTTTGCGACCATGCCGCTCATCTCCATGGGCTGCCTCATGCAGCGCGACTGCCAGCAGGATACCTGCCCGGCCGGCATCGCTACGCAAAACTGCCGCCTGCGTCGCGGCTTCCGCGGCAAGCCAGAGCACGTCGAGCACTTTATGCTCTTTGTTGCCGAGCAGCTGCGCGAGGTCATGGCGAGCCTGGGCTTCCGCACCGTCGACGAGATGGTCGGCCATCCCGAGTGCCTGCGCCAGATCGAGGTCCCGGGCAACCGCAAGGCCAACCTGCTCGATCTGTCGCCCGTGCTGGCAAGCGCGACCTGTGAGTTTGGTGCCCACATCCCGGGCGCCGACGGCCGTCACTTCCTGCCCCAGATGGCTGCGGACAGCGAGCTCGACAAGACGCTCGACTCCACGCTGTTTGTGCCCTATACGGCCGATGCCCGTGCGCACCTGCGCCCGATTCGCTTCCGCGCCGACATCGCCAACGTCAACCGTTGCGTGGGCACCATCTTGGGCAACGCGGTGACCAAGGCGCATCCCGAGGGCCTGCCCGCCGGCTCCATCACCATCGATTGCGATGGTTCGGCCGGTCAGAGCTTTGGCGCTTTCCTGCCGCGCGGCATTACGCTCAACGTGTGCGGCGACGCCAACGACTACTTTGGCAAGGGCCTTTCGGGCGGCGAGGTGTCGGTGCGCCCCAACCCGCATGCGACCTACAAGTTCGACGAGAACATCATCGTGGGCAACGTTGCGTTCTTTGGCGCCACGAGCGGTCGCGGCTTCATTAACGGCCTGGCCGGCCAGCGCTTTGGCGTACGCAACTCCGGTGCCACGGTGGTGGTCGAGGGCTGCGGCAACCATGGCTGCGAGTACATGACGGGAGGTCTGGCGCTCATCTTGGGCGAAGTCGGGCAGAATTTTGCCGCCGGCATGACAGGCGGCGTGGCCTATGTCTTTGATCAGTACGGCACGCTCAGTGCTCGCGTGAACCACGAGAGCGTGGAGCTCAAGGCCCCGACGGCCGGCGAGCTGGCGCAGATTCGTGCGCTCATCCAGGAGCACGTGGACGCGACGCAGAGCCCGCGCGGTATTAAGCTGCTCTACAGCTTTGAGACGATGAGCAAGCACTTTGTGAAGGTCATTCCGACCGAGTACGAGCGCGTGTTGGCGATTGTCGCCGCCGCCGAGGCCATCGGTAAGACGCATGCACAGGCCGAGGAGCTGGCGTTTGACATTGTGACCGGTCGCGCCGACGCCGCCGGTGTCGCTCGCTTTGATGTGGCGGGTGGTGTCGCTGGCGCTGCGCCCACCACCGCCAGCTCTGTTGCTTCGACCAAAAAGGAGGCGTAAGTGCCATGGGTAAGCCCGGTGCTTTTCTTGATATCGATCGCGTGACCCACGAGCTGCGCCCCGTGGAGGAGCGCAGCCGCGATTTCGATCCGCTGTACGTGGAGCTCGACGACGATGCGCGCCGTGCCCAGGCGAGCCGCTGCATGATGTGTGGTGTGGCGTTTTGCCAGATGGGCGCGAGCTTTGGCAAGGCGCGTCCGAGTGGCTGCCCGCTGCACAATCTGATTCCCGAGTGGAACGAGCTAGTGTATCGCGGCCGCTGGGACGAGGCTGCCGAGCGTCTGTCACTCACCTCGCCTATGCCCGAGTTCACGAGCCGCGTGTGCCCGGCGCTGTGCGAGGCCGCGTGTAACCTGGGCTCGGTCGACGGCCAGCCCACGACGATTCACGACAACGAGCGCGCGATCAGCGACCATGAGTGGGCAAATGGCGGTCCGCGCCGCTTTGAGCCGGCAGGGGAGGGCGCGCCCACGGTTGCCGTGGTGGGTTCCGGCCCGGCTGGCCTGGTGGCAGCATGGGAGCTTGCGCGTCGCGGTGCCCGCGTGACGGTGTTTGAGCGTGACGACCGCCCGGGCGGCCTGCTCATGTACGGCATTCCCAACATGAAGCTCGAGAAGTCCGTGGTCGAGCGTCGCGTGGCACTTATGCGCGAGCTGGGTATCGTCTTTGAGCTGGGCGCTGACGTTACGAACCCTGCGGTGGCGGCCAAGCTCGATGGCTTTGACGCCGTCGTGGTGGCTGCCGGCGCCCGCGCCCCGCGTGGACTGGCTGCTGAGAATATTGACGCACCCGGCGTGGTGTATGCCGTGGACTACCTGACGGCCTCGACCGTCTCGGTGCTCGATGGCGGTGAGCCTGTCGTCGATGCACGCGGCCTGGACGTCGTGGTCATCGGCGGCGGCGATACCGGTAACGACTGCGTGGGCACCGCGGTACGTCAGGGCGCGCGCAGCGTGCGCCAGTTTGAGTTCTTGCCGGCGGCGCCTGATGCGCGCGCGGCGAGCAACCCTTGGCCGCAGTGGCCAAACGTTAAGAAGACCGACTACGGCCAGCAGGAGGCCATCGCTGCCATGGGCGGCAAGATGCGCGCTTGGGGCGTGGATACGCTCGAGGTGCTGCTGGATAAGAAGGGCGCTGCCGCGGGCCTGCGCGTGGTCGATCTGGACTGGTCGGCGGGAAAGCCCGAGCGCATCGCGGGCTCCGAGCACGAGGTGCCGACGCAGCTGGTGCTCATCGCCTGCGGCTTTACGGGTCCGGAGCACGGTGTGTTCGACGCCGTTGGCGTGCCCGTTGCCACTGCTGGTCGTCCGCTGCCTGTGATGGCCGCCGAGGGCTCGCATCTTGCGGCGCGTGTCGACGGCGTCGCCGCGGATGCCGCGCCGGTGTATGTTGCCGGTGATGCGCGCAACGGCAGCTCGCTCGTGGTGAACGCTATGGCCGACGCCCTGGCCTGCGCTGCCGAAGTCGCCGACGCGCTGGAGCTGTAAGGCGGCTGTCCACAGCTGAATCGTCAAGGGCTGTCCCCAACGGCCGGCCCAAAAGGAACGTCCCCAAGTGCCGGCAGCTGGGGACGTTCCTTATGTGCCGGCATTCGGGGACACTCCTTGCGGGTTTGCGACCGATTTGTTCGTTTGTCGACGCGCGAGTGTCCATTCGGCGTCTTCTTGAGCTGTGGTGCTCTGCTGTTTCTGTGGTGGCCGGGGGCGCTTGGCTCAAAAGGGCGGGTTGGCCGTCTATGTTTACCTGTGGTTTTGTTGCGGTGCGCATTTTCGGTCAAGCATCCCGTCAAGTGTTTGGTCAGCAGTTGGTTTGCAGCCGGAGGCCTATTTTGTCCGTGCTGACAGTGGCTGCCCACCCTCCTCGTAAGCTCAAATTGAGGTTCATCAGTTTGAGGAGGATGCCGTGACTGACCACGTTTTAGACCGAGCGCATCTGGCCGAAGCCGTCGGCAACGATATTGCCGACATGGCCCATTTTTGGATGCTGCGGAAGTTTCAGTTTTTGGAGCCGGCGCGCGAGCAGTTCGAGATCATTGTCGACCCGTGGCTCGGCTATTGCACCGAGCCTTCCCAAAACGAAATCATGGCCTACAACATGGCATTTACCGATTGGCTGCTCTTCGAGCGCCCCTATCGCCATGGCAAGACGCTGCTCGAGCTGTATGTTGATGAGCCGCCGGCATCGCTTTCGCCTGCCTCGCTCAAGCGGCTCGAGCAGGTGCGCGACACACAGTATTTCTCGCGCTTTGGCATTTTGGACAAGGATCCTGCGAACGGCATGGTTGCGCTGAAGGATACGCGCACCGACCGTCGCTTTGATGTCTACGACCCGCATATCGTGCAAAAGGAGCATTGGAGCGACGGCGCGATTGCGGTGCGCCTCGCCTGCGTCGACGATGTCTGGCTGGCGGCGGGACAGCTCTATCTGTATGACATCGCGCGCCTGAGCGATACGGCGATCGATGGGCCGGGCGCGGTGCATCCGGAGGACCTGCGGGACGGCTTTGACACCTCGTGCATCAGCTTCTTTTTGCGCCTGGTCCGCGACATCATGGGTGCCCAGGGGCGCTACGTAAAGTCGCTCAACATCTACGAACAGGAGTGGGAGTAGGGGATGTGACTGGTGCCGCCCTACAGCCCTGACTTTGTCTCAATCTGTAACGTTTGGCGGCTGTTTGGGCCCGTAACTGTTACAGATTGAGACGGAAGGTTGGCGGCTGCCGAAAGATCTTGTTCTGTAACAACTAGAGGCTCAAAGACTGTCTTCCTGTTACAGATCAAGACATTTGCCAGCGGAGGCACGGTGACGATGGTCCATTTGTCTGACGTGGTGGTGATGAAAGTGTCTAATACCGTTCTCAAACACAAACATGCGACTCGCAACACGTTGGCGCGGAATAGGATGCTCGCGCGGCTCACGGAGACGGCCAAGCAAGGTGCGCTGCTCGCAACGCATGACAATACCGAGCTCATGTGGCTGCGACGCCATGTTGGAACCGACGATATCGCGGAGCCCGAGCCGTACCTGTTCTGTTTTCAGCATGATTGGGATGCATTGACGCCTGCAGAGCGAGCGCTGAGGACTATCAAAGGGCTTGCGGAATTTCATCCCGATTGGGCGTTTTGGGGTTATGACGCGGCGCTTTTGTGGGGTCTGGAGGTGCCGAATGATCTGCTCGGGCCGCGTTTTCTTGTTAAGACGGGTTGTTCGGTGACGTTGAGCAGCGGATGTAGGCTGTTGCGTCCGCAGGCGGCGGGTGCGCTTGAACAAGTCGATGGCGTGCGGGTGACGCCGTTTTGGCGCACGGTGGAGGATTGTCTGCTGCGTGCGCCGTTCTCCTACGGGTTGGCGATTGCCGATTCTGCGCTGCGGGCGAAGGGCATGTCACGCGACGACCTCTGCGAACGGCTCCAGGCCGATTGCGAGGGCAGGCGAGGGTATCGCAGAGCTCAGGTGATTGCGTCGTATGCGGACGGGCTGTCCGAAAACGGTGGCGAGTCTCGGTTCCGAGCGTTCTTTATTGCATATGGCTTTCCGGTTCCGGAGTTGCAGGTGGAGTTTCGCGATTCGCTCGATTCGAGCCAGGTGTTTCGGGTCGATTATTTCTGGAGGCTCGAGGACGGGACGTGCGTGATTGGCGAGCTCGACGGAAAGGGGAAGTATACCTTGCAGAACGGCGAGGATTGGGAGTCTGTCGACCCGTTCGTGGCAGAACGCCAACGGGAGTCCCATCTGACAATGCTCGGGCATAAGGTGCTTCGGTTTACGTTTAACGAACTCAAAGACCCGGGGAAGCTGGTCGAGAAAATGAGGCTGGCGGGTATTCCTCGGCAGGCGAAATTGGCTGAGGAGTGGAGACGCCAGTGGTATGGGCGCTGAGAGGTTTTGTCTCAATCTGTAACGTTTAGAGGTTATTTGAGCTCGTAACTGTTACAGATCGAGACAAACCGGTGAAGCGTCGACCGAATGTCTTGATCTGTAACAGCAAGGGGCCCAACAACCCTGTACCTGTTACAGATCGAGACATTTCCCTGGTGTCGCTGGGGTGGGACTGCAACGTATTCCGTCCCCCACATCCCCTCTTCCCTCCGTTAACCGATGCGTCTGCAGCAATCCAGCGGGACTAGGTGATAATGAACAAATGTTCATGTTAATCGTGAGGGAGGAGCTCGATATGGCGTCTGCCGATCGTTCCACGTTGTTTATCAATGCGACCATTCTGGATGGTTCGGAGCATATGGAGCCGCAGCCCGACATGGCCGTGGCCGTTGAGCGCGGTGTCATCACGTGGATGGGGCCGAGTGCTGTGGCGCAGGCGCCTGCAGGTGCCGAGGTCATCGATCTGGCAGGTGCGTATCTCATGCCAGGCCTCATCAATATGCATGTGCATCTGTGCGGTTCGGGCAAGCCGGTTTCGGCGGGCGATGCAGGCGCGCTGATGAAGAAGCTCGATAATCCCGTGGGGCGCGCCATCGTCCGCCACATCCTCAAAGGCAGCGCCCAACAGCAGCTGGCAAGCGGCGTGACCACGGTGCGCGGCGCGGGCGACCCACTGTTTGCCGACATCGCCGTTCGTAATGCCATCGACGCCGGCAAGTATCAAGGTCCTCGCCTGGTGGCGCCGGGAACGGGCGTCACGGTTCCGGGCGGCCATGGTGCGGGCTTGTTCGCCCAGGTGGCAAACAGTCCCGCCGAGGCAGCCGAACAGGTGCGCGACCTGTATGCGCGCGGTGCCGACGTCATCAAGCTGTTCGTAACGGGCGGCGTGTTCGACGCCACCGAGGTGGGCGAGCCGGGCGTGCTGCGCATGCCGGTCGAGGTTGCCACGGCGGCGTGCAAGGCTGCGCACGAGGTGAGCCTGCCGGTTATGGCCCATGTCGAGAGTACCGAGGGCGTGAAGGCCGCGCTTGAGGCCGGCGTTGACACGATTGAGCACGGCGCTCCGTTGACGCCCGAGATTCTGGAGCTGTACCGTGGCGCCGCGGGCACGCAACTCGAGGGGCGTGCGCCCAGTGTTACCTGCACTATCAGCCCGGCGCTGCCGTTTGTATTGCTCGACCCGAAAAAGACCCATTCGACCGATACGCAAAAGAAGAACGGCGACATCGTGTGCTCGGGCATCATCGAGAGTGCTCGTGCCGCACTGGAAGCTGGCGTTAAGGTGGGCCTTGGTACGGACTCGAGCTGCCCGTTCGTGACGCAGTACGACATGTGGCGTGAGGTGGCCTATTTTGCCAAGTATGTCGGCGTGAGCAACGCCTTCGCGCTGCATACGGCCACGCAGGTCAATGCCGAGCTGCTGGGGCTGGGCGGCGAGACCGGCATGATCGAGTGCGGTAAGGCCGCCGATATCCTGGTGACGCGCGAGAACCCGCTCGATGACCTGTGCGCACTGCGTGAGCCGACGCACGTGATGTGTCGCGGTGATCTGGTACGCAAGCTCAAGGTGAAGCGTATTCCCGAGGTGGACGCCGAGCTCGACGCGATTATGACCATGCCTGCCGAAGCGCTTGCCGAGGAGCTGGCCCGCGACGGCGTGGCATAGGTGTGACAAAGGGACAGCTCCGTTGTCGCATACAAAAAGCCGAGGTCTCAACACGAGGCCTCGGCTTTTATTTTGTCCTATGGTGTAGCGGCTAGGAGCGCGTCTCCATCTTGGCGTGGCACTTGGGGCAGGTGACGCGGATCTTGCCCTTGCCCTTGGGGACGGAGAGCATCTGGCCACAGTTGGGGCACTTGAGGTATGCCGTGGTCTTGCGACCCTTCCACATCTTCTTGGCCGTGCGCTTGGCACGCTCAAAGTCTTCCTTACTGGTGCCGGCTGCGCGTGAGGTGCTAGCCGCTGCAGCGCCGCCGCCCAAGCTGGCGACGAACTTGCCCAAGCCGGGAACAATGGCGGTCGTGGCGACAAAGGCCTCGTTCTCCTTGCGACGTGCATCGATATTTTTGGACAGGCCGCGCAGCACGCCAATCACGATTACGGCGATGGCGATCCAGCTGAGCCACTGGATACGAGCCATCGAACCGATCATGGCGATGATAATGCCTGCGAAGCCCATCACGATGGTGAGTTCGTCCGCGCCATTGCGGCCCTTCATAAAGTCATTCATGCAAATTGCCTTTCATTCGATATGCCGCACGCCTTTATACCCGATTTAGAGCAAGGGGGACAGGTTAATCTGCACCAATGTGGTGCAAACGTACCTGTCCCCAATGCCCCAATTACTTGGAGAGCTTGTCGACGACGCGTTCGATCTCGGCGAGCTTGGCGGCTTTGAGGTCTTCGTCGCCCGATTCGATTGCCGAAGTCACGCAGCCCTCGATATGCGCCTTGAGCACGTCGGCGTTAATGCGCGCGAGGAGCGCCTGTGTAGCCATGAGCTGCGTGGAAATATCGACGCAGTAGCGGTCCTCCTCGACCATCCGCAGGATGCCGTCGATCTGACCACGTGCCGTCTTGAGCATGCGGGTTACCGATTTATGGTCTGCCATCATGGCGGGTCCTCGTTTCTGGTCGATCATTCGGATGTCCCCGTCAGTTGCGGTGAAATACGGACCGTTCAAAGGCCTAGGGCGGCACAACAGTCCGTATTTCACCGCAACTTCTGAGGATTGAGTAGGCAGCGTCTGCTACGCGGCGGTCACCGAAAGGGCGTGGAACTTCTCGCCGGCGCCCTCGACGGCGGCAGTGAGCTGTTCAGCGGTCACGGTGTCGGCGCACTCCACCTGTACGGTCTGAGTCTCGTGATCGGCATCGGCGTCGGTCACGCCGACCACGTTGAGCAGCGCGGTCTCGACGGTGGCATCGCAATGGCCGCACATGAGGCCGGAAGTCTTGATTGTGTAACGCATGGATATTCCTCTCTGTTGTGTCGGCTTTCCCAGGCACCCGACCTTGACCTTCAAGCCGTCGCTCGCGTACCAAAGTACGCGTCGCCCCTCTTTCAGGTCAATCTCGGGCACCTGGAAAACCCGTTCTAAATGGACTGAATGGTGAGCCTATTTTGCCACTTTCGGCTTAAAGGTTCGCAGGCGCAGCGCATTGGACACGACGCAGACGCTCGACAGGCTCATCGCCGCGGCGCCAAACATGGGCGAGAGCTGCCAACCGGTGAGGGGGAAGAACACGCCCGCCGCCAGCGGAATGCCGATGCCGTTGTAGAACAGCGCCCAGAACAGGTCCTGCTTGATGTTGCGAATTGTGGCGCGCGACAGCTCGATGGCACGGGCGACGTCCATGAGGTCGCTGCGCATGAGAACCACATCTGCCCCTTCTTTGGCGATGTCGGCGCCGGTACCGATGGCAAGGCCCACGTCGGCGCGCGCCAGGGCGGGGGAGTCGTTGATGCCGTCGCCCACCATGGCGACCTTGCTGCCCGCATCCTGCAGCTCGCGCACGTGGCGTTCCTTGTCGGCGGGGAGGACGTCGGCGATGACCTGCTCGCTGCTCAGTCCCACGCGGCGGGCGATGGCCTCGGCTGTCGCGCGGTTGTCGCCGGTGAGCATGCGCACGTCGACGCCAAGCGAGCGCAGTGCGGCGATGGCCCCGGCGCTCGTCTCCTTGACCTCGTCCGCCACGGCGATGGTGCCGACAAGCTCGCTGTTCTTGGCAAAGAACAGCGGCGTCTTGCCCTCGGCCGCGAACTGTTCGGCAAGGCCGGCGGGAATCTTCACGCCCAGCTCGTCCATCAGACGCACGTTGCCGGCGGCGATGACATTCTGCCCCTCGCGTGCCGTAACGCCTCGCCCGGGCACGGCGGCAAAGTCCTCGACCATGCGTGCGACGATTCCGCGCGCCTCGCACTCGGCCATAATCGCCTCGGCCAGCGGGTGCTCGCTTGAGCGCTCCAGCGCAGCGGCCAGCTTGAGCAGCGCCTTTTCGCTCATGGCGGGCGATCCGTCGGCACGCGTGGCTACCACGATATCGGTCACGGCAGGCTTGCCGCGAGTGACCGTTCCCGTCTTATCGAGCACCACGGTGCCCACGCTGCGCAGATTCTCCAGCGCCTCGGCGCTCTTGAACAGAATGCCCATCTCGGCGCCCTTGCCGGTGCCGACCATAATGGCGACGGGCGTGGCCAGACCCAATGCGCACGGACAGCTGATCACCAGTACGGCCACGGCGGAGGTGAGCGCCTCGTTTATGCTGCCGGTCAGTGCCATCCACGCCGCAAAGGTCACAGCCGAGATCACGAACACCACGGGCACGAACACGCCGGCGACTTTGTCGGCCATGCGGGCGATAGGCGCCTTGGTGGCGTTGGCGTCCTCGACGAGCTGGATAATCTTGGCGAGCGACGTGTCGGCGCCCACGCGTGTGGCACGGAAGGTAAACGAGCCGGTGCGGTTGACAGTGGCGGCGTTGACGGTGTCGCCGGCGGTCTTTTCCACGGGGATGGACTCGCCGGTGAGCGCGCTCTCGTCCACGGCCGAGCTGCCCTCGAGCACCACGCCATCGACAGGGATGGACTCGCCGGGGCGCACACGCAGCACCTGGCCGGGAAGGATGCTGTCGACGTCGACGGTGGCCTCAGTGCCGTCGTCGGCCACGACGGTCGCGGTCTTGGGTGCTAAGTCGATGAGCGCCTCGATAGCGCCGCCGGTCTTGGACTTGCTGCGCGTCTCGAGGTATTTGCCCACGGTAACGAGCGACAGGATCGTGCCCGCACTCTCAAAATACAGATTGTCCATGCCCGTCATCATGGCCTCGTGGACCTGACCCGCGGCTAATTGGTCGGCCATGATGAACATGGCGTAGAGCGACCAGGCGATGGAGGCGGTGGCGCCCACGGCGATGAGCGCGTCCATGGTGGGCGCGCCGTGCGCGAGCGATTTAAACCCGTTGATAAAGTACGCGTCGTTGACGTAGACGATGGGGATGAGCAGGACGAGCTCGGTGAGCGCGAACGTCATGCTGTGGGTGTGGTCGGTGAAGACGCCGGGCAGTGGCCAACCGAGCATGTGCCCCATGCCTATGTAGAACAGCGGGATGAGGAAGATGATTGAGATGATGAGGCGGGTGCGCATGGCGGAGGCGGCGGCCTCCAGCTTTTTGGTGGGCGACTCCATATGGGCGGCGCCGGACCTGGCTTGCGTACTGCCGTTTTGGGCGGCGTCGGTGCCCGTGCTGACGGGCGAGGCCGAATAGCCCGCGCGGTCGACGGCAGTGCAGATATCGTCGGGGGAGACCTGCGCGGGGTCATAGTCGACCATCATGGAACCGGCGAGCAGGTTGACCGCGACGCTTTGGACGCCGTCGAGCTTGCTCACGGCACGGTCCACGTGCGCCTGGCACGCGGCGCACGTCATGCCGCCCACGTCGAACTTATCTTGAGCCATGGCTTCTCCTTTCTGTGACGTAGTGTCGGAAATGTTAACCATCCGATACTATACACCCATACCCCCTGGGGGTGTCCAGTACAGAAAGAAATGTATGACATTTCGCTATAGATGAAGGTAGTTGGTTGGCCGATGGACCGTTCCAACCAATCATCTCAATCTGTAACATCTGGACCGGTTTTTGAACCATAACTGTTACAGATTTAGACGAACTGTTGAACGGCAGTCCAAACGTCTCAATCCGTAACATATTGACCTGATTTTGCCGAGTAGATGTTACAGGTCGAGACAAACCATCCAGGCCAATCCGAACATCTTGATCTGTAACATCTAGACCTGTATCTGCCGAGCTGGTGTTACAGATCAAGACAATTGCCGGGGAGGGGTCCCGTCACGGCAAGACGCCCGCTCTCTAGATACAGAATCCGGGGATCACACAGGTTCGTTTGTTTGGCTTGTCCGCAGGCGTTGCGTACGTAAAGGCGTCGCCGTCGTGGCCCACACGGTTTATGTAGAGCGTGCCTTCGGTCTCCGATGAGTCGGGGCTCACCGTGCGCTCCCACCAGCAGGTGTCCTTGCCCTTCCACTGGCGGACCATCGTCTCGTTCGTGGTATACGGACTTACCTTGAGCTCGCGGAACAGCTGGTACTCCTTGCCTTCGCCGTTGTAGATGTCTGCCAGGTACTGAAAGCCCTCGGCAAACGACTCGGGCGGCTGCACTCCGCACAGCTCGACCATGGCGGGCAGCCAAAGGGTCGCGGGCAGCTCGCTCAGACACGATGCGCTCCTGGCGGCGCCAACGTTATTCGAGATCTTTTTGACAGATTTGATGAGTGCGCGCAACTCGTTGGGCAGCAGCTTAAGGCCGTCGCCGTCGAGCCATTCCCGCAGCTCGCAATCTGCCCAGCCGGCGCTCGGCGGTTCAGCCGCAGCGTTGCGCTCGGCAATACCCGCGTCGAACATAAACGTCAGCCCGGCCTTGCCCGTACCGTCTAGAAGCTCGTCGTGGCGGATGCCCACGAGCTGCGCGCCGACGTGCAGCCCATTGGTGAGCTTCACGCGCTTAGTGCATGGATAGGGGATATGCCCATCGGCATCGAGCAGGTGATAGCGCTTGGCAATCTCGCGTGCCTCGCTACGGGTCTCGGCGGCCTTAATCTTGAGCGAAATCTCCTGCAGCTGATCCCAGGTGTAGTCGTCAAGTGAACCGCGGATGCCGTCAAGGTAGTCGGGGATGCCAAAGCCATGGGTTGCCGCCCCGATAACGCTGAGCCCCGCAACGGCTGCGATAGCGCCGCCGATAATAAAGCGGCGGCGGGTCATGGCATCGTGGCGGGCCTGATTCAGGATCTCTCGTGCGCGCTCGCCGGCGACGTCGACCTTAAGGTGCGTGCCAGAATCGATATCAATTGCGGCCTCGTCTCCTGCACCTTCGCGGCCCTCGGATTCGGCATCAGTGAGGTATGCCGAGAGCACCTCGAGCATCTGCTGCTCGGTGGGACGATCGCACTGCTCGACTGAGAGACCCTTCATGATGATTTGGACGAGCGCTTCATCGCCCTCGCAGCGCGGCTCGAGCGGCGCCGGCTTGGTCTTGGTCTTTACGAGATAGAACGAGCCGGTTGCAGCGGCGTCCGTCGACTCAAAGTCAAACGGTTTGCGACCGCTGTAGAGCTGGTACAGAATGCTCGAAAGCGCGTAGACATCGATTGCCGGCGAACGGCGAAGGGCCGCGATGCCTTCGATATCCTGCGTGAGCATCTCGGGCGCGGCGTATGCGGGCGTGGCAAAGCGCCAGATGTCGGCGCGCCGGGTGATCGTGTCGTCGCCGAGGGCCATGGTCGCGGAGCCCATGTCGATGAGGCAGGGGTCAAAGGAGCGATCGGCGATCTGCTGCTCGAGCGTTCGGCTGGTGGTGCGGAACATAATATTGGCAGGCGAAAGGTCGCGATGGACGACCGGATTCACGAGTCCTTGCGTCATCAAGAGTGCGCGAAGCACGGCGTTTCCGACGGCGGCGACCATCTGGGTGGTCAGCCCGCCCGAGGCGTCGTGCGGAAGCAGGGGCAGCGCCTGCTTGAGCGAGGTGCCCTCGACCCACTCCATGAGGATGAGCGGGTCATCCTCACACGAGCCGTAGCCATAGACGCGCGGAAATCCGCGCAGGTGCGAGACGGTACACAGATGACGGTACTCCTCGAACAGCGCGGCGGTGTTGGCCAGGTGCGATGCCGATTGCTCGGCGGAGCGGTCGGGTGCTTGGCCGGAAAGGATGGCGTTGTCCTTGAGTAGCTTGACGGCAAAGAGCTCGCCGCTTGTGTTGGTCGCGCGCAGCACGTGCCCGATGTTGCCGTTGTTGCGGTGGGCCGTCTGGAGAATAAGCGTCATAAACCGACGTTTGGCGTCGTCCTCGGCGCTGGGGTCGACCGCCACGGCGGTATCGAACGTATCGAGACGGATGAGTTTGTCGCCATAGGCGCTATCGGTAGTATCCATGGCGTTCCTTTGTCTGGCATGGGTTGCCGCACGTATACGTGAGCAGTGCGGATATCGGTAAAGTACCATGATAGCCGCACTGCCCACGTATACCGCTGAGCATTGTCGTTTACGACGCAGAAGGTAGAAGACGAAAGACGGACGGCGACCGTCTTCCGATCGCCGTCCGCGCTAGTCCACAATGACAAGGAATGTCGTGTAGAGACCCAGATGGAGCCTGTCGCTGTTTTCGATTTCCACTGGGGGATAGATCTTGCCGGGCTCGCGTTGGTCGCGCGGCGGCTCAATCACAATATCGCCGTCGCCTGCACCCGATTCGAGTACCGTGCCGTTGGTCGATCCAAGGCCCTGGGCGTACCAGTGCTCACCCTCAAGCCAAATGCGAAGATGCTCGCGCGATGCGTCGGCGCCCACATCGGTGATGCTGGGTGAGGTTTTGGGCAAAGAACCAATCACGGTGCCGCGCGGATCGCGTGTGAGGGGATGGATTTGCATGTCGGCGCAGTTGTCGGCATGGGTTCTGAGCAGACCGAGGTTGGGGGCGACGGTGCGCGGCTGCTCCAGGCTGCTCATAAAGCCACGTCCGACGGTAGTTTCGGTGGTGCCAAAATGCCCGCCCGTCTTGCTGTCGCAAAAGCGCTCGACGGTGGCCACGCCCTGAACGGGATCGGCGAGCGCCCCCGTTGCCACAAAGAGCATAAGGTAAAGCGTGCTTTTCTCGCGCACGGCATTGCCGTCAAAGTTGTCGATGCGATTGAGGGCATTTGCATATAGGCGGCTGTCCAGCTTGTAGCTGGCGAGAGCCGACATCATTTCGTTGGCGGCCGGACCGCGATAGTGCTCGGCGATTGCCCGATAGGCGGACTCGCCGCCGCCGAGCTTGCTGCAGATTGCCGAGGAAAGGTTGAGCGTGGTGACGGTAAAGTCGCTGTAGATGGAGGGCGCGCACTGGTCAGGCTTGCGATGGACGATGTAACGGGTGAGATACGAGCGGTTGGAAGAGCATTTCTCGAGCAGGGTACTGCCGAGATAAGAGTTTCCATTGATGAGCATTCGGGCGATCTCGAGATGTTTAAGACCGCCGAACGAGCGAATATCGTTATAGAGGACCGAGCAAGGCGTCTCTGCTGCCACGGATACCTCCTTTGATTGCTTCCTAGCCAATATGGCGATAGGAATTAATGGCCCCCGGTGGGCGACGTATTAAATGGCTGCGCAATATATAGCGTAACCAAAGCAACATTATAGGCCACATGTTCGAAATTGCAGGAAGACTGAGAGATTTGGTTTGGACTGGACGGAAATCCCCCTCTGTCTTGATCTATAACAATTAGGACCGATTTTACTCGGTAACTGTTACAGCTTGAGACGTTTGTGAGCCGTGTCGACCGTTTGTCTCGATCTGTAACACGTAGAGGAAGATTTGCCCTGTAACTGTTACAGATTGAGACAATCAGCCGGGCCCACCTCGTCCGCCTCGTCATCTGTGGTTTACGTGGGGGCATGCGAAGCACGGGTATACTAACCGGCGGCGAATCTGCTCCATCGCTTAGAGCTGCTGCGTCTGGACGGCGCGTGATAGGGCTGCCAAAGCGATCGCCAGCGTGCTGAGCAACGTCCTCTCTGTGCGCACCCGTTTTTGTATGTATTAGCGCACTACCAAGCACGCCCGCGCGGCCGCATGCCGTGCCCATAACGCGTGCAGATAAGGAACAACGACATATGCGTAATTCTGTATCCGACGTCACCGACGCCGAGATCCTGGACGAGGCCCGCGAGGCTATGACCCAGGCTGCCTTCGATGCCGCCGATGAGGCCAATGCTGCCCAGGCCGTCGAGTCCGCTACCGAGAGCCTGCCCGCCTTTGACGAGCTGGGCCTCTCCGACGAGATGCTCCGTGCTATCGAGAACCTGGGCTACACGGCGCCAACGCCTGTTCAGGCCGGCTCCATCCCCGTGGTGCTCGAGGGCCGTGACCTGCTTGCCGCCGCTCAGACCGGCACCGGCAAGACGGCTGCCTTTTTGCTGCCGACCATGAACAATTTGGAGCACATCGCTCCTCCCAAACCCGTGCGCGAGTGCGGTGGCCGCAACCGCCGTCGCGGTGCCAAGAAGCCCGAGGGCAACGGCCGCGGCCCCGTGATGCTCGTCATCACCCCTACGCGCGAGCTTGCCCAGCAAATCGACGAGGTCGCAAGCAAAATCGCCGACGTCACCGGCCATGTTGCCGTGACCGTCGTGGGCGGCGTGAGCTACAAGCCGCAGACCGCGGCACTTAAGTACGGTTGCGACATCCTGGTCGCAACGCCGGGCCGTCTGGTCGATCTGATCGAGCAGGGTGCCTGCCACCTGGGCGAGGTCAAAGTGCTGGTACTCGACGAGGCCGACCGCATGCTCGACATGGGCTTTTTACCCGCCGTCCGTCGTATTGTGCGCGAGACGCCGGCCGAGCGCCAGACGCTGCTGTTCTCGGCGACGCTCGACGAGGAGGCCGTGGGCGAGATCACCGACCTGGTGAGCGACCCGGCTCGCGTTGAGATCGCGCCCGCCACGTCGACCGCCGACACCGTCGACCAGTTTGTGTTCCCGGTGTCCATCGAGGCTAAGAACAACCTGCTGCCCGAGTTCCTCAAAAAGGAGGGCCCGGAGCGCACCATCGTCTTTATGCGCACCAAGCACCGCGCCGACAGCTGCTGCCGTCGTCTGGAGCGCAAGGGCATCAAGGCCGCCGCGATTCACGGCAACCGCAGTCAGGCCCAGCGCGAGCGTGCCCTTTCGGCCTTCCGCGACGGTACCGTCGACGTGTTGGTGGCAACCGACGTGCTCGCCCGCGGCATCGACATTAGCGACGTGCGCTACGTCGTAAACTTTGACGTGCCGGCCGAGCCGACCGACTACATCCACCGTATTGGCCGTACGGGCCGTGCCGGTGAGCTGGGCTGGGCCATTACGTTTGTGACCGAGCAGGACGTCGACGAGTTCTACGAGATCGAGAAGCTTATGGACAAGACCGCCGACATCTACGAGGCTGGTGACCTGCATGTGGGTCCCAACCCGCCTGCGGTTGATCCCGAGCGCGACCCTGCGGCCTTTAAGGTGAAGAAGAAGACTAAGCGCGGCAAGTCCAAGAGCAAGAAGAAGCTTGAGCAGGCACGTCGCGACGGCAAGCGCAACGGCGATGACTACGGCGATGTGGCCGGTCGTTCCAACCGTGGTCGCGACGAGCGTCGCGGCGATGGCGAGCGTCCGAGCCGTCCCAAGCGCGGCGGCAAGACCCGCGTGCGCGAGGGCGTTCAGGCTCGCGTGGAAGAGGCTGTGGAGAGCGTGGCCCGCGAGGTGGCTGCCGAGGAGCGCGGCGGTGCTGGTGCCATTGAGCAGGCCCCGCGCGGCAATCGTGCCGAGCGCCGTGCCAAGCAGTTCCAGGGCGAGGCACATCGCCGTCGCCGCGAGGACGAGGACCGCGGCGGTCGTCGCCGTGTTGAGCGCGAGGACGAGGGCCGTGGCTCGCGTGGCGGCAAGCGTGGCTCGGGCGATCGTCGTCGTTCCGGTCGCAATGACGAGCGCGGTGGCCGTGACGAGCGTCGCGGCGGCGAGGGCCGTGGTGAGCGCGGTGCCCGCGGTGGCGAGTCCCGCGGCGGCAAGCGATTTGATGAGCGCGGGGGCCGTGGTGGCGAGCGCCGCGAGGGTGCTCGCGGCAACGGCAGCCGCAGCGGCGCTGGTCGTTCTAACGAGTCACGCGATCGTCGTGACCCGCGTGCCAGCCGCGATCGTCGCGATGATTGGCGCAACTACGACGATACCCGCGAGGAGCGTCGTGGCGGCTATCGTGGCGGGCGTGGCGGCAACCAGACCGGCTCCCGTGGCGGCCGTGCCGGCGGTCGCGATAACCGTGGCAGCTATGGCAACAGCCGTGGCGGCAAACGCGGCGGCAGCTCCCGTCGCCCCGGTGACGGCGGCGGCAAGCGCAAGTAACATACGCATCGCCCGCTAGGGCGAGGTGAACCAAGGGCCCCGAGCAACTACGTTCGGGGCCCTTTTTGTTTGCCGTATCCGATCGCTAGTTCAAATGTGATTTCCTCGGGAATGCATCTAGAGGATGCCGTGGACCTGTTTCCTGCCATGCGGCAATGGGTCCCATGAGGTGCGCCGTGCATTTTTTGGAGTATTCTGCAGTTCGAGTTGTCTGCATATGATTCGACGTCGCCAACGGTGGTCTTCGGATATCCCTAGCGAGCGTTTTGAGCCAGATCTCGCCGTTTTCCGGAGCAGGGGCGCGTTATTCTCGCCATGTCGGGACTTAGAATGATACGGCGCCCTACAGTTTTGCCCACCCGCGGCGGTGCTGGCGCGGTCACGTTGCAGAATACTCCGTTTTTTGCACGGGCCAGGATGGGGTACCTCGGGAGAACACGGCGGTATCCCGTAAATATATACAATCTGTACCGTAATTTATACAAAACGAAGAGGCAGACAGCGTAGGGTGGGTGCATTGGGGTGCTTGGCGCATCAAAACGGGGACCCCACGTGCCGTATACTCTGGCTGGATGTGAAAGCGGCTTGATGCGTTGCCAGGCGTAGGGGGAGGGTGTCTAGATGAGCGTATTCGAAATTGTGTTTAGTCCGACGGGTGGAACGCAGAAGGTGTCTGGCCTTATGGCCGGGGCACTGGGCAAGAATGCCGTTACCGTCGATCTGACCGATAGCGGGCTAGATTTCAGCGCTGTCTCGATGACTGAGGACGACGTGGCCGTAATCTCTGTGCCGGCGTATGCCGGTAGAATCCCGGCTGTGGTGGCTGACCGGTTGGGCATGGTGCGCGGCAACGGGGCTCGGGCTGTTTTGGTTTGTGTATACGGAAACCGCGCGTTTGAGGACACGCTCGTAGAGCTGGAGGACGTTGCGAAGCATGCGGGATTCCGGGTGATCGCGGCAGTTGCAGCCATTGCAGAACATTCCATTGCGCGACAGTTTGCTGCCGGTCGTCCGGATGCGCAGGATGCGGCGCAGCTTGCTGAGTTTGCTCAGCAAATTCAGCAAAAGCTGTTGGCTGAGGATGCGTCCGAGCCCTCTATCCCCGGCAATCGTCCTTATAGACAAGCTGGAGGTCACCGCATGGCACCCGAGGCAACAGAGGATTGCGTCTCCTGCGGTGCATGCGCCGCGGCGTGCCCCGTTTGTGCTATCGACAATGGTGACCCCAAACGAGCAGCTGGCGAGGCGTGCATCTCCTGCATGCGCTGCATTGCCGTATGTCCGCGAGGCGCTCGTAAGCTTGATCCCAACAAGCTATCCGCTGTTTCCCAGATGCTGAGCAAGGTTTGCGTCGTGCGGAAGGAATGCGAGCTCTTCATCTAGCGCAAGTGAGATTGGTGTAAACAAACCTGGCCCTTTTGCACCAAAAACGATCCGTTTTCCTCCGTTCCCAAGGGATCATGTGATCCGAAGGGGACGGAGGAAAACGGATCAAAAAGGAAAAATAGTAAGGCGCTCTTTTTCACATTGAATATTGCAATTTGGTAACGCGTTTTATCAAATATGGCATTTATCTGCGGTAATGTTCTATTTCACCGCTGAGGGTGACATTTTATACCGCCTGCCGAACCGTATGGAGACCTCACAACTTTTTAGGTCAGTGTTGTGCGTGTAGCAATTTCGCCCGGTCTCGCCTCCGGGCTGCCATGTGAGAGGGGATCTTATGGCTCGACTGCATGTAATGGAACGCAGCCACGCTCAGGCCGTCATGGACGACCTGCACGATGCGCTCGGACGTCGTCTGGCGGTGAGTTCGCTCGCCCCGTGTCCCGTTGAGTTTACGGCAGCGCTCGTCAACCTGTGCTCTACCCAGAGCTGCGGCAAGTGCACGCCCTGCCGCGTTGGCCTGAGCGCGCTGAGTGACCTGCTCGCCGATGTACTCGAAGGGCGTGCCGACGAGTCCACGCTCAATCTGATCGAGCGCACCGCCCGCACCATCTATCTTTCGAGCGATTGCGCCATCGGTTACGAGGCCGGCGCCATGGCGCTTACGGCTATCCGCGGTTTCCGTGACGATTTTGAGCACCACATCCGCGAGCACTCCTGTGGCTTTGACCGCGAGGCCCGCGTCCCGTGCGTCTCGGGCTGTCCGGCGCATGTCGACATTCCCGGTTACATTTCGCTCGTCGAGGCCGGCCGCTATGCCGATGCCGTCAAGGTCATCCGCAAGAACAACCCGCTGCCGCTCGTTTGCGGCCTGGTGTGCGAACATCCCTGCGAGATGCACTGTCGCCGCGGCATGGTCGATGATCCCATGAACATCCTTGCCCTTAAGCGTTTTGCCGTTGAGCACAGTGACCTCAACGACCACAAGCCGCATGTAGTGGACAACACCGGTAAGCGCGTCGCCGTGATCGGCGGCGGCCCGGCCGGCCTTTCCTGTGCCTACTACCTGGCCGTGATGGGTCATAAGGTGACCATCTTTGAGCAGCGCCACCACCTGGGCGGCATGCTGCGCTATGGCATTCCCAGCTACCGTCTGCCGCGCGAGCGCCTGCAGGCCGAGATCGACTGGATCTTGAGCGCCGGCATCGACGTTGAGCTCGATCACTCCGTCAACGGCGAGGAGCTTACCCGCCTGCGCGACGAGTTCGATGCCGTCTACCTGGCCATCGGTGCCCACAGCGATAAGAAGCTCGGCCTTCCGGGCGAAGAGGCGCCCGGCGTGGAGTCGGCCGTCAAGATGCTGCGTGCCATCGGCGACGACGAGCTGCCCGATCTGAGCGGCCAGCGCGTGTGCGTCATCGGCGGCGGCAACGTGGCCATGGACGTGGCACGCTCTGCCGTGCGCTGCGGTGCCGAAAAGGTGAGCATCGTCTACCGCCGCCGCATCTGCGACATGACGGCCCAGGACGCCGAGATTGCCGGCGCCCAGGCCGAGGGTTGCGAGGTTCTGGAGCTCACGGCGCCGCTCGCCATCGAGACGGGCGAAGATGGTCGCGTGAGCGGCCTGCGCGTGCAACCGCAGATTATCGGCGAGCCCCGCCGTGGGCGTCCGGCCCCGCGTGCCGCCGCCACGCCCGAGCGCGTCATCCCCTGTGAGCGCGTGTTTGTTGCCATTGGCCAGGACATCGATTCCAAGCCGTTTGAGGACATGGGCATCGCCTGCAAGTGGGGTCGCGTCGTGACCGATTCGGACGGCGCCGTGCCCAGTTTCGATGGCCTCTTTAGCGGCGGCGACTGCCAGACCGGCCCCGCCACCGTCATCCGTGCCATCAACGCCGGCCGCGTGGCTTCGGCAAATATCGACCGCTACCTGGGCTTCGACCACAAGATCAAGCTCGACGTGGAACTGCCGACCGTTCAGTTTAAGGGCAAGCACGAGTGCGGCCGCTGCGAGCTGGGCGAGCGCGAGGCCGGCGAGCGCATTCACGATTGGAATCTGGTCGAACAGGGCCTTACCGAGGAGGAGGCACGCCAAGAGGCGAGTCGCTGCCTGCGTTGCGACCACTTTGGCTTTGGCGCGTTCCGCGGAGGGAGGAACCTGGAATGGTAGAGCTCAACAACCCCACTGTCAGCGATAACACCGAAAGCGGAGCACTCAATATGGTCAAGCTCACTATCGATAATTGCGAGGTCGTGGTGCCCGAGCACACCACGATCCTGGATGCGGCCAAGTCCGTCGGCATTCAGATTCCCACCCTGTGCTACCTGCGCGATCTAAACGAGATCGGCGGCTGCCGCGTGTGCGTGGTCGAGGTCGAGGGCTGCGATCAGCTGGTTGCCGCCTGCAACAACTACGTGCTCGACGGCATGGTGGTCCACACCAACAGCCCCAAGGCCCGCGAGGCCCGTCGCACCAACGTGCAGCTGCTGCTGTCCCAGCACGATTCGCAGTGCACGAGCTGCGTGCGCAGCGGCAACTGCAATCTGCAGACCATTGCCAACGACCTGGGTATTTTCTATCTGCCGTATCAAAGGCATTTGGCGGGCGAGGGCTGGGATTTCGATTTCCCCATCATCCGCGAAAACGACAAGTGCATTAAATGCATGCGCTGCATCAAGGTGTGCGAGAGCGTACAGGGCCTAGGGATTTGGGACCTGACCAACCGCGCCACGCATACCGCCGTGGGCACCCGCGGGCGCGTGCCGATCGGCAAGACCGATTGCGTCGCGTGCGGCCAGTGCATCACGCATTGCCCGACGGGCGCGCTGCGCGAGCGCGACGACACCGAGACCGTGTTTGACGCGCTCGCTAATCCCGACAAGATCGTGCTGGTACAGATCGCGCCGGCCGTGCGTAGCGCCTGGGGCGAGGAGCTCGGCATATCTCGCGAGGAGGCCACTGTTGAGCGCTTAGCTTGTGCGCTGCGCCGCGTTGGCTTTGAGTACGTGTTCGACACCGATTTCTCGGCCGACCTCACCATTATGGAGGAGGGTTCCGAGCTGCTCGAGCGCCTAGGCGCCGCCGCTAAGGGCGAAGGCGACAGCCGCGGCTGGCCCATGTTTACGAGCTGCTGCCCGGGTTGGGTGCGCTTTGTGAAGGCGCGCTATCCGGAGTTTGTCGACAGTCTGTCCACGTCCAAGTCGCCGCAGCAGATGTTCGGCGCCATCGCCAAGACATACTACGCCAAGGTGCTGGGCGTGGAGCCCGAGCGCCTGTTCGTGGTGTCCGTTATGCCGTGCACGGCCAAGAAGGCCGAGTGTGCGCTGCCGAGCATGATGGGCGAGGGCGGCGCGCCCGACGTGGACGTTGCGCTGACGGTGCGCGAGATGGTGCGCATGATCCGCGCGAGCCACGTGAGCGTTGACACGCTGGTCGAGGAGCCGCTCGATACGCCGTTGGGCTTTGGCACGGGCGCGGGTGTGATCTTTGGCGCCACGGGCGGCGTGATGGAGGCCGCCGTGCGCTCGGCCTATTACCTGGTGACGGGCAAGAACCCCGATGCGGACTTCTTTACCGACGTGCGCGGCCTGGACGGCTGGAAGGAAGCCTCGGCCGATATCGAGGGCACCAAGGTGCGCGTCGCCGTGGTGCACGGGCTGGGCAACGCCGCCCGCCTACTCGACGCGATTCGCGACGGTCGTGCGAGCTATGACTTTGTCGAGGTCATGGCGTGCCCCGGCGGCTGCGTCGGTGGTGGCGGTCAGCCCATCCACGACGGTTGCGAGCTGGCAGCCGAGCGCGGTCAGGTGCTCTGGGGCCTCGATGCGAACGCCGAGATTCGCTTCTCGCACGAGAATCCCGATGTTCAGGCGTGCTATAGCGAGTTCTTGGGTGCGCCGCTCTCGCCGCTGGCCGAGGAATTGCTGCATACCGACCATCACGCATGGACGATGCCTAACGAGGGGACGTGCTAGCGATGCGCGCGTTTAATGTTGAGCTGTCGCGCCGGGGGTTTGCCTCGGCGCTCGCCGCGGGCGCGTTGTCGCTCGCGCTGGCTGGCTGTGGCGGCGGAGCTGCGGGGGCGGGGTCCGCCGCGGGCTCGGCTGCCACGGACGGCGCCGGTGCTGTCGCAGAGCCGGTCGAGGTGCACGTCGCCTCGCTCAAGGGTCCGACGTCGATTGGTCTGGTGCAGTTTATGGACCAGGCGGCCGATGGTGCCACGGACAATGAGTTCGACTTTGCGATCAACACTGCAGCCGACGAGATCGTGCCCAAGGTGATTCAGGGCGATGTCGATATCGCCCTGGTGCCGGCCAACGTGGCGAGCGTGCTCTACAACAAGACCGAGGGCGCGGTGCAGGTCATAGACATCAACACGCTGGGCGTGCTGAACGTTGTGACGGGCGACGCGAGTGTGGCCTCGTTTGGCGATCTGGCGGGCCATACTGTCTATATGACGGGCAAGGGCACCACGCCGGAGTACGTCATGAACTACCTCTTGGAGCGCGCGGGCCTGACCGGCCAGGTGGCGCTTGAGTTTAAGAGCGAGCCCACCGAGGTACTGTCGGCGTTGCTTGCCGATCCGTCTGCCGTGGGCGTGCTACCCGAGCCGTTCAAAACCGCTGCCATCGCAAAGAGCGAGGGCAAGCTGTCGGCACCGGTGAGCCTGACCGATGTGTGGGATGAGCTGGCAGGTGACACGGGTTCGCGCCTGCTGACGGGCGTGACCGTGGTGCGCCGTGCCTTTGCCGAGGAGCATCCCGAGGCCGTGGCGGAATTCCTGAGCTGCCATGCTGCGAGCGTTGAGGCCGTGAACGCGGTGCCAGCAGACTGGGCTCAGGCCGTGGTCGATGCGGGTATCGTGGATAACGCCACGATTGCCGAAAAGGCGATTCCCGGGTGCATGCTCGTGTGCCAGACGGGGAAGGATATGAAGGCGGCGCTCGGTGGGTACCTGCAGGTGCTGGCCGATGCGGACGCGAGCGCCGTGGGCGGCAAGCTCCCGGCTGATGATTTCTATTACATGGAGTAGCCCGTGCATGCGTTTGCTCGACAAATGACAGAGCGTATGAAGGCGGTGACGGCAGCAGGTGCCGTTGCCGCCTTTTGGCTTGCCGTGTGGGTGCTGGTGGCGGGTCTCGTGGCGCAGCCGTTGATTTTGCCGGGGCCGGGCGCTGTTGTGGTGGCGTTGCTGCGGCTGGTGTGCGATGGCGGTACCTGGGCGATTTTGGCGGGCTCGGGCGCGCGGATACTGGGCGGGCTGGCTCTTGCTGCGGTGTGTGGTGGCGTGCTTGCCGGGATTTCGTCACGTTCGCGGGCGTTTGCGCACCTGGTTGCTCCGGCGCTTTCGTTTGTAAAGGCGACGCCGGTTGCCTGCGTGGTGGTCCTGCTGCTCATTTGGCTGGGGTCGGCGCGCGTGAGCATCGCCGTGGTCTTTTTGATGGCGCTGCCGGGCGTGTATTTTTCGCTGGTTGAGGGTTTGGCACAGTTTGATCAGCCGCTGGAGCAGATGTTTCGTCTGCATGGCGTGCGGGGCTGGCGACTGTTTTGTGCCCACACCTGGCGCGAAGTCCTGCCGTTTGTGCTTTCGTGCGCCCGCGCTGTGATCGGCATGAGCTGGAAGGCCGGCGTGGCAGCCGAGCTTATCGGCATGGCGGTGGGCACCGTGGGTGAGCGCATCTATCAGGCAAAGCTTTTGATTGAGACGGCTGACCTGCTGGCGTGGACCGTGCTGGTCGTTGTCGCCTCGTGGGCGTGTGAGCGCGTGCTGGTGTGGCTGCTGCGGGTTTCGGGACCCGTGGCGTGGCGCGCGGCCGTGCGGGCGCATGGGCGCGGCGCTCGCGGTTGTGTGGGCGACTCTGCTGGCGGTGGGGCTGCAGCGGAGCTTGCGCTTGCCGTGGGCGATTGCGCGCCCTGGGCGCCGGCGCTGGATGGTCTGGTGCTCAACGTGCCTGCGGGTGGGCGCATCTGTGTGATGGGTGCTTCGGGCATGGGCAAGTCGACGCTGCTTTCGTTGGCAGCGGGGGAGTGCTCGCCGTGCTCGATGGTGTTTCAGGATGCACACTTGGCCGAGTCCGCCTCGGCGCTGGATAACGTGCTGGTGTGCGCCGATGCGCGTGTGGATGCTTCGAGCGCCGCGGCATTGCTGCGCCTGCTGGTGCCGGGAGTCGATGTGGATGCTCGCGTGGCCGAGCTTTCGGGCGGGCAGCGCCGTCGCGTCGAGATTGCCCGCGCCCTGCTGTGCCCGGGCGGCGCGGTGATTCTTGACGAGCCCTTTACCGGCCTGGATGCCGCCGCGCGCGATGCGACGACCAAGGTCGTGCTCGACCTGCTCGACGGCCGCACGCTCTTGCTTGCCACGCACGACGCCGCCGACGCTCAGGCCCTCGATATCTCGGACATCATCACGCTCTAAAAACTAACTCAGCAACAAAATGATTCGTTTTCCTCCGTCCTCATGGGGTCTGGTGTGGTATTCTAGCTGCGGGGTAATACTTAGGGATACCAAGTAATACCAACGCCGCAGAAACAAACTCCGGATGCGGGCCAGTCGGGTTGCCTTCACAGCCCGTCGCCCAGCCGCGTGGCCCGCATCTATCCGCACCACCGTCGTTTCAAAAAGGAAGCGCCATGGCAGAACACATGACCCCCGTAGTCGCGAAGGTCTTGCCCGAGGAAAAGGCGGCCTTCGCGGCGGCAACTCAACTCGTGGGCACCACGCCGTCCAACGCCATCCGCATGTTCATCGCCGCGTTCAATCGCTGCGGCACCTTCCCGTTCGACATCTCGCCGAGCGGGGCTTTTGGCGCTGCGCCCGATTCTCATCAACAATGACTGTCCCAAACTGCCGGCACTTGGGGACGTTCCTTTTCTGCCGGCAGTTAAGGAACGTCCCTAAGTGCCGGGTTTTGAGGAGGTTGGCATGCTCAATGCGATGATTTGGGCGCTTGCCTGTTTTGGTGTTGTTGCTGCCGATATTGCCCTGAGCATGGTTCTGTTTTCAGTTCTCGATGCCGTGTCGGTGCTGACGGGCTATCCGATCGACAATCTCGATATCCAATGGTTCCAGGCTGCCGCTCAGACGGCGTCATTTTTGATGGCGCTGCTGTGGTGGCGTTATCTGTGGCCCCGCTCCTTCATGGCGCGCCGGCAAGGCGAGCGCCCGCTCGGTGGGGGAGCAAGCGCGGCATGGAAGCGCATTGCCTGCGTTGTTGTGATCGGCCTATCCATGCAGATGGTCATTAGCTACCTATGCGACGGCGTGCTGTCGCTGCTGCCCGAGGTCGCGGCAGACTATAGCGAGCTCGTCGAGGAAACGGGCATGGGCGATACCAGCCTTCTTGCCGTCCTGACTACGGTGCTTGGCGCGCCGTTTTGCGAGGAACTGCTGGTGCGCGGCATCATCTTTGAGTTTTCGCTGCGTGCGTTTAATCCACAGTGCCGTTCGCTCTGGAAGCGCCGGCGCCGCGCGAACGCGCAAGACGGCGCCATGGTGCCCTGGGCGGCCCCAAGCACGTGGGGTATCGCCGCGGCAATCGTGCTGCAGGCGGCCATCTTTGGCTTTATGCACATGAACTGGGTGCAGGGCTGCTACGCGGGCGCTGCCGGCCTCATTTTTGGTTGGGTACTCGTGACCACCGGAAAGCTCCGCTACACGATTCTGCTGCACTTTGCGTTTAATGCCGGGTCGTATCTCATGGGGCTGCTGTGGTTTGTGAGCACACCGCTCGACGTTGTGGTCACGGTTGGCATCGCCGGCTTTCTGCTGGTAGAGGCGATGCGCTCGCTGCTTCGATTGTGCATTCCCGTGTCGCGCGAAGCTGATCGGTCTGAGTAATAACGCCTTTAATTAGACCGATGCGTCCTGAACGCACCTGGCGTTTCGCCGAATGCTTCTTTAAATTTTGAGTAAAAGAATGACATGTTGGAGATGCCGACTTTTCGGGCTACATACTGCACGCTGCGCTCGGTGTTATTGAGAAGATATGCCGCCTCTGTGAGCTGCTGGTTGAGCTTTATTTGCGAAAACGTTTTGCCGGTTTTTTGCTTGATCAAGCTGCTGAGATAGCTGGTGCTATAACCCGTATCGCTCGCAATGCTTTCGAGCGTGCAGTCGCCGTAGCTTCGCTCAATATGATTCAGAATCGACACGATGCGTTCGTCCGACATGATCGCCTGGTTATCAGTTGCGGAGCGTCGGTACAGTCCTCGAATGAGAACAAGGAATAGGCTGACGGCGAGGTGCCTCATGAGTTCATTGGAATAGGCATCTTTAAAGTGATATTCGATAAAGAGCATCTCGATGAGGCGTCGCGCATGTCGGGCGTATTCCTCTGGAAGAATGAGATATTTTCGGGCCTCGCGGTTTTTGGACACAAAATCAAATAGAAGATTCGTTAATGGTGACGCGCCGGGTAGCTGGCTCAGGAACAACGAATCGAACATTTCTTTTTTGAAGACGATCGAAATGACGATATCATGCTCGCCCTTAACGTATGGAACGCTTCTGACTACGCCGGTGTTGCAAATGAGCACGTCGCCCTTTTTAAGGAGTAGTCGCCGTCCGTTGACGATAAACGTGCAGACGCCGTCGTACACGTAGTTAAGCTCCATATCCCGATTGATATGAGGAGGAATATCGGTAAAGCGCGACTCCTTGATAAGGCCCACGGGGTTTTCGTCGAGAGTTTCTTTCCAATCAAACAGATAGACCTCTTCGCCGTTAATGGTTGTGGTTTCCACCCTGTTATATCGCGGGCTGAGCTCTCCCGGATGTGTGCGATGCCACTCTTCGGTCTCGGTATGCGTATAGAGCAGCTGTTTGAGATTCGAATCCATGGGGTGCTCCAGGGGTGAACGGTAGAATCGATGCCTTAAACGGTATTATATCTAAAAAAATGTTATAAACCCACGCTTTCTATGCGATATCTTATGCATCTTGTTCTTCCTAGTATTGGGTTATCCGCTGGAGCATCCGATCAAGGAGGGCAAATGAGTAAGTTAAAACATGGGTTTGACTCCGACTTTTTATGGGGCGGAGCCATATCGTGCTCGCAGGCCGATGGCGCCTGGAATGAGGGCGGAAAGGGAAAGTCGACGCAGGATTGTCGATGGCTGGATGGTACCTGGACTCATGACCAGATTGAGGACAAGCATCAAAACAACCCCTTCTGCCATGACGAGCTAATGAACGCTCTCGCAGATGACGGCGTTGAGTTCTACCCGTTTAGGCGTGGCAACGACTTCTATCATCACTATCGTGAGGACATCGCGCTTTTTGCGGAGATGGGTCTCAAGCTGTTCCGCACCTCTATTTGCTGGAGCCGAATCTATCCTAACGGAGATGACCTTGAGCCTAACCGCGAAGGCATCGAGTGGTATCGAAGCATGCTGGGTGAGTGCAAAAAGCACGGCATTAAGACCTTCGTCACCATGCTCCACTATGACATCCCGGTAAATCTTGTCACCACATATGGGGGATGGAAGAATCGTAAGACGATTGATTTCTTCGCCCGCTATGTCGAGACAATCGTTACGGAATTGGGCGATCTGGTCGATTTCTGGCTGCCTTTTAACGAGTTCAATGCAGCGCGTTTTTCGCCTTGGGACGGGGTCTGTCTGGTCAAAGACGAAGAGGGGGAGAACTTCGATCGAGCCATCTTCCAGTGCCTGCACCACGAGTTCGTTGCCAATGCGCGTGCCGTCGAGATTGTCCATCGTCTTTCGCCCGATACTCCCGTTGGCGGCATGATCGCTCGATTCTGTACGTATCCCGCCACCTGCCGTCCCGAAGATAACATGCAGGCTATTCACGACGACCAGTATTCCAACTGGTTCTATACGGACGTGATGGCTCGTGGAAAATACCCCGCTTATATGAATCGCTATTTCGATGCGTGCGATATCGAGATTCAAATGGAACCGGGCGATGAAGAGCTCATCGCTCGCAACACGGTCGACTTCCTGGCCTTTTCGTACTACTTTTCCCAGGTATCCACCTGCGATCAGGGATGGGAGAAGACTGCGGGTAATCTGGTCATGGCAAACAAGAACCCTTATCTCGAGACGAGTGAGTGGGGCTGGCAGCTCGATCCCATTGGTCTGAGGGTTACCCTTAACCAGATGTATGACCGCTATGGGCTGCCCCTGTATATCGCCGAGAACGGCCTCGGTACATCTGATGTAGTCGAGGAGGATGGCAGCATCCACGACGAGTATCGAATCGATTATTTGCGCCAGCACATAAAGTGCCTTAAGGAAGCAGTGATCGATGGCGTTGACGTGCGCGGATATATGATCTGGGGATTCATTGACCTTGTTGCCTGCGGTCCTCTTACGATGGACAAGCGCTACGGGCTTATCTATGTCGATTTGGATAATTGCGGCAACGGCACTGCGGAGCGCTCGCGTAAAGACTCTTTCTATTGGTATCAGAAATGTATCGCCACTAATGGCGAGGATCTTGGGTAGGAGTGATTGTCGTGGCAGACAAGAAGGAACTGGCCGCTCGCGTCCTCGAGCTCGTGGGCGGCGCCGATAACGTTGTTATGGCAACGCACTGCATTACAAGGCTCAGATTCAACCTGAAGGACGATAGCAAGGCAGATCTGGAGGCCCTTAAGACGCTTGACGGCGCCTTGGGCGCGCAGGTTAAAGACGGGCAGTGGCAGGTTATCATCGGCGCCAGCGTGGGGTCGGTATATGACGAATTGGAGCCCATGCTAGGTGACAGGATGGGTGGCGAGGTCTCCGCCGACGCCGAGCAGCCTGAGCTCCAAAAAGGTTCGGCTCGCGTATTCGATATCATCACCGGCATCTTCTCCGCTATCATTCCCGCACTGGTGGCGGGAGGCATCGTAAAGGGCATCCTGGCTGCTATCGCGGCTTTTGGAATCGACACGGGTGCCGGCGACTTTGCGATATTCAATATGATTTCGGATATCCCGTTCTACTTCTTGCCGTTTTTGCTGGCAATGTCTACAGCTGATAAGTTCCGAGTCAACCGTTCGCTTGCGCTTTGTGTTGCCGGATCGCTGATGTACCCGACCATTGTCAACGCTGTCGGTACGGGCGAGACGCCTCTTGCGCTGTTCGGTTTTACGGTGCCGATTTTTAGCTACGCCGATTCCGTGTTCCCGGTCATCTTTGGCGTCATTGGCTTGTCCTTTGTATATCGCGCAATCGACAAGGTCGTGCCGGATCTTTTTAAGCTCGTTGTCGTCCCGGCACTCTCCCTTGCTATCGTGATTCCGGTCAACCTGTTTGTGCTCGCTCCGATTGGTGCCTGGTGCGGTCTTGGTCTCGCCAACGGTATCGTTTGGCTATTCTCGACGTTGGGCCCTGTTGCCGGTTTTCTGCTGGGCTTCTTTATGCCGCTTATTGTGCTCTTCGGCATGCATCAGTCAACGAGCCCTATCCAGATTTCCAATATCGCAACGCTTGGGTATGACTATCTGCTCCCGATCTCTTTCTGCCATAACCTCGCCGAAAGCGGTGCGTCTTTTGGTGCGGCCCTGCGCATGACCGACGAAAAGCTCAAGTCCGCTGCAATGACGTGCGCCTTCTCAGCATTTATGGGAATTTCCGAGCCCGCCTTGTTTACCGTTCAGGTTCCTAACAGGACTCCGCTTATCGCTGCGATGATCGCGGATGGTATTGGCGGTGCGCTTACCGTTGTTCTCGGCGCAAAGTGCTTCGGCTTTGTTATGCCCGGCATTACCTCGTTGCCCGTTTATGCCGATCCAAGCGGCAATCCCATGAACCTGATCATGATTGTCGTCTGCATCGCTTTGACTTGGGTTATTTCCGCGACGCTCTCGTTTGCGCTCTATGGTCGTTTTGACAAAAAGTAACGACGTTTTGAGATAGACAATATTAATCGGCCGCTCGCCGGGGAATCGTTCTGCGACGCCCCGGCGAGCGGCATTTTATTGGTGGGGCGTGTCGTGTCGCCAACGGCGGCATGCCGCCTCGTCGCGCTAGTCGCGTCTGCCGCCTCCGTTGGCGCCCTGACGCCCCTGTGCCGCGCGATTGCGGCCGGCGGTGTTTTGCGCGCGCGACATGCCGCCGTGGCCCTTGCTACCCTTAGACCCCTTGCCGGCACCACCAGCGCCGCCGTGGGCCTTGCCGCCCTTCTTGCCGGTGCCATGCCCGCCGCCGGCAGACGTCTCGCCCGGGCGTGGCGGCACGGGGCGAATCAGGCAATGCTTGGTGTAGCCGATCAGGTCGCGACGCCCGGCCTTCTCCAGCGCCTCGCGCACGAGCTTGTAGTTCTCGGGTTTGCGATACTGAATCAGCGCGCGCTGCATGGCCTTTTCGTGCGGGTCGCGCGCCACATAGATCGGCTCCATGGTGCGCGGGTCCACGCCGGTGTAGTACATGCACGTCGACATGGTGGACGGTGTGGGGTAGAAGTCCTGCACCTGCTCGGGCATGTAGCCCATGTCGCGCACGGCTTCGGCAAGGTCCACGGCTTCCTTCATGGTCGAGCCGGGGTGGCTCGAGATCAGATACGGCACCACGTACTGCTTGAGTCCGTATTCGCGATTCAAGCGTTCAAATTTACGGCAGAATGCGTCGTAGACAGCTCGGCTCGGCTTGCCCATCACGGACAGTACCGCGTCGCTCACGTGTTCGGGCGCTACGCGCAGCTGGCCCGAGACATGGTGTTCCAGCAGCTCGCGTAAAAACTCGTCCGAGGCATCGGCCATGGTGTAGTCAAAACGGATGCCGCTGCGCACGAAGACCTTCTTGACGCCCGGCAGCTGGCGCAGGTCGCGCAACAGCTGTGTGTAGCCGCTCTCGTCGACCACCATGTTCTTGCACACGCTCGGCCACAGGCAGCGCTTGTTCTTGCACACGCCGTGCTTGAGCTGCTTGTCGCAGGCGGGGCGGCTAAAGTTGGCCGTCGGTCCACCCACGTCGTTGATGTAGCCCTTAAACTCGGGATCGCGCGTGAGCAGCTCGGCCTCGCGCATGATCGAGTCGTGGCTGCGCATCTGCAACACGCGGCCCTGGTGGAAGGTGAGGGCGCAAAACGAGCACTCGCCAAAACAGCCGCGGTTGGAGCTAATGGAAAACTTGATCTCGGCAAAGGCCGGCACGCCGCCCGCCGCGTCGTAGTCGGGATGCCAATCGCGTGCGTAGGGGAGTTCGGCCACCTCGTCCATCTCGTCGGTGGTGAGCGTCGTCGACGGCGGGTTCTGCACCACATAGACGTTGTTGGGGTAGGGCTCTACCAGGCGATGGCCGGTGATGGGGTCCATGTTCTGCTGCTGCACGTTAAAGCTGCGCGCGTAGTTGAGCTTGTCGGCGGCAAGGTCGTCCCAGCTGGGCAGCAGGTCGTAGTCGTAGACCTCATCGAGCGAGCTGGTGCGGTAGACGGTGCCATTGATATAGGTGATCTGGTCCACGGGCAGTCCCGCGTCGAGCGCGTCGGCGATCTCGACGATCGCGTGCTCGCCCATGCCGTAGATGAGGATGTCGGCGCCCGAGTCGAGCAGTACCGAGCGCTTGAGCTTGTCCTGCCAGTAGTCGTAGTGGGCCAGACGGCGTAGGCTCGCCTCGATGCCGCCGATGATGATGGGGGCATCCTTGAACGTCTGGCGGATGAGGTTGCCGTAGACCGTGACGGCACGATTGGGACGGCGCCCCTCCTCGCCACCGGGGGTATAGGCGTCGGTGTGGCGGCGATGCTTGGTCACCGAATAGTGGTTGACCATGGAGTCCATGTTGCCGGCACTGACCAAAAAGCCCAGGCGCGGCTCGCCGAGCACAGTGATGCTGGCGGGGTCGGTCCAGTCGGGTTGGCAGATGATGCCCACCTTGTAGCCGTGCGCGTCGAGGACGCGACTGATGATGGCCATGCCAAAGCTGGGATGGTCCACATAGGCGTCGCCGCAGATGTAGACAAAGTCGCACTGGTCCCAGCCACGCGCATCCATGTCGGCGCGGCTGACGGGGAGGAACTTATCGCGGCCCGGTCGCCAGGGGCGGGCGGGCGTCGCTTGGGAATGCTTGGTGCGGGCGACCGTGGCCTGCGCCTTACCGCCGCGCTTTTGCTGCTGGCCCTGTTTGCCCTGCTGACTGCGCTGGTTGTTCTGAGCGTGCTGAGGCTTTTTTGCCACGATCCCTCCCGGTGTTTGTATGCTGCACGTAATTGTAACCAGTCTTTTTGGGACGGGGCTAAAAAGACTGGGGGAGTACATGAGCTGGGGATCGGCGCGTCGATGCGGGGATCGTTTGTTTCCAGACTGTGTATCTGCGCGTTGGAGAACCCGTCTCGCGCGCACGCCATGTTGTCAATGGGTTACAGTATGAACGGCGGCTATGTTTCCGCCAACGCACGAGAGAGTCGTCAACAAGGAGGATGCACGACGATGCAGCGTGCCAAACAGATATCGGAGTCTATTGAGCTGGGCATCATCTTGGCGCTCGCCGGTGGCTTTATGGACGTCTATTCGTACATTGGGCGCGATCATGTTTTCGCCAACGCGCAGACAGGCAACATCCTGCTCGTGGGCGTGAGCATCTCGGAGGGCAACTGGGCACTTGCGGGACGCTACTTCTTCCCCGTGGTGTCGTTTGCCGTGGGCATTATGCTTGCCGACCTGGTGCATGAGCGGTTTGGCAGCGTGATTCACTGGCGCCAGGTAACGGTGTTCTTTGAAGCCGTCATCTTGCTGGGCGTGAGCTTTATCCCGGGCGGCAATTTCAACCTGCTCGCCAACTGCCTCACCTCGTTTGCCTGCGGCATGCAGGTCGAGAGCTTCCGCAAGATCCACGGTCACGGCATCGCTACGACCATGTGCATCGGCAACTTGCGCAACGCGCTGCAAAACGTGGACGATTACATCATCACCCACAGGCGCGGCTTTTTGGAAAACGGCCTGCTGTACTTTGGCGTGATCTTTACCTTTGTGTTTGGCGCCGTGTTGGGCAACTGGTGTATTGAGCGCATGGGCCTGCACGCCATCGTCGTGGCGAGCTTGCTGCTGTTTGTCGCGTTTGCCATCATGTTCATCGACCGCGAGCGCGACTTGCGCTTACGCTGGAAGGTTGCGGCCGAGGCTTGGAAAGAGGGCTGCCGAAAGTAACCGAATGCGGCAAAGGGGTTGTCCCTTTGCCGCAATATTTTTCATCATCTGTTGAAACGCTTTAACACTATTGACGTTCTCACGCGTTTTTTGTTTCAAAAGCGTTAGGATGGGACTCATAGCGTGGGGCGTAATGGATGCCCCGCACACGATGGGAGGCTATCAATGGCTAATCGTTTCGTTCTCAATACCATCTCTTATCATGGTTCCGGCGCCATCAAGGAGATCCCCGGCGAGCTCCAGCGTCGCGGCTACAAGAAGATCTTCGTCTGCTCCGACCCCGATCTGGTCAAGTTTGGCGTTACCGCTAAGGTGACCGACGAGCTCGACGCTGCCGGCATCGCTTGGAGCCTCTACTCCGAGATCAAGCCCAACCCCACTATCCAGAACGTCAAGGACGGCGTCGAGGCCTTCAAGGCCGCCGAGGCTGACGCTATCGTGACCATCGGTGGTGGCTCCTCCATGGACACCGCTAAGGCCATCGGCATCATCATCAACAACCCCGAGTTCGCCGATGTCCGCAGCCTCGAGGGCGTTGCTCCCACTAAGAACCACGCCGTGTTCACCATCGCTGTGCCGACGACCGCCGGTACCGCCGCCGAGGTGACCATCAACTACGTCATCACCGACCCCGAGAAGGTCCGCAAGTTCGTGTGCGTCGACACCAACGACGCCCCCGAGGTCGCCGTCGTCGATCCCGACATGATGGCCTCCATGCCCGCCGGCCTGACCGCTTCCACTGGCATGGACGCTCTGACCCACGCCATCGAGGGCTACACCACCAAGGGCGCTTGGGAGCTCTCCGACATGTTCCACTTTGAGGCTATTAAGCTGATCAGCGAGAACCTGCGTGACTCCGTCGCCGAGGCCAAGTCCGGTCAGCCCGGCTCCGGTCGCGAGGGCATGGCCCTTGGTCAGTATGTCGCCGGCATGGGCTTCTCCAACGTTGGCCTGGGCATCGACCACGCCATGGCTCACACCCTGTCCGCTCACTACGACACCCCGCACGGCGTCGCTTGCGCCATGCTGCTGCCGATCGCCATGGAGTTCAACAAGCCGGTTTGCGCTGAGCGCCTGGCCAAGGTTGCCGTCGCCATGGGTGTTGACACCACGGGCATGAGCACCGCCGAGGCTGCCGATGCTGCTATCGCCGCCGTCAAGCAGCTTTCCGCCGACGTGAATATCCCGCACGTCTGCGAGGCCATGAAGGCTGACGAGATCGAGGTTCTGGCCAAGGACGCCATGGCCGACGCTTGCTTCCCGGGCAACCCGCGCGAGGCGACGCTCGACGACGTCATTGAGCTCTTCAAGAAGATCTGCCCGGCTGCCTAGCCCAGTTTGGTGGTCCTTCGCCCGTAGGTGTATGGTCTTTTGACGTGCCGCTGGCCCCGCCGTGCTACGCACGGCGGGGCTTTTTGTGCTGCGTCGATGCCCTGAGACGGACAAAACCAAGGCGTACTGCCCGCTGCGGATAGGTGGTGCACTTCCCTGCGTGCATTTTTGGGAGTATTCAACAAGCTCTTAAAAATGCATAACGTTGTGAATGGGCGGTAGTGATCCGCAGGCGCTCATCGACAGCCATTGTGGGCGGGCTATCGATGAGTGGAGGGGGTTGTTACTGAGTTTCTGCTTTGCGACGACCTGCAACACTGCTGTAACCGCGTCGTTTTGTCGTTCGTGATGGGGCCGTTGGGGCCCACGGTGCTGAATACTCCGTTTTTTGCACGGTCCAAGGTGGGGCACCCTGAGACGAAGCAAAAAGATGCCTCATTTCTATGCAAATACCAATAGGATTTATGCAAGATTGAGATTGTAAACCGTGCACGTGCACAAAACCGGTGCGGGGACGTCTGGAGGCGGCTCGGCTCCTGGGGCATTGCACGTGCAGAACGGTTAAAATCGGGACTCGGTCTTAGTTTTACTTGGAAGGATGCATATGACTTCTAATATTGATGCTTCTCTAGAGGAGACGCTCTCCTATATCGCAGGACAGCTTAAGACGCTGACTTCTATTGCTTCGCCTACCGGCTATACCCGTGCGGCGACTGATTATCTGATGGAGACCCTGCGCGATATGGGGTTTGGGCCTGAGCGTTCTAATAAGGGTAACGTGCTCGTTGAGCTTGGCGGCGAGGGCGAGCCGCTCGTACTGGCGAGCCATGTCGATACCCTAGGCGCCATGGTGCGTTCCATTAAGGACAATGGCCGCCTGCGCCCCACGACGCTCGGTGGGCATCAGTGGTCTACGGCCGATGGCGAGAACTGCACCGTCTACACGCGCGACGGCAATGTCTACACGGGCGTGGTTCTTAACACCGAGCCTTCGGCGCACGTGGCCGACGAGCCGGTCAAGACCATCGAGAAGAACATGGAGATCTTGCTCGACGAGAACGTCGACAGCAAGGACGATGTGCTCGAGCTGGGTATTCAGACCGGCGACATCATCGCTATGGATCCTCGCACGACGGTGACGGAGAGCGGCTACATTAAGAGCCGCTTCCTGGATGACAAGCTATCGGCCGCCATTTTGTTGGGCTTGGCGCGTGCCGTCGCCGCTGGCGAGGTGACGCTTTCGCGTAAGGTTTCGCTGCTCTTTACCGTGTACGAGGAGGTGGGCCACGGCGGCGCCTTCGTGCCGGCCGACACGCGCGAGATGATCAGCGTTGACATGGGCTGCGTGGGCGACGACCTGGGCTGCACCGAGCGCATGGTGTCGATTTGCGCCAAGGATTCGGGTGGCCCCTACAACTACGATCTGGTGACCACGCTGTCCAATATCGCGCGCGAGCTTGAGCTCGATTATGCCATCGACGTGTACCCGCATTACGGCTCGGACGTCGAGGCCACGCTCTCTGCCGGCTACGACATCCGTCACGGCCTGATCGGCCCCGGCGTGTACGCGAGCCACAACTACGAGCGCAGCCACATCGACGGCGTGCGCAACACCTACGAGCTCGTCCGCGCCTACGTACAGCGCTAACGATGCAGCGGCCTCGGCTGATACGGCAGTACCGACCGAGGCCGTCCTCTCTAAGTTGCGGTGAAATAGGGACTGTTTGGCGGTTTTAAACGCTTAAACAGTCCCTATTTCACCGCAATTTATGAAGGGGATGGGGCTACTTAAGCGCGCCGGTCACGGTACCGCCGCCCAAGACGACGTCGCCGTGGTAGACGACGACGGCCTGGCCGGGGGCGATGGCTCGCTGTGGCTCGTCAAAAGTTAGCAGCATTTGCCCGTCTTCGCCACGTGTAAGGGTTGCTGCCTGGTCCTTTTGACGGTAGCGGTACTTGGCGCCCACGTGAATGCCGCCGGCATCGAGCTCTGCCTCCATGCGTGCGTCCGGCGCGCTCCAGATCCAGTCGTTGGCCGTGAGCGCTGTGGCCGTCAGGTCCTCGGCCTCGCCCAGATGCACAATGTTGCTGGCGGCGTCGACGCCCGTTACGTACACGGGATGGGCCATCGCGACGCCCAGACCCTTGCGCTGGCCGATGGTATAGCGCAGCGCACCGTTGTGGCGACCGACCAGGCTGCCGTCGCGCCACACGATATCGCCCGGTGTAGCGGGATGTCCGCACCGACGTTCGATATAGCCCGCATAGTCGCCATCCGCGATAAAGCAGATGTCCTCGCTTTCGGCTTTCTTGGCGTTTATGAAACCCTGCTCGGCGGCAATGCGGCGCACGTTGCGCTCTTTGTCCAGCCCAGCCAGCGGAAAGATCGTGCGTGACAGCCGCTCCTGCGTGAGCGAATACAAAAAGTAGCTCTGGTCCTTTTTGGAGTCCTCGCCGCGATGCAGCTGCCAGGTGCCGTCGGGCGCTTGGCTCGTTTTGGCATAGTGGCCCGTGGCGATGTAGTCGCAGCCCATATCCAGCGCCGCATCCAGCAACGCGCCAAACTTTATGTGGCGGTTGCAGATGATGCACGGGTTGGGCGTCAGCCCTTCCTGGTAGGCGGTCACGAAGCGCTCGATCACGTTGCGGTCGAAGGTCTGCTGCAGGTCGAGCACATGGTGGGGTATCCCCAGGCGCTCGGCGACGGCCTTTGCATCGGCGATGTCGCGGTCGACCTTGCTCATGCCCGTGACGGGATCGGGCGCGGGGCAGGTGAGGCGCATGGTGGCACCGACACATTCGTAACCCTGACTTTTGAGCAGATACGCGGTCACGCTGGAATCGACGCCGCCGCTCATGGCGACGAGCACGCGCTTGTTGTGCATGGGGAGGTTCTCCTTGGTGGCATGTGGCCAAAAAAGAAAAGCGGCGCGGGAGGCTGGTTCCGCGCCGCAGACATTGTAGCAAGTTCGGACGTCTCGTGGGATACCCTAACGAGATGGGCTCAGGCAGCCAGAAGAGAGGGGAGGCCGGCGTGCCTTGGGCCTATCGACAAGCGACGGGCCCTTAGTCCTGGAAGAGCGCCGTGGACAGGTAACGCTCGCCGGTGTCGGCGAGCAGCGCCACAATGGTCTTACCCTCGTTCTCGGGGCGCTTGGCCAGCTGTAGCGCGGCCCACACGGCGGCGCCGGACGAAATGCCCACGAGCACGCCCTCCTTGTGGCCCACGGCGCGGCCGGTCGCAAAGGCGTCGTCGTTCTCGACGGGGATGATCTCGTCGTAGACCTGGGTGTCGAGGACGTCGGGCACAAAACCGGCGCCGATACCCTGGATCTTGTGCGGGCCGGCCTGGCCCTTGGAGAGCACCGGGGAGGTAGCGGGCTCGACGGCGACGATCTGAATCTCGGGGTTCTGCTCCTTGAGGAACTCGCCCACGCCGGTCACGGTGCCGCCGGTGCCGACGCCGGCGACGAAGATATCGACCTCGCCGTCGGTGTCATCCCAGATCTCGGGGCCGGTCGTGGCCTTGTGGATGGCGGGGTTGGCGGGGTTTACAAACTGGCCGGCGATAATGCTGTTGGGGGTCTCCTTCTGCAGTTCTTCGGCCTTGGCGATGGCGCCCTTCATGCCCTTGGAACCGTCGGTGAGCACGAGCTGTGCGCCATATGCCTGCATAAGCTTGCGACGCTCGACGGACATAGTCTCGGGCATGGTGATGATCACCTTGTAGCCGCGAGCCGCCGCCACCGAGGCGATGCCGACGCCGGTGTTGCCGCTCGTGGGCTCGATGATGGTGTAGTCGCCGCCGCGCACGAGCTTGCCGGCCTTCTCGGCCTCGTCGATCATGTTCTTGGCGACGCGGTCTTTGACGGAGCCGGCGGGGTTGAAGTATTCCAGCTTGACGAGCACGCGGGCCTTGAGGTCCTCATCGGCCTCAAAGTGAGTGAGCTCCAGAAGCGGAGTGTGGCCGATAAGCTGATCGATGGACGTGTAAACATTGCTCATGGTGAACCTCCAAAGTGTTCAAATGACTGGATACCGTGTGGTTTTACGGTGTGTGTAGCAGCGAAACCCACAAACCTTATGGGTTGTTCGTTTTGCTGTTGGCAAGCATAGTAGACAGTAAAGCCTAGTAACGCAATAGGAAATAGAAGATTATTACGAGTCGATTAACCATCTTGACCGGAACGGGTATTTTCAAAACCAATATTTCGGCTAGAATTTCTACGGACTAAATGACCGAAAGGCAGCACTATACATGTTGGTTTCTACTAAGGGCAGATATGCCCTGCGCGTTATGGTCGACCTGGCCGAGCATCAGGCGGCCGGTCGCATCCCGCTCAAAGAGATCGCGGCGCGACAGGGGATTTCCGAGAAATATCTCGAGAACATCTTGGCTACGCTCGTGCGCGCCAATATGCTTTCGGGCATGCGTGGCAAGGGCGGTGGCTACGTGCTCACGCGCCCGCCCGAGCAGTACACGGTGGGCGAGATCCTGCGCCTGACCGAGGGCAGCCTGGCACCGGTCGCCTGCCTGGATGGCGACTGCAAAGGCTGCTCGCGTTCGGATGAGTGCCCCACGCTTGACGTGTGGAAGAACCTTGACAAGCTCATCAACGACTACCTCGACGGTGTGACGCTCGATCAACTTGTCGCTCCCAACCATGGCTACGACTACGTCATCTAACCCACACCTGCATTTGGGGACGGGGTGGAAATGGTAGATTCTCTCGCCCTTTGAGACTTGAACAATAAGAAGGCCGCCCATTTTTGCGATGGGCGGCCTTCGTTTTGGGCTGTTGAGACGGACACGGCCGGAATGGCCGTTTTAGTCCTCGGCGATGCTGTCGAGGATGCTGCGCGTGATGGACACCAGGATGCTGCCCATAAAGGCCGATCCAAAGCTGGCGATGGAGATGCCGACGCCCAGCAGGTTGATCGACAGGTAGCTCGCGAGCTCAAGCATAAAGCTGTTGACGACAAGCTGGAAAATGCCCAGCGTAATGATCGTGAGCGGCAGCGAGATGACCGTGAGGAACGGTTTGACGAACGAATCGACAATGTTCAGGAACAGTCCCACAAAGGCAAAGCAGACCCAGGTCTCGGCAAAGCCGAAGGGTTGGATACCGGGGACGAGGAACGTGGCGATCGCGATGGCGATCGAGGTGAAGAGCCAGTTAAGCATAAAGCGCATGGCGTGAATCCTTTCTTGCGCCGGGATTGCTGGCGTCGCGTGAAGCGGCTTACGGCGGCGACCTGGATGGTTGCGCGGGCGCGCCGCGGTGTTTGGGCGCCCATTGTCTCAAATATTCGTGGAGCTTACGTGCGCATATGGTTTCTAAACGGCGTTCGTCCTGAAAAACGCGCCGCTGGCTGAGAGTCTTGTCGCTTTAGTTTGGTGGTGTGCTACACTGCTACGGGCAAAAGCCACAGGCGTTGCCCTATTGCATAGAACGGGCGAACGATGCCCGATGTCAGTATCAACTTCGATGCCTTTTGGCGGGTTTGGCGGTGATCGATGAATATCGAGAGCATGTTTGACAAGCCTGATGTCAAGCAGCTGGTCCACGCATTTAGCCTTTTGGACGACGAGAAGGATATCCAAGCGTTTTTGACCGATATCTGCACGCCGCGCGAGATTTGCGATCTATCGCAGCGTCTGCAGGTCGCGCGTTACCTGGACGAGGGCGAGCCCTATGTCGAGGTTCAGGCGCGTACTGGCGCTTCGTCCACCACGGTGAGCCGTGTGTCCAAGGCGCTCAACGGCGAGTACGGTGGCTATCGCAAGATCCTCATCAAGCTGGAGGATGGCGAGTAGGCCAACGGCAACAAACGAATCAGCTGGAGCCGCCCCTTCGGGGGCGGTTTTTGTGTGTCGAAAATTGATCCCCTGGGGACGGAGGAAAACGGATCATCGAGGGGGTCTGGTGCAAAGTAACCTGACCCCGATGCGCCAAAACATGTTGGTGTGGTGCCATGTTGTCCGTGCGGGCGGGTAGGATGGATGCATTGATTATTGCGGACGGTTTGAGTGGAGGACCATGCCTGTTCGAATCTATACCACGGATGCCGGTACGGAGCTGAGCGATGCCGAGGCGGTGCTGCTTGCCGACCTTGTCGATCGCCACGGGCGTGCCGTGTTGCTGGCGCCCTCGTTTGCCGAGCTCGACCTGTGCCGTCATGATGCGGCGGCAGCTGGTATCTCGCTGGGCGTTGACTACAAGACGCCTTCGTCGTGGCTCCGCTCGCTTTGGGAGCTTTTGGGCGACGGGCGCGGTTTCGTCGACAACCTGCAGCGCCAGATGCTGCTCTCGGACATGGTCACGCGTCTCGACGATGCCGACCTGCAGCCGCTTTCGCGCAGCCAGGGCACGGTGCGCATGCTTGCGCGCATGGCCCGCGATGTGCTGCCGGGTGTGGCAGGGACGGGTGCCGAGCGATGCGGTGGCAACAATTGCCAGCCTGAGCCAAAAAGCGATGCTGAGGCTCGCGTGTCCGAGCTTTTGCGCGCCTACGCGAGCGGCTTGGACCGTCGAGACATGGTCGAGCCCTGCGAGGCGGCTGACCTTATGGCCGAGGTGCTGGCCGACAACCTTCCGGCGTGCGCCCGCGCGGTATGCGTGCGCGGTATCACGTCGTTTACGCACGGCCTACTCGAGCTGCTGTCTGCCGTGGCGAACAATGGGGGAGAGGTCGTCGTGCTGCTTGCCCGCGAGCAGGCGGCGATGCGCGAGGAGCTAGCCACGGCATTTGATGCCCGCGGTGTGCTGTTTGAGATCGCGCCGCTGGGGGACGACGCCGTCGCGTCTGATGTCGCTTGCGGGGCCGCCGCTCAGCCTGCCTTTATTGAGGTCGCCGGCCCCCATGCCCGTGCTCATGTCTATGTGGACGCCATCGATAAGTTGGTGAAAGCGCACAAGGAGTCCAAGGCCGATAAAGCTACTGCAACGCCCGCCGACCCCGTGCGCGTGCTCGTTGTTTCTGCCCGGGCATCCCAGCTGTTCGGTGAGCTCGCCTCTCGTCTGGCGGCGCGTCACATTGCGGCCGAGACGACTGAGTTCACGGCGTTTTCCCAGTCCATCGCGGGCAGGCAGTTTACGGCGCTCGCCAACCTGATCGAGCGTATGAAAGCCGCCGACGAGGGCACCGCTTCCAAGACCGAGTGGTGGCCCGCTCCAGAGCTTACCGACTGGATTTATAGCCCGCTTTCGGGTACTGACGCCGCGAGCGCCCGCGGCTTCGACAAGAACATGCGCCTGTCGCGCAGCAAGACCACTGCGGGCGTCAAGAGCCTGCTGCAGAGTGTGCAGGGCCAGGTGAGGGGCGCCCGCAAGGCCGCCAACGACGATAACTGGTTTAAGAATGTGCCGTGCGTGGTCTCGGACGTGTTTCAGGCGCTGTGGCGCGACAAACCCGTGACGGCGCTCAAGGCCATGCTCGCCGTTGCAGAGGCGCTGCCCGATCGCGCTCTAGGCGGTCTTGACGGCCAGGCCCGTCGCCAGGCGGAGACGGCTTTGCTGCGCCATGCCATCGACATCCTTATGAATGATGCTCGCGCGCTCGACGTGTCGCAGGCCGCGACCGTGCCGGTTCTCGACGGCGTTCGAACCAAGGTGGACAAGCGCAGTACCGCTTACGATTACGAGACCTACGAGGTCGATCGCACGCCACGTGCTCAGGTTCGTTTTGCTCCGCTTGCCGATGCGGCGGTTCTGCGCCCCGGCAGCTACGATGCCGTGCTGTTTGCCGATGTCGACCTGGACAGCTATCCGCTTTCGCACGAAGAGGGCCCGCTTGCCACGTTGACAGCCGAGCTGCGCCGCGACGGCGTGTCTTTGGAGCCTGCCGCTCTTCTGCGCGTGCGCTTTGGCCGTGCAATGCAGGCGGCGAGCGGTCCGGTCGCGCTCGCCCGCGTGACGCACGATCGCCAGGCACGCGAGTGCTACCCGGCAGCCGTATGGACCGAGTTGCGGGCGCATGCCGAGGCCGCTGGCAACGCTAGGGCCGCTGGCAACGCTAAGGCCTCTGGCGCTGTCAAACCCACGCGCGTGGGCGAGGGCGATATCATCGCCGACTTTGATCCCGCGGCAGGTGAAGGTCTTAGGCGCGAGCGCGTGACCTGCGAAGCTCCTCAGCATCTGAGCGATGAAGCCATTCCGTATTTGGTCCTGTGCCGTCGCGATGGCGAGGGTGAGGACGCGCCGCTTGTGCCGCGTCTGACGTCCGCCTCGCAGATCGAGGCCTATTCCACCTGCCCGCTGTGCTGGTTCGTCTCGTATCGCGTCAAGCCCCAGTCGATCGACGCGGGCTTTGGCAACATGGAGAAGGGCAACTTTGTCCACGACGTGCTGGAGCACTTGCATGCGTGTCTTCCGCAGAAGGGCATGGAGCGCGTGACACCCGAGAACCTGCCGCGTGTGCAGGAGCTGCTGCGCGAGGTCTTTACCGATACCTTGGCCGAGCATGCGGGCAAGCGTGGCAACGAGGGCCCGCTGGTGCCGCTCTCCCCGGTGGAGGAGCGTCAGGTGGCCGAGATCTTGCCGCAGCTGGAGGGCGTCCTTGCCTACGAGTCCGAGGCGCTGACTCCTTTTGCTCCGCGCTACCTGGAGTTTGCCTTTAACGATCTTAACGTTGAGTATGCCGGTTGGCCGCTCGGCGGGCGCATCGACCGCGTAGATGTGGATGCCGAGAATCGCGCCGTGGTAATCGACTACAAGCATCGCACGGGCGTTGAGGAGTTTAAGCTCGCCGACCCTACGGTGCGCGACGAGGAATCGGGCACGGCGCCCATCGACGACCCGCGCTGGCTGCCACCCCATACCCAGACACTCATCTACGCGCAGGCCATGCGTCGGGCGCTGGGCCTAGATACCCGTGCTGCGCTCTATTTCTCGACCAAGGGCGGCAAGCCCGCGCTGCGCGGCGCGGCGAGTGCCGAGTTGCTCGAGGAAGAGCGTGGTGACGGTCGCATCCCGGGCCTCAAGAAGGGCTTCCCGGGCGAGGGCGGCAGCATGGACTTCGATGCCCTGCTCGACCGCGTGGAGACCGGCATTGCCGAGCGCCTGCGCGAGCTCGAGGCAGGTGACGTCGCCGCTGTCGACCCGACATCGGCGCAAGCCGCGCATGCGCGCTGTTCGTATAACCACCAAGGAACGTTTGTAAGGAGGGACGTGTAGACCATGGATCTTTCGACTTTGATGCCGCAACAGCTGCAGATTGTCAAAACGCTCGACCGTCCGCTATTTGTCTCGGCGGGCGCCGGTTCGGGCAAGACCTTTACCCTTACGCGCCGCATCGTCTACGCGCTCTCGCCCGAATCCGGTCCGTTCGTTGAACATCTGGATCAGGTGCTCGCTATTACCTTTACCAAAGATGCCGCGGCCGAGATTCGCGACCGCGTGCGCCGTGCGCTTATCGACGAGGGCATGGACGAGGAAGCACTGACCGTCGACGACGCGTGGATTTCGACCATTCACGGCATGTGCTCGCGTATCCTGCGCGCGCATGCGCTGGAGCTGGGCATCGACCCCGAGTTCACGGTGCTCACCGATACCGACGAGCTTATGGACCAGGCTGTTGAGCATGTGCTGGGCCGCGCGACGGCGCCCGATGCCGCGCCCGAGCTCGCCGCTTCGCTTAGGGCCCTCTACGCTTGGTATCCCATGGCGGGCGAGGGCGGTTCCTTTGGCGGCGGTACGACCATCAAGGGTCTGGTGCGCGACCTGCTGGAGCTGTCGAGCCAGTTGCCGGGCGGTATGGACGACGTGCGCGTGACGCGCGGCCAGGCCGATACCTCGGCACTCGCCGATGCCTATCACGCGGCGCTGGGTGCGAGCAAGGCTTCGACCGAGAAGGCGCAGGCGGCGCTCGATGCCATCGACGCGTTCGAGGCGAGCGGCAAGACCATGGCCGATGCGGCGCGACTCATGATGTCGTGCACCATGCCGCGCGCGAGCAAGGCATTCCCTAAGGAGCAGGCCGAGCTGCTCAAGGCCGAGGCCGCCGATGCGTTTATCAATATCGTGCTTGCCTGCGGTGGCCCGGCGCTCGATGCGCTGGTGGGCCTGGCCCGTTCCGTGGAGGCGGAGTACCGTGCGCTCAAGGCCGACCAGTCCGCGCTCGACAATAACGATCTGCTGCGCATGGCATATGAGGCGCTGCGCGATTATCCTGCCATCCGAGCCGCCTACGAGGGCCGCTTTAAGATGGTCATGATCGATGAGTTCCAGGATACCGACCAGATGCAGGTCGATTTGATTCGCTATCTGACGGGCGCGGGGGAGCGCGCGTTGTGCACCGTAGGCGATGCGCAGCAGTCCATCTATCGCTTCCGTGGCGCCGAGGTCGAGGTGTTCCGTCGCCAGGAGCGCAAGGTGGGCTCGTCTGCCGCGCCCGAGGCGACTGCCGTGGCCGACGCCCCTGCTGGCGAGCTCGTCAAACTTGTGCGCAACTTCCGCAGCCACGACGAGGTGCTGCGTTACGTGGCACGCGTCTTCGACGGCGATGACGGCGGCCTGATGCAGGGTTTTTTGGATCTTGAGGCGAGCGACGGCCGCAAGGACACGCTGGTGGCAGACGCCTCGCGTCGCCAGGCCCTCTTTGTTGCCGGCGGCAGTACGCAGGAGCGCACGCTGGCAAAGGCCCGTGCGATCGCCGAGCGTTTCCATGCGCTCGCCAAAGCGGGGCAGCCCCAGGGCAGCATGGTCCTGCTGCTGGGCCGCATGACCAACGCCGATGTCTATGCGCAGGCCTTCCGCGACCAGGGACTCGACTGCGTGATCGCAGGCGGCTCGGTCTTTGCTCAGGCTGCCGAGGTCCAAACGGTGCGTGCCCTGGTGTGCGCGCTCGCCAATCCGGCCGATACGGCGCAGGGTCTTATGCCGCTGTTGGCCTCGCCGATGTTTGCACTCGGCGCCCAGGAGTTCCTGACGCTGGCGACCAAACTCGACGAGCAGACGGGCGAGACGTCGCGCCGCAACATCGACGCGGGCATCATGAGCGATTCCGATGTGCCGGGTTTGCAGAACCTGCCACTCGTGACGCGCGCCCGCGAGGTTCTGCGGTATGCACTTCGTCGCGTGGGACGTGATTCGTTCGCCAACATCGCGCGCGACGTGGTCAATGCTTCCGGCTGGTTTGTGCGTCTGGCGCAGCGCGGCCCCGAGGGCAAGGCCATTGCTGCCAACGTGCTCAAGGCGCTCGACGCCGTGGCCGAGGCAGAGGCTGAGCTCGGCAACTCGCCGCGTTCCATCGCGCTGGCCTTCGACCGCTTCTTGGCGGGCAAGGAGGCCCCGGGTGCCCTCAACGAGGAGGGCGACGGCGCGGTGCGTATCATGACCGTGCATGCATCCAAGGGCCTGGAGTATCCGGTCGTGGCGGTTGCGGAGTGCTTTGGCGTGCGTAAGTCCTCGGGTGCGGCACAGATGGGTCGCGTCGATGGCGGAGCGCAGGTCGTGGCACTGCCGGCACGCTTCGACGGCGTTAAGCTCGCCGACGGAACCTTTGTGAAGGGCGACGACGTCAAAAAGCAGTTTGAGCATGCGTTTAAGGGCAAGGGCACGTCGCTGTGGCTGCCGCCGGAGCTCATGGAGGACGTTTGTGCGACGGGTTCTCCCGCCGAGGCATTTGCTCGCCTGCGCAACGACGACCTGCAGCTCTCGCTCGAGGAGCGGGCCCGCCTGCTCTATGTCGCCATGACGCGAGCACGCGAGCTGGTCATTCTGGCGATGGATGCCGGTGTGAGCCGTGGCAAGGTGACGGCGCCGACCTTCGATGTCGAGACGGATCTGACCTACGACGTGCTGCGCCGTATTTTGCCGACCGACGCTCTGGACACGCCGCAGCTCGATAGCGACCGCCTGGTGTTCGACAACTCCCAGCCGGGCGACTACGAGCTCATTTCGCTCACGGACTTTACCTTTGGCGAGCAGGCGTTTGAGGCAAACGCTTCGCTGGATGCCGAGGGCAGGCTTGTTCGCGGCGATGTCGATGTCGCCGATAGTGCTGCGCACTCAACTGTGCCCGGTCCTGCCGACCCCAAGCCCGATTCGTTTGAGCTTGTGTATCCCCAGGCAGTGGGCGTGCGCATGGGCATCTGTCCGTATCCGATGCGTGACTCGTATAGCTACTCGTCAATCGCCGCGGCACTCCATGCCGAGACGGAAGACCGTGCCGCCGAGGCTCGTGTTCCCATGGACGAGTCCGGCGATGATGCAGAGTCGGATGGCTCGGAGATGACGGATGCAGACGTGGCTGCCGTTGAGCCCGCCGGCAATCCCATGGCCTTGGGTTCGGCCTTCCACGCCGCCTGCCAGTGGCTCATCGAGATGGGTGCCGATGCGCTGCCTGCTGAGCGTGCCGACGCCTTGGCTCGCCTGTGGTGCCTGACGCCGGAGCAGCGCGAACGCTTCGATGTTGCCCTGGACCGCTGGCTCAAGTCGGCTGTTCGTGCCGACCTGCTCGCGTGGCCGTGCGTTCGCGCCGAGGTGCCGTTCTTTTCGCTGGGCTGCGAGGACGAGGACATCGCTCGCTACGGTGCCTATGCCGAGGGCGCCATCGATGCACTGGCCACCGACCTGGCCGATCCGTCGCGCGCGCTGGTCATCGACTATAAGACGGGCGGCACGCCGGACGAGACGCCGGACCAGCTGCTCGAGAAGCACGCCCTGCAGGCGCGCGTTTACGCCGACGTGTTGCACAAGGCGGGCTTTGAGACGGTGACGGTCAAGTTCGTTCGCGTGGAGCAGGCGAATCCAGCCATCTTCGTCGAACCCGCCGAACCTCAAGTAGTCACCTACAATCTCTAGCCCTCAGATAACTTGCGGTGGAATACGGGCTGTTTTGGCCAAAAAAGCCGCCAAACAGTCCGCATTTCACCGCAACTGCAAGAGGAGCCGTGTTGGTTTGGCTAGGTTCGGGTGCTGTCCGTGCCGTGCGGTAAAATCGTTCAGTCAGAACACGAACCCGCATCGGAGCTCATCATATGGCATTCGTCCATCTGCACAATCACACTGTTTTCTCCATGCTCGACGGCGCAACCCGTATCCAGGATATGGTCAATCGTGCCGTTGAACTTGGCATGCCCGCCGTGGCCATTACCGACCACGGCTACATGTATGGCGTGCCCGACCTGGCGCTGGCCTGCGACGCCGTCAATCACAACACGCCCGAGTACAAAACCTGGAGCCACGACAAGGCCTTCTTGGAAAAGGACCGCCGCGACGAGCTGGTGGAGCCCGATCCTGAGTCAAACCCGCGCGAGCATGCCCAGTATGTGAAGGACATGGCCATGTGGGACGAGAAGGGCAACATCGACGAGCTCAAGCCGCCCCTGGTCATTAAGCCCATCTTTGGCTGCGAGGTTTACTTTACGCCGGACGAGACGCTCGCCCGCGACCACAAGCCCGAGCTCTACCACATGATCCTTCTGGCCAAGGACCAGGAGGGCTACGTCAACCTGATGCAGACGGTTTCCGAGGCCGCCGTGCAGGGCTTTTACTACAAGCCGCGTGTAACGCTCGACAACCTGCGCCGCCATGCCAAGGGCATGATCTGCACCAGCGCCTGCATCGCGGGCATCATTCCTAAATACATCGACCGCGGTGACATGGAGGGCGCCATCAAGTGGGCCGAGACCTTCCGCGACACCTTCGACCCCGGTGACTTTTACATCGAGATCCAGGAACACGGCATTACCACCGATAACGGCCTGACCGACGAGCAGATGGACCGCACGCTCATCGACATCGCCAAACAGGTGGGCGTCAAGGTCATCGCCACCAACGACTTCCACTACCTGCGCCGCGAGGACGCGCCCGTGCAGGACGTCATCATGTGCATTGGCATGAACGCCAAGGTCGACGACCCCAACCGCATGCGCATGACCGGCTCGGAGTTTTATATGAAGACCGAGGAGGAGATGCGGGCGATGTTCCCGTATTGCCCCGAGGCCTGCGACAACACGCTCGAGATCGCCGACAAGTGCTACGTGGAGCTGGACTGGGACTCCATCATCCTGCCGCGCTTCCCGCTGCTCGACCCCGGCGAGACGCACGAGAGCCAGTTCCGCCGCGAGTGCGAGAAGGGCCTGCGCCAACACTATGGCGATGACTGGGCCACACGCGAAATCGGTGGCGTCAACATCAAAGAGCGCTTTGAGTACGAATACAAGGTCATCTGCGACAAGGGCTTTGCCGCCTACTTCCTCATCGTTGCCGAGTACGTGCAATGGGCCAAGGACAACGGCATCGGCGTCGGCCCCGGCCGTGGCTCGGCCGCCGGCGCTATCGTCGCCTACGCCATGAACATCACCGCGTTCGACCCGCTCGAGAACGGCCTGATGTTCGAGAGGTTCCTGTCCCCGCAGCGTACCGAGATGCCCGATATCGATATGGACTTCGACGATGAGCGGCGCCTCGAGGTCGTGGAGCACGTTCGCCAGCTCTACGGCCCCGAGAAGGTTACCCACGTCATCACCTACTCGACCATTAAGGCCAAGCAGGCCATCAACGACGCCGCGCGCGTCCTGGACTACCCGGTCTACATGGGCCAGCGCCTGTCCAAGATGGTCTCGAGCGACCCCAAGGTCAAGCTCAAGCAGGTGCTCGAAAAGCAACCCGGCAAAGAGGATCTGTTTAACCCCGACTTTGCCGAGGCCTATAAAAAGGACGACGACGCCCGCCGCATCATCGACACGGCGCTCTCGATCGAGGGCCTTACCCGTGGCGAGGGCGTGCACGCGTGCGCCGTTCTGATTTGCCGCGACCCCGTCAACGAGCACGTGCCCACCAAGCTCGATACCAAGGGCGGCGTCGAGATTACCCAGTACGAGGGCCATACCGTTGCCGACATGGGCCTGCTCAAGATGGACTTCCTGGGTCTGCGTACGCTGACGGTTATCTCCAAGGCCAAGGCCAACATCAAAAAGAACTTCGGCATCGACATCAAAGAGGAAGAGATTCCCTTTGACGACCCCGAGATCTTTAAGCTCATGGGCTCCGGCCACACCGCCGGCGTCTTCCAGGTCGAGTCCGCCGGCATGACGGCCACGATCAAGAACATGAAGCCCACCGAGTACAAGCACGTCGTGGCATTGATCGCTCTGTACCGCCCGGGACCGCTGGGCGCCGGCATGGTTTCGTCCTATATCAACCGTATGAACGGCAAGGAACCGGCTGTCTCCTACGACGACCGTCTGGACGACATCCTGGGCGAAACCTACGGCACCATGGTCTATCAGGAGCAGGTTATGCTCATCTCCGTCGAGATGTGCGGCTTCTCCAAGGGCGAATCGGACTCGCGTATCCGTAAGCCCGTGGCTAAGAAAAAGATCAAGCTGCTCACGTCGACGGTGCTCCACTGGGAAGATGGCTCGGACGAGACCACCTACGACCACTGGATGAACGGCGCTATCAAGAACAACTACACGCGCGAGGTCGCCCAGAAGATTTGGGACGATGTTCTTGAGTTCGCGTCCTACGCCTTTAACAAGTCGCACTCCGCCGGCTACGCCATCCTGGTTATGCAGACGGCGTGGCTCAAGGCGCACTATCCGCACGAGTACATGGCGGCCGTTCTGACGTCCTATACGGGCAAGACCGACAAGATCGTTCACTACGTCTCGGCGTGCCGTCACGACGGCATCCCCGTGCTGTCGCCAGATGTCAACGAGTCCGGTACCGAGTTCACGGCTACCAAGGAAGGCGTGCGCTTTGGTCTGGCCGGTATCCGCGGCGTGGGCACCGGCGTGGCGCAGGCGATTATCGCCGAGCGCGAGGCGGGCGGTCCGTTTAAGACGCTGCACGACTTTGTCGAGCGTGTGGACTCGAGCCAGGCCAACCGTCGCGTGATCGAATCGCTGATCAAGGCAGGCGCCTTCGACTCCACGGGGTATCCGCGTCGCCAGATGATGCACTTTGTGGACAAGAACAACCCCGAGAACATCATCGATGCCGCGGTAAAGCGCCAGAAGGACCGCGCGAGCGGCCAGACGTCGTTCTTCGATATGTTTGGCGACGTTGAGGGCTCGGGCTTTGAGGTGAGCGTGCCCGATCCGGATGGCCAGGAATGGGACCGCCACCTTAAGCTGAGTCAGGAGAAGGAGGTTCTGGGCATCTACGTCTCGGACCACCCGCTGCGTCCGTTTGAGTATGCACTAGCCAAGGCGCGCGACTTTTCGTTCTCGCAGATCGACACCGGCTATGAGGTGCAAAACCCCACGGGTGGCACCATCAACCAGGAGATTCCCGAGGGTAAGGCGCTGTGGTGGGCCGGCATGGTCTCGAGCGTGTCCAAGCGCGTGACCAAAAACGGCGACCCCATGGGCATCGTGCAGCTCGAAGACATGGAAGGCGAGGCCACGGTCGTGGTGTTCCCCAAGACCTACAAGGAGGCCGAGGGGTACCTGTACGGCGAGGTCGATCCCGAGACCGGCGCGCAGCTGTCCGACGCGTTTGTGCGCATTAAGGGCAAGCTCGAGCGCTCGGACCGCGGCGACCAGATCATCGCGCAGGAGATTGTGCCGCTGGAGCTTAGCGAGGAGAAAAACAAGCCCAAGGTCTTTGAGGTCATGGTGCCCAACAGCCGCTTTAGCCAGGGCAATATGGCGCGCCTGGCCACGGTGCTCACTACCAACCCGGGCGGCGACCGCGTGGAGATCTTTATTGAGCAGGTGGACGGGCGCGTGCTGCGCGCTGAGGTGCCGGCCAAGGTCAATGCACGCTCGATTCCGCTGCTGGCAGAGGCAAAGGCCATCGTCGGCAACCAAGGCCGCGTGACGGTTATCTAAGCTACCCCGGGTGAGATTGGAGGAAGTGATGGCGCAGGGGACGTTTGTGCAGGCGCTTCGTAAAGAGGCGGCGTTGAGCGGCACCTTTATGAAGGGGCGTTCGCTCATGCTCAACGGCGCCGTGCTGTCGATTGAGGACAGCGGCTCGCGCTTCTCCAAAAACGTGACGGTTGAGGGCTCGGTGCGCGGTTCGCGCGGCGACCTGTACAAGACGCACGTGGCGCTCGACATGGACGAGCACGAGGTGATCGACTACGACTGCGATTGCCCCGCCGCCTATCGTTACCCCGGTATGTGCAAGCACGCTATTGCCACGGCTCTGGCGTATTTGGATGCCAGCGGCGCCGAGCCCGTCGAAGGTTTGCGCACGCCGGTCCGCACGTTTACGGCGCAGCCGAAACAGCCCGTGCGCACCGCGCTCAAAGCGCCGGCCGTCAATCCCAATTTTCCCTTTCCGGCGCCCGTCCCCACGAGTCCCAGCCTCATGGCGGCGCTCTCCGATCTTTCGGACGCGCGCATGGATGAGCTGGCGAGCATGCGCCGCAAGCTCGCCAGCAGTGTGGATCCCGATGCCCCCAAGGCGGTGTTGGAGCCCTCGTTGGTGCCGTACTACAATCCACTGTTTGCCGACCGCTTTAGCTGGGCGCTCGAGTTTCGCATTCGCTGCGGTTCGGTGTCCTACGTGGTTAAGGATATCGACGGCATGGCCGATGCCTATGTGCGTGGTGGTACGTTCTCCTATGGCAAGAAGCTTACGTTTGCCCATGTACCCGAGGCTTTCGATGACGTGTCGACAAAGCTGCTCGACTTTGTCGCAATGACGGTCGCCTACCTGAGCGACATCACGAGTTCGCGCTCGGCATCGTATGACTTTGCTCGCAGCGGCTTTGTTGCCGAGCGTCAGTTGCCGGTATCCGAGTATTCCATCGTGTCCGTGCTGGACCTGCTGCGCGGCAGGACCATGTCCTTTGAGCCTGCTTGGTCGCGGGGGACGACGACGCATCGCTCCTACGAGGTGGCGGTCGAGCCGTCGCCGCAGGGGGAGGGCGAAGTCCCGGCTAAGCGCCCGCCGCTCCTTGCCGCCAAGATTGCACCGGCGGCGGGAGGCAGCTACGACTTGCGCCTGCCGGCCGATACGTACTGCTTTGTCGCAGGTGACGCAGCCTATCTGGTCGATACGCGCCGCGCGCGCCGTACCGACGCGGCGTTTGCCCAACATGCGGCGCCGTTCCTATCGCACTTGTTGCCCTGCCGCACGCCGGTCCATATCGCTGCCGACCAGGTGGGTGAGTTCTGCCGCATGGCGCTGCCCATCTTGCGCGACTACACCGACCTGACCGCTCCCGCCGTACTTGACGCCGTGGCGCCCGAGCCGAGTTTTGCCATGGCGATTGGCGTCGACGATGGTCTTGTGACCTGCAAGATTACGGTGGCCTACGGCGATTGGTCGGCAGATCTCTTTGGTCTTGGTGCTCCGGGCAGTCCTTTCGAAGAGCAACGCCCCGGCGTTCCGCCCCGCGATACGGTGGCGGAGTTTCGCGTTATGGACACGGCTGCCCTGTATTTCGACTTTTACGAGGGCGGCCTGGCATTTGAGGAGCGCGATGACGAGAGCCTGTTCCACTTGTTGACCGAGGGCCTGTCTGCTCTGTCCGAGCTGGGCGAGGTCATGCTCAGCGACCGCCTGCGCCAGATCTCGGTGCGCCCTGCGCCTAAGCTCTCGGTGCGCGCCACCGTCAAGAGCAACTTGCTCGACGTCGAGCTGGGTGCGAGCGGGCTTTCGGCGGCCGACCTTGCCATCTATCTCGATTCGTATAAGCGCCACCAGACGTTCGCGCGCCTTACGTCCGGCGACATCGTTCGCCTGGACGAGGGAGCGCGCGCCGCGTTTGGACTTGCCGAGGACCTGGGCGTCGATGCCGTCGACCTGCTCGACGGCATGTCGCTTCCCGCATCGAGCACCCTGTTCGTCGATAGCATGCTCGCGCGCACGCCCGCGCTCGAGGCCGATCGCGACGCTGCGTTCCGCCGTACCGTCGAGCGTCTGGACACGCTCGGCAAGATGGACTTTACGGTGCCGGCATCGCTCAAGGCAACGATGCGCGGCTACCAGGTCGACGGATACCAGTGGCTCGGCTCGCTCGAACACCTGAGCCTTGGCGGCATCTTGGCCGACGACATGGGCCTGGGCAAAACGCTCCAGATGATCGCACATATCCTGGCGCGCGTGGAGGCGGGGGACACTAAACCCACGCTTGTGGTGTGTCCCGCGTCGCTTGTGTACAACTGGACCGCCGAGCTGGAGCGCTTTGCCCCGTCGCTCGATGTGTGCGCCATTGTGGGCGCCAAGGCGCAGCGTCGCGTGCAGATCGCCGGCGTGGCCGAGCATAATGTGGTTGTAACATCGTATGACCTCATGCGCCGCGATATCGACGAGTACGTCGAGCAGGACTTTGCCCGTGTGGTGCTCGATGAGGCCCAGTACATTAAAAACCCGCTCACCCAGGTGGCGCGCGCCGCAAAGCGCCTGCCTGCCGGCGTGCGCTTTGCCCTGACGGGCACGCCCATCGAAAACCGCCTATCCGAGCTCTGGAGCATCTTCGACTTTTTGATGCCGGGCCTGCTGGGTACGCGTGAATCGTTTGCAAAGCGCTTCGAAAGCCCGGTCGAGCATGCCGAGGGCGACAGTGCCGCTCGCCTGCAAGCGCTCGTGTCGCCGTTTGTGCTGCGCCGTGTCAAGGAAGACGTGGTGGCCGACCTGCCCGAGAAGATCGAGGATACGGTCATGGCGCAGCTCACCGGCGAGCAGCGCAAGCTCTACCTGGCCAACCAGGACCGCATCGCCCAACAGGTGCAGCACCGCGAGTCATCCGAGTTTAAGAAAGACAAGCTCAAGGTGCTCGCCGAGCTCACCAAGCTGCGCCAGATCTGCTGCGACCCGCGTCTACACTACGAGGATTACAAGGCGGGGAGCGCCAAACTCGATACGTGCATGGAGCTCGTGCACGGCGCACTCGACGGCGGACATCGCATCCTGTTGTTCAGCCAGTTTACGGGTATGCTCGATATTATCGGTAAGCGCCTGGCCAAGGAGGACATCGCCTTCCTTAAGCTCACGGGCGCTTCGTCTAAGGAGAGCCGCGCCAAGATGGTCGCGCAGTTCCAAGCGGGCGAGGTTCCGGTCTTTTTGATTTCGCTCAAGGCGGGCGGCGTGGGCCTTAACCTGACGGCTGCCGACGTGGTCATCCACTACGACCCGTGGTGGAACGTGGCGGCGCAGGACCAAGCGACCGACCGTGCGCATCGTATTGGCCAGCAGCATACCGTGACCGTGTACAAGCTCATCGCCAAGGACACGATCGAGGAACGCATTATGCAGATGCAGGAGTCCAAGCGCGACCTGGTCAACAGCGTGCTCGGCGGCGACGGCATCTCGTCGGCGCTGTTTACCCGCGAGGATGTTCTGGCGCTGCTCGGCGGCGACGGTCGCTAACCCGCTCGGGTGGGGCCGCCAGGGCGGATGGCACGCGCTGTCCCATCGTCCCCGCCCGTTATGTGTTCATTTGCAATGCCGTGGATGGTTTGTCTGCCTTTGGGCATAAGAACCATCAAGAACATTGGCACATCAGCAAAGGAGAACATCATGGCGAAATTCTTTAAGGACCCTGACGGCAAGCTCATCGCTGCCCTTGGCGACGACGTTGCGACCCCTGCCGGTTGCACGGAACTGACTGCAAACACTGAGGACGCGGCGCACGAGAAGCACGTGCCTGTTGTCGAGACCGAGCGTGACGGTCACGTGATTCGCGCACGCGTTGGCTCGGTCGAGCACCCCAGCCTGCCCGAGCACTACATTGAGTGGATCGCCCTTGAGGCCGAGGGCCGCTTAGAGGTTCATTACCTTGAGCCCGGCATGAAACCCGCGACGTTTTTCGCGGGCGGCTCCAAGACCGGTACCGTCTATGCCTACTGCAACCTGCACGGGCTGTGGTCCGCGACATTCTAGGAGCGCGCCTCCGCTCGGGGTATCATAGCTAGCATATGCACATGCGAGCGCCGACTGCATTATGCGGCCGGCGCTTTTACTACGATTTCGATGGTTTACGACGGAAAGGGCTGGGCCATGAAGCTCGCGCTTGCACAGATCGATATGCGCCTGGGTGATATTGAGGGCATTTGCGGCCGCATCGAGGACCAGGCTCGTCTGGCCCACGAGCGCGGGGCGCGCGTGCTGTGCGTTCCGGCTCCGCTCTTTATGGGCGCCATGCCCGGTGGCCTGGTGGGCGCTGCCGACTTTGAGCACGACGTGCTTGCCGGTTTGACTGGTGTCGCCGAGCGTATCCAGGAGCTTGACATGATCTGCATCGTGCCCGCGGCGGTTTCGTTTGAGGGCCAGCCGCTGCTCGACTACATGATGCTCAAGGACGGCCATGTGGTGCCGGCGCGTTCGAGCATTGCCCTGCAGCGTGGCGAGAACAACGACACACGTTGGGCGCCGCCGGTGTTCGACGTGGACGGCGTGCGCATCGCCGTGATTTTTGACTTGGACCGCGAACTCGAGATGCTGCCGACCGGTGTTGACCTCATTGCGTATTTCCAATTCAACGCGTTTGACATGACCGACCGCGAGACTGCCGCCATTGCTGCCGTTCGCAGCGGCGCCTACCGCAAGATCGCATCCAAGCGCAGCGTGTGGTTTGCCTGCATGGCACCGGTCGGTGCCTATGACGAGTCGGTGTATACCGGCGGTTCGTTTGTGCTCGACGACTGCGGTCGCGTGGTGGCCCAGGCGCCGTGCTTTGAGGAGAGCCTGCTGGTTCAGGAGATTCAGCGCGGCGTGATGCTCGATGCCCTGGAGGATCACGAACTGCCCGAGTTCCGTTCCGAGGAGTGGCTGTGGCAGGCGCTGGTGCTCGCCGTGCGCGACAACGCCCGAGCCCACGGTGCGTCGCGTGCTGTGGTGGCACTCGAGGGTGACTTGCCGTCGTCCCTGCTGGCGGCGCTGGCCGTCGACGCTCTGGGCCCGCGCAATGTGATTGGCCTGGTGCTGGGGCGCAACCGTATCTTTACGCCGGCGCAGGAAGAGGCCGAGGCTGCCCGCTGTGCCGCCGTCCGCGCCATCGCCGAGCGTCTGCACATTCGCACCGTCGAGCGCGATGCACCGGATGCGGCGCGTGTGCTCGATCGCGACGTGTCGGCGGGCGATGCCGAGCGTCTGCGCTCGCGCACGTTGGGCCTCATGCTGGAGGACACGGCGCTCGAGCTGGGTGCGATGGCGCTGAGCCCGCTGTCCAAAACCGAGTACGCGCTGGCGGCGCCGGCGCTTTGCGGCGGCTACCAGGGCGATTACGCGCCCTTTGGCGATGTGTACCTGTCGACGCTTGAGTTTGTGGCGCGTGTGCGCAACCGCACGTCTGCCGTGGTGCCCCAAGAGCTCGTGACGCTCAACGCGGTGGAAGATTGTATGGAGCGCGTGCTGGCGCAAGCGCTCTCGACGCTCGACGGTCCGGTCGATATGCTCGACCGCGCGGCACAGCTGCTCGGCGGGCTTGAGCCGGGTGAGGTCGATGGCGCGCTCGAGGCGCACGTGGACCGCAATCGATCTTTCGACGACATCCCGATGGCCGCTGGCAAGCCTGAGGCTTGCTCGCTGCTGCTGATGCTCGTTCGACAGGGTGAGGCTGCCCGCCGCATGTTGCCGATGGCGCCGATCGTCTCGGCCCGTTCGTTTGCCGAGCGTGCCTGGCCGTATATGCTCGCGTGGTCCGACCTGGGGCTTAACGGCAAGGAGCGTATGACGGTCGATTCGCTGGCGCGCGCCGAGGTGCGCCGTTTTGCTGACGAGGATACGAGCGAGCGCGTGCGAAACGAGATGATGGGCGTGCTGGGCGAGCTACTGGGTATTTCGCCCGAGCAGATGGAGGAGCTGCGCTCTGAGGATGGCCAGCGTCGTTTGCATGAGGGTATGAAAAAGTTCGAGGGCGAGGTTCAGGACGCCATCGATAAGATGATGGGCGGTCAGGGCGGTCCGCAGGGTGGGCCCCAGGGTGGTCCGATGCCGCATCCGCCGGTGGATCCGAGGCAGTTCCCCTTTTTCTCGCAGAACTAACTATGGGATAGGATTCGCTCCCAGTCCCGATACTTCAACTAAGCATCTCGGCCCCGTTGTGTTATTCTAGAACAGACGTTCGTGAATGATGCGCGGGGCCTTGTCTTGCGCTGTGCTTGTGGTGAGGGGAGGTCGGCTTGGTCATTTTGGGTATCGACCCCGGTTTGGCCCATACGGGTTGGGGGATTATCGAGGAGCGGCGCGGCGAGGTTCGCTGCCGTGCCTACGGCTGCATCGAGACCAGTGCCGGAAGTCCGCTCGCGGTGCGCCTGTCGCATATCGCCCGCGACCTCAAGGGTGTCGTGGAGCGTTATCGACCCGATACCGCTGCTATCGAGAGCATTTACTTTGGTGCTAACGTTCGCTCGGCAATTCCTACGGCGCATGCCCGCGGGGCCGCACTCGTGGCGCTGTCGGAATGCGCGCTCGAGATTGGCGAATACACGCCCATGCAGATCAAGCAGGCTGTGGTGGGCACCGGCGCCGCGGACAAGCGGCAGGTCGCCTACATGGTACGCACGCTAACGCAGCTCGACCACGACCCGCATCCCGACCATGCCGCCGATGCCCTGGCTTGCGCCATCTGCCACGTAAACCTCAGCCGCACCCGCGCCCTTACCGGTGGCGAGTTCTATCAACAGAGAGGAACCGGATACTGATGATTTCCCAGCTCCACGGAACGCTTGTCGAGGCCACGATGAGCTCTGCTGTCGTCGATGTGTCGGGCGTTGGCTTTGAGCTCGGCATCTCGGGCAGCACTGCGGCCACGTTGCCGACGCCCGGCGGCGAGGTCCGCCTCTACACGCGTATGCAGGTGCGCGAGGACGCCATGACACTTTTCGGTTTTTCCTCAAAGGATGAGCGCACGATGTTCGACCGGCTCGTGTCCGTTTCGGGCGTTGGCCCGCGCCTGGCGCTCGCCGTGCTTTCCACCCATACCGTGGGGCAGCTGTATTCGCTGGTGATGGCCGAGGACGACAAGGGCATGGCCAAGGTACCCGGTGTGGGCAAAAAGACAGCTCAGCGCCTGATTCTGGAACTCAAGAGCACCTTTGCCAAGGATAAGGGCTTTGTGCCGGTCGACGTGATTCCCGGCCAGGTTGCGATGCCGGTTCCCGCCGCCGCTCCTTCGGCGATCGATGATGCCCGTGCGGCGCTCCTTTCCATGGGCTTTAGCCCGCAGGAGACCGATGTTGCCCTGAGCGGGTATGATGGGCAGAATATGCGTGTCGAGGATCTGCTCGGCGCGGCGCTTAAGCGACTCGGAATGGATGCGTGATGTGGGAAGCCGATGACTCTCAGGACCTGTGGGCGACGCCCGGCAACTCGCCGGCGGCATCCATGGCGCACGGTGAGCGCATGGTGGGCTCGGAGCTGACGGCCGAGGACCTCGATGTCGACCGCACTTTGCGCCCCCAGCGCCTGGACGATTACTGTGGTCAGGAGCACATCAAGCAGAGCCTGCGCGTGTTGATCGAAGCGGCGCAGAGCCGTGGCGAGACGCTCGACCACGTGATCTTCTCGGGTCCTCCGGGCCTGGGCAAGACCACGCTGGCCACCGTTATCGCCAACGAGCTGGGCGCTCAGATCAAGACCACGAGTGGCCCTGCCATCGCGCGCACGGGCGACCTGGCGGCCATCCTTACTAACTTGCAGCCGGGTGATGTGCTGTTTATCGACGAGATCCACCGCCTCAACCGTTCGGTCGAGGAGGTCCTGTACCCCGCGATGGAGGACTTTGCCCTCGATATCGTGATTGGCAAGGGTCCGGCGGCGCGCTCGATTCGCCTGGATATTCCCAAGTTTACGCTGGTAGCGGCAACGACCCGCTCAGGCATGTTGACCGGCCCGTTGCGCGACCGCTTTGGCATTTCGTATCGCCTGGATTACTACACGGTCGAGGAGCTCGCGCAGATTGTGACGCGCTCGGCGACTATCCTGGGCGTGACGATCGACCATCCCAGTGCACTCGAGATCGGCTCGCGTTCGCGCGGCACGCCACGTCTTGCCAACCGCCTTCTCAAGCGCGTGCGCGATTACGCACAGGTGCGCGGCAGCGGCCCTATCGAGCTCGATATCTGCCGCCAGGCGCTCGAGTTTTTCGAGATCGACGAGCTCGGTCTGGACTGGATGGATATTCGTATCTTGGAGACGCTTGCCAAGACGTTCTCCGGCCGTGCTGTAGGCCTGACGACCCTTGCCAGTGCGGTGGGCGAGGACCCGGGCACGCTCGAGGATGTCTATGAGCCCTATTTGCTGCAGTGCGGGTTGATGATTCGTACGCCGCAGGGCCGTCAGGCAACCCTTCGCACCTTTGAGTACCTGGGGATTGAACCTACCGTTTAGGGCGCTTTGTTTTGGCGCGCTGTTGGGCTATCGCCGGACATTGGGTAAACATATCGCCGTTCATCGGTTATGGGCGTTTTTACTATTGCGCGCCCGTGCTATGCTGAATTGGTCTTTTTCTCATTCGGTAACGAAAGGACCGCCCATGCCTACTGACATCGAAATCGCACGTTCTGTCACGCCGCTGCCTATTACCGAGGTGGCCAAGAACGCCGGCGTCGACGTTAAGCACCTTATTCCGTACGGCTTCGACAAGGCTAAGGTCGACTATTCACTGCTCAACGAGCCGACTGATCACCAGGCCAAGCTCGTCCTCGTGACCGCTATCAACCCAACGCCTGCGGGCGAGGGCAAGACCACCACGACCATCGGTCTGGCCGACGGCCTGCGTCGTCGCGGCGTCAAGAGTGCCGTGGCCCTGCGCGAGCCTTCGCTCGGCCCCGTCTTTGGCGTTAAGGGCGGCGCTGCCGGCGGCGGCTGGGCTCAGGTCATCCCCATGGAGGATATCAACTTGCACTTTACCGGTGACTTCCATGCCATCGGTGCCGCCAATAACCTGCTGGCCGCCATGCTCGACAACCACATCCAGCAGGGCAATCAGCTCGGTATTGACGTTAAGCGCATCACCTGGAAGCGCGTTGTCGACATGAACGACCGCCAGCTGCGCCATGTTATCGACGGCATTGGCGGCAAGGCCCAGGGCGTGCCGCGCGAGGACGGCTTCGATATCACCGTTGCCTCCGAGGTCATGGCAATCCTGTGCCTGTCCACGAGCATCAACGACCTCAAGGAGCGCTTGGGCGAGATCGTCGTCGGCTACAGCTATGCCGGCGACCCCGTCCGCGCCCGCGACCTCAAGGCTCAGGGCGCCATGGCTGCGCTGCTTAAGGATGCGCTCAAGCCCAACTTGGTGCAAACACTCGAGGGCACGCCCGCGTTTGTCCACGGCGGTCCCTTCGCCAACATTGCCCACGGCTGCAACTCTATCATGGCCACGCGTATGGCGATGCGCTTTGGCGATGTTGCCATTACCGAGGCCGGCTTTGGCGCCGACCTGGGTGCCGAGAAGTTCCTCGATATCAAGTGCCGCATGACGGGCGTTCGCCCCAGCGCCGTCGTGATCGTCGCGACCGCTCGTGCGCTTAAGTACAACGGTGGCGTCGCCAAAGCCGACCTCAACGAGGAGAACCTCGAGGCACTCAAGGCTGGCATGCCCAACCTGCTGCGTCACGTCGACAACATCCAGAACGTTTATGGTCTGCCCTGCGTGGTCGCCATCAACCGCTTCCCAACGGACACCGAGGCCGAGCTTGCGCTCATCGAGTCCGAGTGCCAGAAGCTCGGCGTCAACGTTAAGCTTTCCGAGGTCTGGGCCAAGGGCGGCGAGGGCGCGCTCGAGCTGGCCGATGAGGTCATGCGTCTGATTGAGCAGCCGAGCGAGCTCAAGTTTGCCTATGAGGACGGCGCCGATGTGGCCGACGCCCTCGAGGCCGTTGCCATCAAGGTTTACCGCGCCGACGGCGTTGACTTTACGCCGGCCGCCAAGCGCCAGCTTGCCGAGCTGCGCGAGAACGGCTTTGGCAACCTGCCGGTATGCGTGGCCAAGACGCAGTACAGCTTTAGCGACAACGCCAAGGCCCTGGGCGCTCCCGAGAACTTCCGCATCACGGTGTGCGAGCTCAAGGTTTCCGCCGGCGCCCACTTTGTGGTCGCGCTGACCGGCAGTGTTCTGACCATGCCGGGCCTGCCCAAGGTGCCCGCGGCCGAGAATATCGACGTCGACAACGACGGCAACATCACCGGCCTGTTCTAAGCCCGCTGCTCATAGCTGCTTGCCCGCCCCGTCGTGCCTACCAAGGCCCGGCGGGGCTTTTTTGATCCTTAGACCCGCGCACGTCTTGTAGATACCGACGGACTCTGCCCATCATAGGCTTTTGCGCGGGTAGAATGCATGGATAATTTGAGGCTCACGCGCGACGGAAAGGAATCGTTGCATGGATCAGGACAAGACAACCGTGATGGGCGGCTACGGTTCCGCGCAGGCTGGCGATAGCGCCGATGCGACTCGCGTTGTTCCCAACCCCGGTTATACCGACCCCGCCGCGACGCAGCCTTCTGCCGAGCCCACCCGGGTTATGGGCTATGGCGACACGGCGCAGGATTCTTACGCTGCATCTTCGCAAGGCCCCTATGGCAACGCAGCTCCGGATCCGTTTGATTACGCGCCGCAGGATTCTTATGCTGCCTCGACGCCGAATCCCTATGATGACCTGCCGCAAAATCCCATTCCGCAGCCTCAGCAGACGACGTATATGCCTCGCACGGCGCAGCCTCGCTACGAGTCGCGCGAGCCGTATCGCGAGTACCCCAAGTCGATTCCGCAATATGGCGAGGACGAGGAGAAGAAGCCGTCGCGTTCGTCGAGCGTGATCAAGAAGATCCTCATCGTGCTGGCGATTTTCTTTGCGCTGTCGGTTGTGTTTGCCATCGTGTCGGGCATGCTCAACAAGCGGGGGAGTTCAACGGCCGATACCGCTGCCGAGCAAACCGAGTCCGCCTCGTCTAGTACCGTCGATCTGAGCGATATCCCGGGGCAGTACTGGTCCAACGCCAAGAAGCTCCTCAAGTCGCGCGGCGCCGATCTTTCGAATGCCGTGGTCCTGACCGATGATGGCTCAACGCCCGTCGTCGATGCCAACTGGGTCGTTACTTCTGCCTACTACAACGACAGCGGCAACCTCGAAATTCAACTCACGCACAAGAACAGCTCGGGCAACTCGTCCGGCGGCCAAAGCGGTGCCGACAGCTCGAGCTCCAATACGCTGGAGGACTTGAGCAACAAGGCACAGGAGTTGGGAGACAAGGCGCAAGAGCTGGGCGACACGGCACAAAACCTGGGCGATACCGCGCAGAACTTGGGCGACATGGCGACGGATGCCTGGAACGCCCTGCAAAACGGCATCTCGGGCGCGCAGGGAAACTAGCTGTTAAGCAGGCTACAGCTGCTCGGCCGGACGGTCGGGCGAGCTAAAGCCCGAGTCAAACGTAACGACGCATGAGGCATCGGGTCGGCGCTCGTGCACGATGCGCGTGACGAGCTCCAGCAGCTCCTCGTCGGATATGTCAAAGCCGTCGGGACGCACCAGGTCAAACGAAACGAACCCGTCGTGCTCGTGCAGGTCGTGGATGGAGAGCGCGGGATCGATTTGCATGACGCCGCGCTTGACCCAGCCGCGCAAGTCATCGCCGGTTGTCGCGATGGGGTCGCAGTGCAGCGTGATACCAATGCCCATCTGGCGCTTGATGTCGTGCTCGATGGTGTCCAGAATCTCGTGGTGCTCAAACGCGTCGCCCTCGCCGGGCATCTCCACGTGGGCGCTGGCAAACTGACGACCGGGGCCGTAGTCGTGCACCATGAGGTCGTGTGTGCCCAAGACCTGCGGATAGGACATGATCTTGTCGCGGATTGCCTGGACGAGCTTGGGGTCGGGCGCTTGCCCCAGCAACGGGCTGATGGCGTCGCGCACCAGGCCCAGGCCGCTGATGCAGATGAAGATGCCCACACCCAGGCCTGCCCAGCCATCGAGATCAAAGCCGGTCGTCTGCGAAATAAGCGCCGCCACCAAGACCGAGCCCGAGGTGATGACGTCGTTTTTGGAGTCCTGCGCCGTGGCGATGAGCGTTTCGGAGTCGATGCGATCGCCCAGCGTGCGGTTGAACGCTGCCATCCAGAATTTGACGAGCATGGACAGAACAAGGGCAGTCGTGGAGAGCGCCGAATACACGGTGGGCGAGGGCTTGATGATCTTGGTGACCGACTCGAGGATTAGGTTGATGCCGACGGCACAAACCAGGACGGCGACAAACAGACCAGCCAGGTACTCGTAGCGGCCGTGGCCGTAAGGGTGGCCCTCGTCTGCCGGGCGGCTGGCAAGGCGGAACCCGAGCAGGCTCACGATGTTGCTCGAGGCATCGGAGAGGTTGTTGAAAGCGTCGGCGATGAGGGAGACGGAACCGGCGAGCAGGCCCGCGATGCCCTTGGCCAGGCACAGGGTGATGTTGAGGCCAATGCAGATGAGGCTTGCGGCAAAACCCGCGTTGGTGCGGCAAGATGCATCGACCGGCTCGTCCTCGCTGCCGGGAACAAGCGTATGTACCAGCCGATTTACAAATAGCATAGCGGTCGTCCTCACAATCATGTTTAAGGGGATAGTGTAGCTCGCGCGGGGGCGCCGTGCACCGATGCTCAGAAAATGCAGCAATAGTCTGCCGGTGCTAACGAGCGAGCCTTCTCGTCTGCCTGGGTGGTCCATTTTGGGCCACATGGGTATGGGCATGTGCCTGTTTGCTCGACATACTTAATGTCGACAGCCCCTGTGCAAAGGAGGACGTTTCCATGGACGAGATGTTTGCCATTAAATGTCAAAACTGCGGCGGCCCTATGTACTCGCACCAGGCTAAGCGCAGCTTTGAGTGCGCCTATTGCGGTGCGGTCATTCCGTGGCAGGCGGACGCCGGAGAGCCCAAGAGCGCTTTGGGCATTCGCCATACGCCGTTGACGGTGGTGGATGGACTGCTCAAGCTCACGCATGTGTCGCAACTCGAGCGCCCGGAGGACCCGGACTGGTATTTCTTCAATTCGCACTGGCGCAATCAGTCGGTCCTGGAACATCTGCTGTGGGAGGATTGCGGCACGGCGCAGGAGTTCCAAGAGGCCACGCATGTGAGCATTCCTTGCCCCTTCTGCGGAGCGTCCTTTGAGGGCGAGTCAACGCAGCGCGTGTTTGAGTGCCCGTCCTGCGGCAACAAGATCGGCATTGCCGACCTGCTCAAGCCCGGTACCTTCAGCAAGCGTCTGACCATGGGCGTGGGTGCGGAGTATGTGCCGGAGCAGGGCATTCCCTGCGAAATCTCGCCGCAGCAGGCACGTGCCAACGCACTGCAGCTGGTGCGCCAGTATGCGGAAGCCTTTGCCGGGCACGACGTGGAAGATGCGATCCAAAACGACATGATGCTCTTCTATTTCCCCATGGCGCTGGCGGACCTGCGCATGATGGCGAGCTTCCCGGGCAAGGGCCTGAGCAAGGAAACCCTGGTGTACTACGAGGTGCTCGACTGGGCATACCCCAGGGCAAACTACCTGGACGTTCGCCTCATGGGCATTTTGGAGCCTTGGGACTTTGCCAAGGTTGGGCCGTTCGATCCCGCCATGCAGGAAGGCGACTTCCGCGTTGTCTCCGTCGATGCGTCTACCAAGGACCAGGTGGTCATTGATAAGTTGGCGCTCGACGTTGCGGGCAACGACGCCGAGGCTGTACTGGGGCTCAATAAAAAGAGCATCCGCACCTGGGCGCGCAAGGCCCGCAAGCATAAGGACGGCCTGGTGATGGTGCCGGTCTACTTTGTCGATCGTCCGGCGACAGACGGCCGCGATGGCGAGCAGGTGCGCATTGCCGTAAACGGCCAGACGGGCCGCGCGGCCGCGGTGGTGTTTAGCGACAAGCGCGAAACGCATATCGTGGCGCCGCTCAATCCGAGCCTGCATCTGTCCAGTGAAAGCACCGTGCACGCCACGCCCGTCGAGGTCAAATACGTTAAATCGCCGTTCCTCTACCAGATTGTGCGCCGTGGAGACGGCGAGCAGCCGCGTCAGGTGGCAGCCGCAGCCGAGGGTTCCTACCGAGAGGAGAAGCCCAAACGCAAGGGCTTGTTCGCTGCGATCTTTGGGAAGTAGGGGAGTAGCGCCGGTTGTTGCCGTAACGTGATGGCCGGGGGTGCGGGGCGGCTCTCAGGAGTGCGGACTACCGTCTGATTGTTTGAGGGTGCCAGATGTAAATAAACAGTGGAGCGGCTGCAAAAGAGCCGCCCCACCGGATAAAATCAGATTGTACCGCGGAACCCGCTCCTCAGTCGGTCAACTTTGGAAGCGCGGGCAACGCAGGCGCTATCGTCTAAAGGGCCGGCTGCAACCGGCCCTTTTCTGTGGCAGCCAATGGACCCACATCAGACGAAGGCCGCGTCTTTGCCTGTCAGGTCACGCTCGCCAGCCACGGCTAGAATATCGTTGCCGGCGTCCATGACCGGTATTGTTTCGTAGCGTGCGTCGCAACCGCGAGTGCGCCTGCGACGGCTGCGGTGGCTTCGGTCGCAACGTGCTGCTACCCTTGCGCTTCGCCATTAGTCGCTTCGTTGATGGCGCGGTACTCGGCACTCAGCTCGCGCGCCAGCTCTTCCTTGCTTGGAAGATACGGCAGGTATTTGGCGGCAAACACTTGGTCGTTGTCTTCGGGCAGCGTGTACTCGACGATCGAATCGCTTTTGTCCGCGCAGAGCACGATGCCTATGGGCGGATTGTCGCCTTCGTTCATGAGCTCGCGCGTGTAGTAGTTCACATACATTTGCATCTGGCCCAGGTCCTGATGCGTAAGATCGTCCGTCTTAAGGTCGATGAGCACGAAGCAGCGCATCAGATAGTTGTAAAAAACAAGGTCAATATAGAAATGGCGCCCATCAAAGGTGATGCGCTTTTGGCGCGCCTCGAAAGCGAAACCACGGCCAAGCTCCAGCAGGAACTTCTGAAGATGCGTGATGAGCGCCTGCTCTAGATCGCTCTCGCGAAACGCAGTATCGTCCGAGAAACCTAAAAACTCCAGTACATATGGGTCGCGGATGATATCCTCGGGGCGACGAGCCGGGGCGCTCTTTTGGATTTCCTGGGTGACAGCCTCCTTGTCTTTGCTGGCAAGTAGGCGCTCGCGGAACATGGTGTTGATCTGACGTTCGAGCTGGCGCGTGCTCCAGCGAGAGTCGGCGCATTCGTTCATGTACCAGGTGCGAGCTTCGGGGTCAGGAATGCGTATTAACCTGCGGTAATGTGTCCAGCTCAATTCGGGACGCAGTGAGTCCCGAATTGGAAATGCAAGATAGAACTGACGCATTTTGCGCAGCTCTCTTGCTTCAAAACCTTTACCAAAATCCTTGGTAAGCCTGATTGCGAGGGCGTTGAGCAGCGCCTCTCCATACTTGGCGCGCTCCTCTCCGCCCTGCTCATCAACAATGCTCTTGCCGATCTCCCAATACGCCTCAACCATCGCAAAGTTAACGGCGGTATAGGCCTTGTCGCGAGCGGCGTTGAGAATCGAGAAAACCTGCTTGTAAAAACCTTCGGGCACGATTGCCGATTCTCCACGGTTTACCAGTTCGCCCATCACTGTCGCCCCACTTTCCTCTTGTGGAATGCATCTTTATCGCATTTAGTTTAAAGCCTCGCGCGGACACGAATTGCTTTGCTGTCTGGCACCTTCGCATGGGAGCCTTGCGGTGACTAAAATGTGACCATAGAGGCAGTTTTAGCGAACCCCATGGGAGTGACACGCATGGACAACAGCACCTTGTTGTTCCAGGACAAAGGTTCGGGCATGTTTAAAGACGTCAAGATCTAGCCTAACCGTATCGAGGTGCTCAAGAATGGTACTTTCGGCGGCAAGCATATCGAGATTGTCTACCTTAAGGACATCACGGGAGTCAGCAGGATCAAGGGCCGCGACGTTTTTCTGCGCAACAGGTTGTTGACTGCCTGTGTCTTTAGCCTGAGTAGCCGTGCGAAGGCCCAGGAATTTGTGAACGCGCTGAACATGGTGATGTAGCTTATGGCGGCGTTCGGGCCAAGGTAAAAATTGGGGGCGCAGAACGGTGCTCTGCGCCCCTCATCGAGTCGATGCGTCCGAAAGTGCCGGTTGGCCTATTCGCTAGCGTCCTTAGTGCTTTCGCGGTCGTTAACAAGCATTGCCGTGCCGGCGACCGTCGTCGCCACGGCGGCAGCGGCGAGCCCGGCGGCGATGCCAGAGCCGTCGCCTGTGTCGGCGAGTTTTCCGCCCGAGCCCTTGCCCTTGTTGCCCTTGCCGTTCTTGTCGGCGCTGCCCGCGTTGGCGCCAGTGCCGGCGCCGGCGGCGCCTGCACTGCCCGAGGCCGCTACGGTAAAGCTTGCGGCTCCGTCGCTGGCGAGCGTGTAGTTCTGCGCCGCGTCGCCCAAGAGACCGTTCACGCGCACCCAGTACGTTCCTGCGGCAAATGTTTCGCCCTCGGCCATTGCCGCGCCCGGAGCGCCGTTCGCGTCGTGCACAAATTCGAGCTGGGCCGTACAGGCATCGGTTTCGAGCTTGCCGTCGAGCGGCGCCGTGACCTTGGCGCGCACATCCTCGCCGGCCTTAAGGCCTTCAAGTCCCTCAAAATGGGGCGTCAGCACGCGCGGATTGATATCGATGGGCACGGATCCCCGCAACTCCGTAGCGGTCTCGTTGCCCAGGGCATCGACATCCACATATTCGATGGCAAACGCATGGCCCGAAGCCGCCACGTTGAGTACGTTGCTGCTGTCGACAAGGCGGAAATGGCCCTCGCCAACGGTCTTGCCATCTTGGAGCGAGGCATCGCTCAGCGAGTCTCCATACGTCATGTGCATGCGGTCCGGGAGGCAGCATGAAACTGTTGGCTTGTGCTTCGCGTCGTAATTGCGTTGGTAGATGCTCCGGGCCAGTGCCGAATCGACAAAGTCGGACGCGATAATGCCAACGTGCTTGAGGCAATCTGACTTTGTTTTATCGCTGCCGCTGGGATTGATGTACTGGCTCTTGTACAGATGCTCGTTGACCACTCGCGACGCGGTAAAAGGATTGCTTCCTTGTTTGTAATTCGTGCAACTGGTGTAGTTGATAGACCAGCAGCGTTCCAGGACTTGCACCTTGGCGCCATCATTGTCCTCGACGTCCACCTTGTTGCGCGTGAGATTGGTCGTCTCTCGCAGCGCCATATCGACCCAGCTAGTCTTGTCGGTTCCGGTGCATTCAAAATGGTCCTGGGCGTATACCTTGGTGCAATAGGGCTCTTTGTCGCCCGCATTGCCCGTAGTCTCAAAGCCTCGCGCGTCTTGGACGAGGCACATCGACTGCCCGGAATGCGCCTTGATTTTGTCGTCCCATTGGGTGAGATCGAGGCCCCACGTGTGGCCGCTTACGCTGTTGCCGGCGAGTACAAATCGACGCAGCAGGACGATCTTTCCGCGCACCTCGTTCAGTGTGGGGATTCGGCTCGACGTGTAGAACAGATCGGGATTATCGTGCATAACCTTGGCGAAAGCCGTCGTAACGCTTTCGTCGGTAGCCTCGTCGTTGCCTCGTGACGCAAGCATGATGAGCGCTTCTGATGGGTTTTCGTTCAAAAATGTTTTGAAGTAGTCGATGACATTGGAGAGATGCATAAAGCCCCCGTCTTTTTTGAGCAGGTAGCATCTTCCATGGTCGATACCGGGGTCGCCGTTCTCGTCGTTCCTTCCGAGTCGGATATCAAAATAGCGAATGCCTTCGAGCAACTGCGTGGGGATGTAATCCTGCTGGCACTTTGCTTGCGAGGATTGGGGCTCGGTGTCGTTGTCCACGCTGCAGGTGCCCGAATCATGCGTGCCCGGGATACTCAGCTCGTCGAGGTACTTGTTGTCGTCGACGTATTTCATCCAGCATGGTCCGTCGACGTAGCTGCTATACGTGGTCCAGTCGATACTTCTAACTGTGGTATTGATCTTGCCCATGTCGTAACCGACAAGTTCTAGCTCCCACGGAATGCTCTTACTCTTATGGCAGATCTTATTGTTGTCCTGGTCTTTGCCGTCCGATTCTATTGCCAGGTACTTAATGTCTTTTTTCTCGGTTTCTTTCTCGACCGTGCGGTCTCGAATGATATAGGTTCCGTTTGATTGACGTTCGAACGCAAAAGCGCGGCTGGGCTTGTTGTCATACTCGCCGCCCCATACGTGGATGACCTTTCCATCTTTGTCCGAGTCGTCGTCGACCGACCAAATGCTGTAGCCCGTCTTTTTATGCTCTTCGAAATTGAGCAAGGTGCGGATAGCATACCAGTTTGTATCGTCATTCTTGGTCGTTACGTTCTCAAGGATGAGCTTGCTGGACGTGCCGTCGTTAAACAGGTGGCAGACGTTGCCGCGAACGTTGCCGTCTTGGTTGACGCTCGCGGTGCGAAAATAGCCCGCGGGGCGAAGGCGAATGACGAAATTGTCGAGGCTGTCCGACGGTGCGGGTGTGTTGTCTGCAAATGCCGTTCGCAGGGGAATGCCCGGCGCTGCGGTTTCAGGCAGGCTTGCAAGTGGTGACAACGCCGCAAGCCCTAGGCCCAGCGTAAACGCTCGGCGGCTGATGGCATGGTGTTCGGTCATATCTCCTCCGTTCGCAGGGTGCGGTTATGCACTTGTTTTGGTCACTATACTGCCCAGATGTTTAAAGACGCCGGTTTAAATTGCCTGCGCGGCGCTATAAATCGGCGGGCGGACGTGTTGGGGCACTTGTCTATTTGTGCTGTTATCACGTCTGGGATGGTTTTGGAGCCCGGCATCCTGCGTTCGTCGGCTACCGGCATAAGAATGGGGAGGGTCGGCTTACCGGCCCTCCCTGGGTACGAAGCGCTGGGATACCGTCGCTTGTTTGCACTGCGTCCGTGTTTCCCGTTGTGCTCGCCAGTCGCTTAGCGCTTGATCTCGATATCGTCGAGCTTGACGTCCATGGCCTCGGTCTTGGCCTTGGCGATGTCGTCGGCAAACTCCAGAGACTTCATCATGGTCTCGACGGCGTCCTTGTGCTCCTCGACATTGTCGATACGTACGTACACACTGCCGCCGTCAACGTCAGTGAAGTACTCGGTCGTCACGCCGCCCGAGTGCGTAAAGTAGGCGCTGCGCCAGGTCTTGCCGTTGTACTTAACGGGATCGCTCTCGGTCCATCCGGAGTTGGCCTTCCACTTTGCCTCGTAGTCAAACAGTTCATCGGCGTTCTTGTCAGGATCGAAGACGGGGATGAAGCGGTCGCTGGCATGCTCGCTCTCGGTGAACTTAAACTGGGCCCTGTCGGCGGTATCGCCTGCGACGTCCGTGATTTCGACGCCCTCGGGGACTTCGACCTTAAACCAAATGAAGTCGGTCCTCATATCCACGGCTGGCTTTTCCGCGCCGCCGTCACCGCCACTGCCGGTAGCGTCGCCGTTTCCGCCACAACCCACCAGGGCAACCGCGGCAAAGAGACTGATGCAGAGGGTGAGAATCGCAAAGGCCTTCTTTTTCATGGTCGTGTCCTCCTCGATCTGTAACCGCCCATGGATTACCTGCCTTTACTGTACGCGCGGACGGCTCGCTAGGGTGGGCCATGTGTCCCATTCTGGGGGCTGGAATTGCGCCGACAAGTGGCAATATGTGCGGTCGCAAAAGAGGGGAGGGCCGATGCTGTCGGCCCTCCCCGGGGTGAGGTGCCCGTTGATTTAATGGGGCGCGCGTGCGTGGGCGTTGCCCCAACAGGTTCCTTGTTTATAGATATGCCTCAGTTTTTGACGTCCGGAAGTCTCGAAAGGTGGGCCATGTGTCCCATGTTTGCGGTGCCGAGGCCTATCGTTCGTCATAGAAATCCGCGATGGCCAGGTGCGCTGACGCTCATGTACTTATGGGCTAGACTTAGCACCATTATGTGATTGATGCGGTCGGTCGGCGGTTGCCACCCGACCGATGTATATGACTTGAAGGTGCGTGCGTATGAGCCAAGAGATGATGGATAAAACATGTCGAGAGTTTGCCGAGGCGCTTGCCGCACGCGAGCCGGTTCCCGGCGGCGGTAGCGCGAGCGCCTTTGTAGGTGCACTGGGCGCCTCGCTTTGCGGGATGGTTGCTCGCTATGGGGCGACAAACCCTGCGCTTGCCGATCGCGCAGACGATCTGACGCGCGCGTTTGCCCAGGCGGATGAGTTGGCGCAGGAACTTGTGGGTCTGGTCGCCGAGGACGTTCGTGCGTACGGCCAGGTGTCCGCGGCGTACGGTATTCCGCGTGACGATCCGACTCGAGCGACCGCGATTCAGGATGCGCTGCATGTGGCCGCTCTGCCGCCGTATCGCATTATGGATGCCTGCGGGCGTGCGCTGGCGCTGCTCGAGGACATGGCCGACAAGGGTTCGCGTCAACTGCTGTCCGATGTGGCGTGCGGCGCCGTGTTCTGCCGTGCCGCTATGCAGGGCGCGAGCTTGACGCTCTTTGCGAACACCACGTCTATGAAGGATCGCGCTCGTGCTAAGGAGCTCGAGACGGCGTGTGATGAGTTGCTCGACACATGGTTGCCGCGCGCCGATGCGCTGGCGCGCCGCGCCTCCGACGCTGCAAGGAAGAGAGGATAGCCATGGCTGAACTGCTGAAGGGTGCTCCCGTTGCTCGCGCTTTGACTGAGGAACTTGCTGCTCGCTGCGCAGCCCTGCGCGAGCGGGGCGTTGTTCCGACGTTGGCTATCGTGCGTGTAGGTGAACGCGAGGACGACCTATCCTACGAGCGCGGTGCGCTCAAGCGCTGCGAAAAAGTGGGGATTGAGGCTCGTCGCGTTTTGCTTTCTGCCGATGTTTCGCAGGACGAGCTGTTGACGGCCATCGAGGACATCAATACCGATTCGGCTGTTCATGGCTGTTTGATGTTCCGCCCGCTGCCCGCCGGCCTTGACGAGAACGCCGTCGCCGCAGCGCTCGATCCCGCCAAGGACGTTGACTCCATGACGCCGGCTTCGCTGCTCTCCACGCTTTCGGGGCGCGGCGAGGGTTTTGCCCCCTGCACAGCCGAAGCCGTCCTCGCTTTGCTTGATCATTACGGCGTTGAGCTGGATGGAGCTAAGGTTGCTGTGGTCGGGCGCTCGTTGGTGATCGGGCGTCCTGTTGCCGCCATGCTTACGGCGCGCAATGCGACCGTGACGACGTGCCATACGCATACGCGCGACCTTGCTGCCGAGTGCCGTACTGCCGAGATTGTGGTTGCCGCCGTTGGACGCGCGCGTACGATTGGCGTGGACGCGGTTCGCGAGGGCCAGACGATCATCGATGTTGGCATTAATTGGGACGAGGCCGCTGGCAAGCTGGTCGGGGACGTTGATTTTGATGCTGCAGAGCCGGTTGTTGACACCATCACGCCCGTGCCGGGCGGCGTGGGAGCTGTGACGACGGCGATTCTCGCCAAACACGTGATTGAGGCGGCGGAGCGCGCATCGAAATAGGCTTTTGACCACAAGGGCTGCCGAGGCCGTGGTTTCGCCCTTTCTGCGCCGAAGCGATACACTGTTGCCGTTTGATTTCTTCGCTCAAGGAGGATGCGCATGCCGTGCACAACGATTCTGGTCGGTAAAAACGCAAGCTACGACGGGTCGACCCTGGTCGCGCGTAACGAGGACTCGTCCAACGGGGTGTTTGAGCCCAAACGTATGCGCGTGGTGCATCCCGACGAGCAGCCGCGCGTCTACACAAGCGTCCTGAGCCACCTGACCGTTGAACTGCCCGATAACCCCATGCGCTACACGAGCGTCCCCGATGTTGTCCCGGGCCACGGCATCTGGGCCGAGGCCGGTTTCAACGAGCTCAATGTGGGCATGTCCGCAACCGAGACGCTCACCACCAACGAGCGCGTCCGCGGTGCCGACCCGCTCGTCGACTACGTACCCGCCAAGGGCAACGAGGGTGAGGACGGCTATGTGCCGGCGCAACCTGGTGGCCTGGGCGAGGAGGATATGGTGACCCTGGTCCTGCCGTACGCCAAGTCCGCCCGCGACGGCGTTCGTATCCTGGGCGATCTGCTCGAGCGCTACGGCACCTACGAGAACAACGGCATCGCCTTTAGTGACGTGGACGAGATCTGGTGGCTCGAGACCATCGGCGGCCACCACTGGATCGCCAAGCGTGTGCCTGATGACGCCTATGTGACCATGCCCAACCAGCTGGGTATTGACAGCTTTGACCTAGACGACGCCGAGGGCGCCCAGACCGACCACATGTGCTCGGCCGACCTGCGCTCCTGGATGGCCGAGTGGCATCTGGACCTGACGTTGGGCGTCGAGGGCGACGGTCCGGCAACGGTCTTTAACCCGCGCGAGGCCTTTGGCTCGCACAGCGACAGCGACCATGTCTACAACACGCCGCGCGCCTGGTACATGCAGCGCTGCCTCAACCCCGGCGACGTGTGGGACGGCCCCGACGCCGACTACACGCCCGAGAGCGACGATATCCCCTGGAGCCGCGTGCCCGAGCGTAAGGTGACCATCGAGGACATCAAGTACGTGCTTTCGAGCCACTACCAGGGCACGGAGTACGACTGTTACGGCAGCAAGGGCACGCCCGCCACGCGCGGCGCCTATCGCCCCATCGGCATCAATCGCAACAGCCAGCTCGCCGTGCTGCAGCTGCGCCCCTATGCGCAGCCGGCCTACCGTGCCGTGCAGTGGATGGCCTTTGGCTCCAACTCGTTTAACGCGCTGGTTCCGCTGTACGCCAACGTCGAGACCATGCCCGAGTACTATGCCGACACGCAGGCTCGCGTGACGTCCGAAAACTTCTACTGGGCCAACCGCCTGATCGGCGCCCTGGCTGACGTCCGTTTCCATGAGTGCGGCCGCGCTGTGGAGGACTACCAGGAGAAGGTCGGCGGCATGGGCCACAAGCAGATTCACGACGTTGACGCTGTCGTAGCCGCGCTGCCCGAGGCCGAGGTGCCTGCCGAGCTCGCCCGCGCCAACGAGGCCTTTGCCGAGCTCGTGCGCGTGGAGACCGATGCCCTGTTGGGCAAGGTGCTCTACACCACGAGCTGCGCCATGAAGAACTCTTTCGCGATGAACGACAACGTGAGGTAGGGATTTCCCGTCGATTGAATAGCGCTAAAACGCTTTGTCGCTTTCGCTCAATCTTGGGTACAAGAACGCCAATGCAGTTGTTTGTGATTGGAGACAACCATGGTTATGAAACTCGATCAGCTTGTTAACGGCGCCATTAACGTGGGCTTTGGCGCTGCCGCCGTTGCTGTCGAAGGCGGCAAGAAGGTTCTCGACGACCTTAATACCAAGGGCGAGCAGGTTCGCAAGGACGCCGGCGCTCCCGATATCGCCCGCAGTGTGTCCGACATGTTCGAGCAGGCCGGCGGTACCATCTCCGATCTGACCGAGCGTCTGGGCATGCAGGGCGAGACCGCGGCCCAGCGCGTGCTCGATGAGCTCATCCTTGCTCGCGTCCGCGTTATGACCGCGTCCGAGCGCACGGCCTTCCTGGCCCACGTGCGCGACATCGTCGATTCGGTCGAGGACAACGTGACCTCGGTGCCCGTCGAGTCCGTTGAGCCCGACGATGCGAAGGATACCGAAGAGGCCGAGTAGCAGCGCAGATGGCAGATTCCACCACCGATTACAACAAACTAGATCCCCTGGGTGACGAGGCGGCGGTTGTCGATGAGGTCGACGCCGCCGTCTCGGGCGCTCGCAAGAAGCCGCGCGCTGTCGATATGGTGCCCGAGGAGCCCGACGCGATGGCGCCGGACGAGGAATACCAGCTCACGCCGGCGGGTCGCCGCGAGCGTATCGGGCAGATTGTTCGCCTGGTTAAAAAGTACCGCGTGTGGGATAACCTCACGCCGGTTCGTTTGCGCCGCCTGCTCGAGGAACTCGGCCCCATGTTCGTCAAGATGGGGCAGATTCTGGCCAACCGGTCCGAGATTCTGCCGCAACGCTTTTGCGATGAGCTGCGCCGCTTGCGCTCCGACGTGGAGCCGGTGCCGTACGAGGTAGTGCTCCGCTGCTTGGAAGAGGAATACGGCCTGCGCCTGGGGGAGATGTTCGATGCGATCGACCCCAATCCGCTTGGTAGCGCATCGCTCGCGCAGGTGCACCGCGCTCGTCTGGTGACGGGCGAGGACGTGGCCGTCAAGGTGCAGCGCCCCGGTGCGCAGCAGGTTATGGCACAGGACATCGATATCATCCGCTCGGTGGTGCGTATCGTTTCCAAGTTCGTCAATACCGATCAATTCGTTGACCTGCACGGCGTAGTCGAGGAGCTGTGGACCTCGTTTCGCGAGGAGACCAACTTTTTGGCCGAGGCCAAAAACCTCAACGACTTCTACGAGTTCCATAAGAGCGTTCATGGCGTGACGTGCCCTAAATCCTATCTGGACCTGTGCACCGAGCACGTGGTGGTCATGGATTACGTCGACGGCATTTCGATCGCCGATCCTGAACGCTTAGTGTCCGAGGGCTATGACTTGGAAAAGATCGGTGCCGCAATCGTCGAGGACTATTCGACGCAGGTGCTCGACGACGGCTTTTTCCATGCCGACCCGCATGCGGGAAACATCATCCTCAAGGACGGCATCGTTTACTTTATCGACTTGGGCATGGTCGGACGCATGTCGAGTCACGATCGCGGTATCGTCAAGGACATGATTTTTGCCGTGGCCGAGGGTGACGTGCCCAAGCTCAAGGATTCGCTCATGCGCTTTGCCGTGACGCGCGGCGACTCGGCTGAGCTCGATCATTCGGCCTTTTTGTCCGATTTGGACTTTATCGTGGCTGACTTTGCGGGCCTTGACCTTAAAGACTTGGATATCGGCGAGTTTTTGACCTCGCTGTTAAACCTCGCGCGCAAAAATGACGTTGAGCTGCCGAGCGTGGTGACAATGTTCGCCCGCGGCATGGTGACGCTCGAGGGCCTGTTGACCGAGTACATGCCTAACGTCAACATGATCCAGATCATCCAGACGCACATCAAAAACGAGAAGAGCACCTACGCCCGCATGCGCGAGATGAGCCGCGACTTTGCAGCGAGCAGTTATCGCGCGGCGAAGGGCTCGCTCGAGGCGGCCGAGTATCTGGGCTTGGCTTCGCGCATGCTCACACGCGGCCAGCTTAAGGTGAACACGCAGATCATGAGCAGCGATAAGGCGCTGCGACAGCTAGGTGGGATTATCGACCGCATGTCGATGGCAATTGTGATCGCCGGTCTGTTTATCGGTTCGTCGGTGGTGTACTACGCTCGCATCGAGCCGGTTGTGTTTGGTATCCCGGTCATTGGCTTTATGGGCTACGTGAGCGCGCTGGTGCTGGCGCTTATGCTGGGCCGCAATATCTGGCTCAATAGTCACGGCGGCAAGCACTAGAGGCTGCGGCCGTCACCGCATTTTCCTATCGCAAACAATAGCTTTTACCTTGGGCTTCGCCTGCGTGCGAGGCCCTTTTGCGTGATACCATTTTGACGGTAATAATCGATGGCCTAGATGGTGGTGCGGAGACGCACGAATGCGCGGTTTTCCTGCGCGTTTGGGAGAATCGGGGTGCAAGTCCCCGGCTGTACCAGTAACCGTAATTCCTCTTGGCTCGGGATGTTCGCGTCGCAGATCGGACGGCGCGCCTGAGCCGTTAAGGTTAAGTCGGATCGCCTCCCATCTTGCACGTTGCCGCGGCGTATGCCGCCGGTGTGCATAGGGCTCTGGAGGGAAGGAGGACCCCGATGGGGGAACTCGAGCGCAACATGCGCGATGACGTGGGGCAGCCTCAAGGCAACGCTCCAAGTACAGACAATGGGGGACAATTGGATATGTTTGAGGACGAGCGCGAGCGCGCCTCGTTGCATCGCCGTGGCGCGATTGCACGCGGTGTAGCCAAGCGCGGCCTGGTGGCATTCCTGGCCTTCGCGATGGCCTTTGGCACCACGCCGGCTCAGCTGTGGGCCGAGGGCGCCGAGGGCATTGCCGAGGCTGTGGCTCAGGCTGCGACGCCGAGTGAGGGCACGGGGGCCGCGGACGGTGCTGCCGACCAGGGCAAGGCCGAGGTTTCGGATTCCGAGGGCGCGCCTGCAGCTGGTGCCGCCACAACAGAGGCAGCAACTGGCGACGAAGGCTCGACGACGGGGGAGAGCCCTGCCACGAGCGAGCAGTCTTCGACGGCATCCGCTGGCCAAGCAGGATCTGCCGCCGCGGCTGCCGTCCAGACAGAGAACCCGACAGAAACCGGCGATGTCGCCAAGAAGCAAGTCGAGGTCTCGTTCTCGATTATCGGCACCGATGCCGACGGCAAGGCTCAGACCTGGGTGGCACCTACGCAGCTCAAGCTCGACGAGGGCGCGACGGCTGCGGATGCCTTCATTAAGCTGCAGGAGAAGACGGGCTTCAAGGCGAAGTACGATCCGAACACGGCATACGGTTTCTACCTCGAAAGCATCACATCCCCGAGCGATGGCCGCACGCTTGCCTACGATCCCACGACCTATGCCTACTGGCAGCTGTTCGTCGACGGCGCGTCTTCCTCGGTTGGCGCGAGCAGCGTCAAGCTCACCCAGGGGCAGAAGATTGAGTTTGCCTATACGGCTGGTAGCTCGTCCCCTGTCGTTAAGGACCAGGTTGCCGCAAATGTGACCGTCATTGGTCGCGATGCCCAGGGCAAGACTCAGACCTGGGTCGATAACGCGCAGTATGTGGTGACGTCCGGCTCGAGCGCACTTGACCTTACGAAGGTCGCGCTTGAGGCGAACGACATTGACGCCGTTGCTGCGGGCTCCTTCATTCTGAGCCTTAAGTACAACGGTGTTGAACTGGGTACGCCCCAAGATTATTCGACCTATTGGCAGCTGTTCATCAACGGCAAGTCGAGTGACTATACGGCGGACAATGTCACCATCCATGTTGGCGATACCGTCACGTGGTTCTACGGTGGCTGGGGCGACCAGCTGCCCTCTGATTCCGTTCATGCTTCCGTTCAGGTGCTTGGTAAGGACAAGGACGGCAAGCAGCAGATTTGGGCTTCGACGGGCCAGACGAGTCTCAAGGCAGGCTCTACTGCCAAGGATCTCCTTGAGCAGACCGGCCTTACTCTCGATGCTGGCGAATCGTCTTGGGGCTGGTTCCTCAACGGCATTTATTCGCCCTTCGATGGTAAGTCCTATTGTGGCTATGATGCTGCGACCAAGAGCTATTGGCGCTTCTACGTAAATGGCAAGTTCGCCGACGTTGGCGCCGGTGCCTACAAGCTCCAGGAGGGTGACGCCGTCACCTTTATGTATGGTGCTGACGCCGATGCCCTCCCCGGTCAGGTGCTTGGATCCGCCGATGTTATCGGTCCCGATGTCAACGGGAACAATACGCGTTGGGGCACGGCAAGCAATGTTTCTCTGCCTGAAGGCTCTACTGCCCAGAACCTTATTGAGACGGTTCTGAAGGCCAAGGGCGTTGCGTACAAAGGCTCCCAGAGTGGTGAGTACTGGTTCCTTAATTCCATTACTTCGCCGTTCGATCACAAGCCGTACGGCTGGGATGGTGCGACCGGTAAATACTGGCATCTGTATATCAACGGAGAGCCCTCCTTACTCTGTGCCAATCAGATTACGCTCCAGAGCGGCGATAAGGTCACACTTGCCTATACCACCGATAATTCGCCCATGCCCGATCCCGACAAGATTGTCGTGGATCCGAGCGCGACGACTCCTGATTGGGATGCCGAGTGGGCCGGCTACGGCAACAGTGGCAACGGTTCGACCGTAACGGATGCCAAGACGCCTGCGCAGGCCGCCGGTCTTAAGTGGGCCTTCGATTGGAAGGTCGAGTCTGGTCAGCAGTATGCCAACTGCAGCGAGCCTGTCATTGCTAACGGCTTTGTGTACATCGCGACCGAGAACGAGCTCATTAAGATCGATTCGTCCACGGGCAAAAAGGTTGCCTCTGCGCCGCTTGCCTCCAAGGTGAGCTATACCTCTCGTCCGATCTATACCAATGGCCTTATCATCGTTCCGCTCAACGGCGGTGCGGTCCAGGCGATTACTGCAGACAAGCTGATCTGCAAGTGGCTGACGCCTGGTTTGACGGACTTGACGCAGAGCTCCTGCACCGTCGTTTCGGACGGCGAGTACGTCTATGTAGGCACGGCTGATGGGAAGAAATACGTCAACGGTTCCTTTACGCGCATCAAGATCGCCACAGGCGAAGTCTCTTGGCAGAACATCGACGCAGCTGAGGGCTATTATTGGACTGGCGCTGCCCTGACGGATAAGTACGCCATCGTCCCCACGAGCGCAGGTACGCTTAAGTGCATTGATAAGGCAACGGGTGATGTCGTTTCGACCATGAAGCTCGGCGTCCTTGCGAACGCTGACTGCGTCGCCGATCCGTCCAATGGCTCGACCTTCTATCAGATGACGCACGACGGAAAGCTCCATGTGATTTCGCTTTCGGCGAAGGGCGTGCTGAGCGAGCAGAAGACGGTCGACCTGGGTCTTACGAATAACATGAGCGCCCCGGCGGTGTCTGGCGACAACTTGATTGTCGGTGGGCAGACGGCTACTGGATCTGCTCTGGTTCTCTATAATCTGAAGACCGGTAAGACCACGATGGTCACCGCTGCTGACGGTAAAGAACTACCGGCCGGATTTAACGGTATTGCTGCTACTCCGCTGGTGAGTGTTCAGGGCGGCAAAACCTATGTGTACTTCACCGTTAACAGCGCGGATAGCAAGGACTACGTCAGCTACTCTGCTGGTGGTGGGGTGTATCGCTATACGCTCGGCGATGCAGAGGCGACGCAGATTTATGATGCGGCTGGCCATTACCAGTACTGTGACTCTCCGGTCATTGCCGATGCTTCTGGCAATCTCTACTACATCAATGACTCGGGCACGCTGTTCAAGCTTGGGGCCGTTGAGTCTTGGACGGTTGCCTTTAATTCCAACGGCGGGTCTGCTTGCGACACTAAGTTTGTTGCTACGTCCGATGGCAAGCTGGTCAAGCCGGCCGATCCGATGCGCGATGGCTACACTTTCGGCGGTTGGTATACCGATGAGCCTTGCACGCAGGCGTACGACTTCAGTACGCCGGTGACGGCCGACCTGACGTTGTATGCCAAGTGGACCAAGAATGCCGTTAACCCTGGCGGTAATGGCGGTTCAGGCTCCAATGGCGGCAATGGCGGCGTTGGTTCGAATGGCGGCGGCGGTTCTAGTACCGGTACTGGTTCCGGCACTGGCGCTGGCGCTGGTTCTGGCTCCGGCTCGAAGGGCGGCGCTATTGCCCCGGGCCAGAAGCCGGTGACCAAGACGACGGTGTCGACCAAGACCGAGACCAGGGACAACAAGTCCGACAAGAAGGACTCCGATAAGTCCGATAAGAAGGACGAGAAGAAGTCTGACAAGAAGTCTGACAGGAAGTCTGACAGGAAGGACGGCAAGTCCGACAAGAAGTCCGACAAGAAGTCCGATTCCAAGTCCGATACGGGTGCTGTTTCCACGACCACTGCTAAGAAGTCCTCTAGTGCTTCCGAGCAGGAGACTGGCACCAATCCGCTCGCCATCGTTGGCATCGCCGCCGGCGTGATTGGCCTCGCGCTCATCGCCGTCTTCGTGCTGACCAAGCGCGGCAAGGGTGACGGTAATGCCCGATAAGCCCAAGGAGACCAGCGGGCAACAGCCCGACTCCTCGTTTATCCAGCTCGATGATCCAAAGCAAAAGGGCGCCGCTTCGGCGGCGTCCGCCTCTCGTCGCAAGGCGCTCCTTGGCGTTCTTGCTGCCGCGTGCACCATTCTGATCGTCGTCTCGCTGGGCTTCGTCCATCCTTCCGAGAGCGGCGCCTGGTCCATTGACTGGATCGTTCAGACCGTGACGGGGGAGAGCGTCGTCGCCAAGGACACCAAGGGGTCTGGCTCGTCTGCCGCTTCGGGCGAGGCCAGTTCCAAGGATTCCAAGTCATCGAATGACGCAAAAGACGAGTCCAAGGGTTCGAACGACGGCAAGGACGATTCCGAGTCTTCGGACAAGGAATCAGACAAAAACTCGGATAGCAAGAAGTCCGAGGACCAGGACGGCAAGAAGTCTGGCGATAAATCCGCTGCCCAGAATACGGGCGCCGGCGATACTTCCGAGGTGTCTGGTGGTGCTTCTTCGGGCGGTGGCCAGTCGTCTAATGGAGCCTCATCCTCTAATGGTGGAAACGCCTCCTCGGGCGGCCAGAGCGGCTCACAGGAGTCCAACTACGTTACGGTGACGGTTTCGGTCACATCGAGCGCCGTGGGCAATCCTGTGTCCTCTGGTGGCACCTTTACCTTTAACGAAGGCGCTACCGTCTACGATGCCCTGTGCGCGCTGGGCCTTTCTGTTAATGCCGAAAACTCGCCTCTTTATCACGGCGTATACGTGAAGGCAATTGGTGGGCTTGCCGAGTATGAACACGGCGGCACTAGTGGCTGGTGTTATTCCGTTAATGGCTCACAACCCATGACGGCCTGCAGTAACTACGTTCTCTCCAATGGCGACAACGTGGTCTGGTATTACGTTACAGGCTAGGGACCTCGACATATCGCACCAAACGGGCGGTTCGGACAAACATCCGGGCCGCCCGTTTTTCGTGCGAATGGGACTGGGTCGCCGGGTCTCTCGGCAAACAAAAAACCGGTTGGAATGGGAATTCCAACCGGTTATACATTCAAGCAAATAGTGAATCGACTATGACCGTGCGCCCTCGAGGAAGAAGCGGCGGCTGAAGTAGTTGTACCAGGTGACGAGGAACGTGGCGATGGCCTTCATGGCTTGGTAGCCGATGCTCAAAAACGTGACGCCCACAAACATATACAGGTCGTTGAGGCCCAGGCCGATCACCGACAGGATGGTGAAGATCGTGAACTCGCGCTTGCGGCTCATGCCTTCGCGGTGGTCGAACACGTACTTCATGCTGAGCCAGTAGTTGACCACGACGGACGTGATAAACGAAACCGTGGTGCTCATCAAAAAGTCGAGGTGGAACAGCTCGACGAGCGCAATGAGCATGCCCCAGTCGATGCCAAAGGAGATAAGACCCACGACAGCAAACTTGAGGAACTGCTTGGTATGAGGTTGTGCCAGCGCCTTGCGCACGTAATCACATCCAATGCGTTGATGAATCGAGCAGAGGATACTTTAGAGCTTTTACAAGGGAAACGTAAGGTCTTTGCCAAGAACTATATGAACTCGCCAAATTTTCAAGAGCTAATCCGCAAACGTTGAAAATTTGCCCGTAAACGAGCGGCACCCACGGACGATACTGCGCTGAGTGCACGTCGTCCGTGGGCGCCGTAATGCTGCAGGGGTTTCGAGCTATTTTGTCTCGTCGCCCTCCAGGAAGATTTTTCGGGTCACAAAGTTGTAGACCATGACAAGCGCGGTGGCGCAGATCTTGGCGATATTGGCCTCGAGTCCCAGGCCGGCGTTGAGCGCCAGCACGATGCCGTCGTTGAGCACCAAACCGATCACGGACAGCACGACAAAGATGATGAACTCGCGGCGGCGGCTCATGCCTTCCTTGTGCGCAAACACGTACTTCATGCTTGCGAGGTAGTTAAAGATGAGTGAGATGATAAAGCCGCTGGTGTTGGCGATTAGGATGTTGAGGCCCAGACCGTAGTGGAGCAGATTCATAATGCCAAAGTCGATAACCGTGGCAATGACACCGACGACGCCAAATTTCATGATCTGCGCAAGGAGCTTTTGCATGGTACCTGCCTTAAGCTGGCGCCGAAGCGCCGCGGGGATGACAAACTCAGCAAGTTTAGCCAATCCCCGCGGGTGGTGCTAGGCGCGCTCCTCGATAGCACCGTTTCTATACGCATCGAGCAGCTGACGCAGGTCTTGGATTTGGCTACGGATCTTGGCGCCAGTATCGGTGTCGCTCACCATGCGGCGACGGTCCGCTTGGTCAAAACGGTTGGTCTCGCTTTCGATGTCCACGTTGCGCGTGAGTGCCTCGGCAACCGTCGTAAAGGCCCGGTGCGACTTGAGGCGGCAGCCGCGCGAGCTCGAGATGAGCGTATAGCCGGCGATACCCGTCTTGGGATGGTAAGCGCGGCAGAAGCCGCCATCGATGACCAGCAGCTTGCCCTCGGCGCGGATGGGCTGCTCGCCCTTGGTGGTTTTAACGGGCGTGTGGCCGTTGATGATGTGGCCGGTCGGCGAGCATGCCATGGGCGCGACGCCAAACTCGCGCATGATGTCGTCGCAGACCGAGGGCGACTTGGTAAGCGTAAAGTACGGGTCCATCGGCTCGACCCAGGTGCTCTTATCGGCGATATAGGCGCGCTCAAAGGTACGCACCAGGCGTCCGCTTGCGGGTGAATTGAAGCCAATCCACAGGTACCACATCCAGTCGAGGGCATCGCGGTCGCCCACGCGCCACGCGCGGCGGGCGATGTGGTCGCAAAAATCGAGATAATCGCGGCCAGCGTGCCAGGTGCCCAGGCAGTTCATGCTGCTAAAGGTGCCGTCTTCGTTGAGCGGAACGCAGCCGTGGAAGAGCAGGTTGCCGTTGGCGACCTTGTACATCGAGCCGTGGGTGTAGAGGAAATCGATATGGCGATGCAGGTGATCGGCGGTGACAAACTCGGACACGAGCTTGTCGATGATGTGCTGCTCCTGAGACGTGAGCGTGTAGGGGTCCGCCGGGTCGACGGTGGGGAAGTCGTTGGTCGTGAGCGGCCACACGCTGCCGTCGGCGAGCGTGACCGCGCCGGTGTCGTGGTCGATCTTGTCAAGTAACAGGCGGTCGGTCATATCGAACTCGGGGTGGTGCTGGATAATCTGGCCCTCGAGCTTAAAGAGCAGCACGTTGATGGCCTTGATCAGCGGGGTGATGGACTCACCGGCGGTGTAGGTGGCATCGGCAAAGGCGACAAGCTCACGCAGCGAGATGCCGTAGTCGTTCTCCAGGATCTCGTAGTTGTCGTAGCGTAGGTTGTTGCGCAACACCGTGGCGATGCAGGCGGGCTCACCGGCTGCAGCGCCCATCCACAGCAGGTCGTGGTTGCCCCACTGGATGTCGAGTGAATGGTAGGTGAGCAGACGGTCCATAATCTTGGCCGCGCCGCCGCCGCGGTCGAAGATGTCGCCCACCAGGTGCAGGTGGTCGACGGCCAGGCGCTTGATGAGCGAGGCGAGCGACTCGATAAAGTCGTCGGCGCTGGCGGTCTCCAGGATGGACTCCACGATGCGCTCGTGATAGCGCACGCGATAGTTGTTCTCGTCCGGGTGCGTGTGCAACAACTCGTCGATGATGTAGGCGTAGTCGCGCGGGATGGCCTTACGCACCTTGGAGCGCGTGTAGCGGCTTGAAAGTGAGCGAGCGACCATGATGAGCTGGTCAAGCATCGTCTTGTACCAGGTGGGCGAGTCCTCGCGCTGGCTGCGGACCAGCTCGATCTTCTCGTGCGGGTAGTAGATGAGCGTGCACAGCTCGCCCTTTTCGTCAAAGGTGAGCGTGTCGCCAAAAATCTCGTCGACATGCTCGCGCACGACGCCCGAGCAGTTGTTGAGGATATGCATAAAGGCTTCGTACTCGCCGTGCACGTCGCTCATAAAATGCTCGGTGCCTTTGGGCAGGTTGAGGATGGCCGAGAGATTGATGATCTCGGTAAACGCGGATTGTTCGGTGGGGAACTGTCTCGAAAGCAGGCGCAGATACTTGAAGTCTTGCGGGTTGCGATCGAATGCGACCATGAAACACCTTCCGATGGGGCTGGTAAAACTGATAAACAGCGTCAAACGTTTACCAGTATGCGCCGCTTTTGTTTCGATTTTGCGCCAGCGGCTGAATTGTCGGCTGAACGGTTTGGTAAATCGATTTAGTTGAGGTAGATATGGCGGTTGGGTGGAGACGACAGAGGGTGTTTTTTCAGATATTTATGCGTGGGGCCGGTGGAGACGATGGTGGTAAAGATGTTCACTATGTTTGGTTCGATTTGGTAAATAGTGGACATATGTACCGCATGTAGGCTCACTGTGCGATAATTTGCGCAGCAATGAGTAAGGAGCCTCATATGAGTGATTTTGTCCTGACCTGTGAATCTGCCGCCGACCGAACTCGGGAGTTCTTTGAATCGCGCAATATCCCTGTCGTGTGTTTTCATTACGAGATCGACGATGCTGTCTATACGGACGATCTGTATCAGTCGATTACGCCGGACGAGTTTTTTGCCCAGATTGCCGCGGGCGCCATGCCCAAGACGTCTCAGGTGAGCGTGGGCGAGTACGAGGAGTTTTGGGAGCCGTTTGTTGCCGAGGGTAAAGACGTGCTGCACCTGACGTTGTCGTCGGGTATTTCGGGCACGTATGGATCGGCCTGCGTCGCGGCGCAGATGCTCGCGGATCGCTATCCCCAGGGCGGCAAGGTGCGCGTCATCGATTCGCTGGGGGCGTCTTCGGGCTTTGGCCTGTTGCTGGAATATGCCGCCGACGTGCGCGATAGCGGGGCTTCACTCGACGAGACGGCCGCTTGGATTGAGGAGCATAAACTCAACCTGCACCACTGGTTCTTCTCGACCGATCTGTCGAGCTACCTGCGCGGCGGTCGCATTTCGGCCGCGAGCGCGATCATCGGCACGGCGCTCAAGATTTGCCCGCTTATGACGGTCGATTGCGACGGTAAGCTGGCACCGCGTGAGAAGATTCGCACCAAGAAGCGAGCGATTTCCGAGATGGCTAAGACCATGGTGGCACACGTGCAGGACGGTCCGGATTATTCGGGTAAGTGCATCATGTCGCAGTCGGCGTGCCGCGAGGATGCCGAGGCAGTTGCGGCGCTGATTGAGGAACAGGTTCCGCAGCTTAAAGGCAAGATTGAGATCAATGACATCGGTACTCTGATTGGTTCGCACACCGGACCTGGTACGGTGGCGCTCTTCTTTATGGGCGACAAGCGCGTGGATTAATTTGCCCCATCACGTTGCTGCATGATTGCTCAAACGAAAACGGCCCGTCTCACGTTTGTGGGGCGGGCCTTGCTGTTGCGGCTAGCGTTTCTTTCCGCGGAAGAAAAAGCCGTGCAGTGACGGCTTGAGGCCGCGATTGGCGCGATGCTCCTCGACGCGCTCGTGGATCGAAGCGACGCGCTCGATGACTTCGTCGGGAATCGGCACGTCGGGATTCATGTTCTCGACCTGGCTGACTTCGGCGGCGGCGACCTGGTCGATAATGGGCACATCGTCGCGCGAGATGACAGGTGTGGCGTCTTCCTTCATCTTGCGATAACGCTGCATCATGTCGGTCTGTAGCTGCTGGGCCGAAGGCGGCGTCCAGATGATGGCGTTGGCGCCGGCGGCGATGGTCTCGCGAATGCTCTCGGGCGTCTTGCCGCCCGGCGCGATGAGCGGCAGGTTGGGATAGTGCTCGCGCAGCTCGCGTAGGACCTGGGGCGTGTTCTTGCCGGCGGCGATGTTGAGAATCTTGGCTCCAGCGCGCACCTTGGCGTGGGCATCGTCGTCGCAGCGAACGACCGTGGCGATGACGGGGATGTCGGCGATGTTGGTGATGTGCTCGACCATCTCGGCAGTAGCGGGGGAGTTGACCACGCAGCCCGCCGCGCCCTGCATCTCGGAGACGGCTGCCATCTGCACGGAGCGCTTACCAGTCGTAGTTCCGCCGCCCACGCCTACAAAGACCGGGCACTCGGCGACGGTCAGCAGCGCCTGTGTAATGGCCGGCTGGGGCGTGAAGGGGTAAACGGCAAAGACGGCATCGGCATTGGAGTTGCGGATGACAGCAACGTCGGTGGTGTAGATGAGCGATTTGATGCGACGGCCGAAGAGCGTAAAGCCGCTGGCCTCCTCGATCTCGTCGGGCATGCGAAGGGCCGCCTTGCGCAAACGCCCGTCGATGGGCAACGGCTCCATGGGGAGCAGTCCGTTGGGGGTCACGGCTACCTGGGGCTCGGCGAACTCGTCTGCGAGCTCGACCTCGGAAAAATCGACCGAGGCGACGACGTCCTCGTGAACCTCGGCGGGCACATCGATGGGAGCGTGGTCGTTTGCCGCGGCAGGCGTGTCGAAGGAGCTGGTGCCGACAAAGGCGTCGACGCGCTCGTTTAGGTCGTTGAGGGTGTCCATGGAGACTCGATTCTGTGTGATGATGGCCGGCGCGATGCAGCCGGAATTGCGAATGCTAAATCGTTTGACGAGTTGATTTTTCCCCGCCGCGCCATCCGTTAGACCGAAGGGCAGGCGAACGTGAAGGAGCTGTGGTGGCGGGGATCGAGGTGCTATCTTGAAAGTCCCGTTTAAAAGAGAGGTGACGCGGTATGGAATTTTCGGCAATGTTAGGCTCGATTGGCCTGTGTGTGGGCGCAATCGTTGCCGCCGCGGTCATCTACTTTGTGGTCACGGCCATTAAGGGCAAAAGGGCCGAGCGCAAGGAGCGCGCGATGCTTAAACAGCATCGCGACCAGCAGGGCAAACGCGCACAGAAATAGCTTGTTGAGTTTTGGATCCGTGCGCTAGCTGCGTTTTCGGATCAGGGCAATGTAGAAGCCCTCAAAGTCGCGGCTAGGCGGAATGGTGAGCGTGCCGGGCAGGCCGTTGGCGATGGCCGATACCTGACCCGCGGCAATGGCTTCGGTCAGAGCGTTGGACTCGATGCGCGGCTCCTCACCAGCTTCCTGGGTGCGTCGTGCTTCACTTTCGCTTGGCGTGCCGTCGAGGGGGATGAGCTCGCAGTCCATATGCTTGTCGAGGGCCTCTTGCAGGGCGTCCTCGTTTTCCTGCGGCAAGATCGAACAGGTCGAATAGACGAGCGTGCCGCCCGGTTTGAGGGCACCCATGGCGCGGTCCAGAAGTGCTCGCTGCGAGCGGGCGCACTTGCTCAGCAACTGCTCGGTGAGGCCGCGCAGGCTTTTCTCGTTGCCACTGATGACGGTGCCCGTGCCGGTGCAGGGAGCGTCGAGCAGGATGCGGTCAAAGCGGAAGAACTCGTCGAGCTCGCGTGCGTCGATGCGCATGACGGGCACGTTTTTGGCACCTTGGCGGTGGAGGTTGGACTCAAGCTTTTCGGCGCGGGGAATGCTCATCTCGCAGGCCGTGAGGTGTGCCTGGCCCTGGGTGAGGGCGGCGATCTGCGTCGTCTTGCCGCCAGGGGCTGCGCACATGTCCAGGATGTCCTCGCCTGCCTGGGCGCCCAGGACCAACGGCGGCATCATGGACGACAGGCTCTGCAGATAGATCTTGCCGTCGCGGTAGATGTCGAGATCCCACAGATCGGAAACCTGGGCCTCGGGCAGGATAAAGGCGTCCGGGTACCAGGCGACGGGGTTGTGGGCGATGCCAGCGGCATCGAGCGCCGCAGCGATGTCCTCGGTGGTTGCCTTGAGCGTGTTGGCGCGCAGTGTGACCGAGCGTGTGACCGCGGCGCCGAAGCCCTCGATCATGAGCTCGGCATCGGCGGGCGCATAGGCGCCGGCGACCGTGTCGACCATAAAGCGCGGCAGGTCGGCGGCGCAGGGAAGGGCGGCAAGCTGGTCGGAAAGCTCGGTGGAGGCAAACTGCCTAAGCTTGAGCTCGGGCTTAACCTGCTTTTTCTGCTTACGACGACGCGGCTTGGACATCCGTCTTTCCTTCCCGTCCCAAATTGACTACTTTCCGGGCACGCCGCTGCTGGCGTGCTTTAGTACTGGCTCTCGTGCTTGCTGAAGAAGTCGAAGCGCGGGGGCAGCGGCTTCACGCGGTGCTCGCCGGGCTTCTCGCCCAGGCTTTCCACGAACTCGTCCGTGGAGGCAAATATGTTGTCCCAGCTAAAGAAGGCGACGGGGTCGACGTCGAAGTACTCGCAAATGAGCTCGCAGCCGGCCGGCACGATGCCGTGCATGAGCACGGTCGCCACGCGCAGCTCGGTGAAGGCGTCGACGAGGGCCTGCGTCATCGCGGTATTGGCTTGCTCGCCCTCAAGCTTGTTGGCAGCCTTGGAGGCGTCGCTCCAGCGCTTGTTGGCGGCGCGCAGGTAGTCGTCGCACACAGCGAGCGCGCGGTGCGTCTCGAACTTGTACATGGCCTGCTCAAACGCGAGGGCGGCCTGCTCGGCGGCCTCCACCACGGTGGCCGAGGCGGCGCCGGCGGGGATGCAACCGTTGCGATAGGGGCTCTCGTCGCCCTCCTTGACGGCGACGCCGTAGAAGCAGCTGCGGGCCAGGCGGTTGAAGACGCCGGTCAAAAGGGCGCTTTCCTTAAGGGCCGGATCGATGACGCGCTTGTCGTCGCAGGCGTGCACCTCGTTGCCGTCCTTGTCCTTGCCGGTCACGCGGGTGTCGTATGCCTTGGGGCTAAAGCTCACCGGCTTCTCGGACAGGCCGAGCGACAGCCAGTGCGCGCGCATCTGCTCGCAAGTGTAGTGGTTGAGCAGGTCGTCTGCCGGCGGGGGAGGCGTCTGCGAGGACGAGCTTGCCTTTTTGCCCATGTAGAGCAGGTGGTAGCAGGCGCTGACGGTGCTCTGCGTGAGGTTCCAACCCAGGGCCTCCCACATGGCGGTCTGCGCGATGCAATAGAAGTAGATGTTGTCCTGGCCAATGAACTGGTAGATTTGTGCGTCATCCGAGCACCACCAGTCGCGCCAGTCGAGCGAGCTGTGCTGGTAGGTGGGCGCGGGGACCTGCGTGGAATCGGCGGCGGGCTCGCCCATGAGGGCGGCATCCTGGGCGGCGACGCCCTCGGTCACGCCGGCGGCCTTGGCATCGCGTGCGAGCACGGTGCGCGTATAGCTGATGGGAGCCCACAGGCTCTCGGGCCAGCACCAGCAGGTGACGTCGGAGACGCCATCGACCTCGGGCACCGGAACGCCCCAGTCGATGTTGCCGGTGATGCGGAAGGGTACGAGCGCCTTGCCGCTGCGGAAGCGCACGCCGCCGTTGGCGAGCACCGCGTGGGCATCGTCGCGCTCCTTCCAGCTGGGGAAGGTGACGGTAAAGCTGCTCTTGTTGCCCTCGGGCTCCAGCACGGTGTGCTCGGGAAGCTGATCCTCGACGGCATCGAAGGCCTCGCGGAACTTGTTCTGGATGTAGAGCTGGGCCGGCAGCAGCCACTCCTCCATGGTCTTGGAGACCACGGAGCGAACCTGCGGGTTCTGGGCGAGCTTGGCGGTGTAGGTCTTCATAAAGTCGAGGTAGGCCGGCAGGTCAAAGTAGAGGTTGTCGACCGGGCGCAGCTCGGGCACCTCGCCGGTGAGCTGGCTCTTGGGCGCGATGAGCTCCTCGGGCTCAAACTGGTGACCCAGGTCGCACTCGTCGGCGTAGGCTTTCTCGGACTTGCAGCCCTGGATGGGGCAGCGGCCGATCACCTGACGGCCGTTGAGGAACGTGCCGGCCTTGGCATCGTAGAACTGCAGCGTGGAGCGCTTGGAGATGGTGCCCTGCTCGTGCAGACGCTCGATAATCTCGGTGGTCACCTCGTTGTGAATCTGCGCAGCCGGCTCAAGGCCCGAGCCGCCGTAGATGTCACAGCTGATGTTGTAGTTGTTGAGGGTCGCGGCCTGGCGGGAGTGATTGGACTCGACATACTCGCTAATGGACTTGTCGTAGCCCTCGTTCTCCTTGAGCTTGCGGTAGCTCTCCATGATGGGCGAGCCATAGCAGTCGGTGCCCGAGGTGAAGATGACGTTCTCGCGGCCCAGGCGGTCGCGCAGGAAGCGGGCGAAGAAGTCGGCAGGGACAAAGACGCCGCCAACGTGGCCAAAGTGAAGGCCCTTGTTGCCGTAGGGCTCGCCGGCGGTAACGATGGCGCGGCGAGGCCAGCTGGGACGGTCGTTCATGGAGTATTTGGATGCCATGGGACTCCTTCGCATATGGTGAGGGCGCGGCCGGGCGCGGGGCTCGGCGGCGCGGTGGTCAATTCGTGCATATCGTTCGACATTATCGCACATGCGGGCGGGTGCGTGGCAGGGGCGCTATCCTAAGATGCTATGAATGAGATTTCCAACATACATGCGTTTGAGGACGAGGATTTTCTGCACGCCTGCTTTGTGTGGGGGATGGCCGTGCTTGGCGCATTTGCCGTGTGTCTGGTGCCGGTGTTTATGCTGCTGGGCGGGCCTGCGGACTTGGATGCGGCTGACGCGGGCGGCTGGATGGCCGTCTTGGGATGGATAGTCGGCTTGGCTGCGATCTCAATGGCGTCGTTCGCCGTGCACGAGCTGGTGCACGGTGTGTTTTTTAAGCTGCTGGCGCCTGCGGGCGCGCAGGTGACCTTTGGGGCGAATCGCGAGACGGCGATGATCTATGCCTGCGCCGAGGGCGTTGTGTATTCGCGCCGGCGGTACATGGTGGTTTGCCTGGCGCCGACGGTTGTTGTGACGTCGGCGTTTGCCCTGGGGTTTGCGTTTTCGGGCTATCCGCTGCTGTGCTACCTGGCGACCGGCTTGCATTTATCGGGTTGCGTGGGCGATTGGTATTACGTGCGGACCATTTTGCGCGACCGCCGCATTGTCGCCTGCGAGGACACGTCCTTCGGCGTGCGCTTTTTCGGGTGAGGAGATGTCGATGAAGCCGTTGTTGTTGCACGCCTGCTGTGCGCCGTGCTCTCTTGAGCCGGTCCGTCTGCTGCGCGAGGAAGGGTTTGAGCCCACAATCTGCTGGACCAACCCCAATATTCAGCCGCACGATGAATGGCAGCGGCGTTTGGACGAGCTGCGCCGGTGGTGTGCCGATGGCGACATCGAGCTTATCGAGGCGGGGGAGGACCGGGAGCGCTGGGAGGCCGGCGTGGCCCCGCTGGGCGCCGATCGACCCCGTCGCTGTCGCGCGTGCTATGCCCTGCGCTTGGCCGAGGCATGTCGTGTGGCCCAGGAACGCGGGTTTGAGTCTGTGGGCACGACGCTCGCCGTCTCGCCGTATCAGTTGTTCGAAACCTGCAATGATGTGTTGGAGCGTCTGGCTGCCGCCCGCGGTCTCACTCCGGTGATTCGCGATTTTCGTCCGTATTACCCCGAGGCGACACGTCGTTCGCGCGAGCTGGGTATGTATCGGCAGAATTACTGCGGCTGCCGATTCTCGGCCGTCGAGGCGGCCATGGACCGCGCCCGCATCCGCGACGAGCGCAAAGCCGCCAAAAAGTAGTTCATTTGGGACGTCAGCCTGCTAGGATGTAGAGCGGACTTTAGCTATATAAGGAGTATCCGACGTGTCTATGCGTACCGATGATTTTGACTACAACCTTCCCGAGGAACTGATTGCCCAAGCTCCTGCCGAGCCGCGCGACTCCTGCCGCCTTCTGGTGGTGGATCGCAAGGGCTCCCAGGCGGGAACGCCGCTGGAGCACGGCGGTACCGTTGAGCACCGCATCTTCCGCGACATCATCGACTATATCGAGCCGGGCGACGTGCTCGTCATCAACCAGACGCGCGTGATGCCGGCTCGCCTGATCGGTCGCAAAGCCGGCTCGGGCGGCGTGGTCGAGACTCTGCTGCTCAAGCGCCGCGAGGACGTGGATCCGCTGGGCCATGTTTGGGAGTGCTTGGTCAAGCCGGGCAAGCGCCTGAAGCCCGGTGCTCATATTGAGTATCGCGCCGGTGGCGCCCATGCGCCCGAGGGGGCTCCCGTGGTGCTGACGGCCGAGGTCGTCGACTTTGTCACCGATAGCCGCGGCGGCCGTCTGGTGCGTTTTGAGCCGGCCGGTTGCAATGCCGCCGGCGACCCGCGCACGCTCGACGAGGCCATCCACGCTGCCGGCCACGTGCCGCTGCCGCCCTACATTACCGATTACGAGGGCGATCCCGAGAAGTACCAGACCGTCTACGCCATGAAGGAGGAGCACTCGGCTGCCGCTCCTACGGCGGGTCTGCACTTCACGCCCGAGCTCATGGCCGCTATCGAGGCCAAGGGTGCGAAGTTTGCCGCCGTCGAGCTCGAGGTGGGTATCGATACCTTCCGTCTGGTGGAGGAGGACGACCCCACGCAGCACGTGATGCACACCGAGCGCTACCACGTGTCGCAGGAGGTTGTCGATGCCGTGCACAAGGCCAAGGCCGAGGGTCATCGTGTGATCGCCGTCGGCACCACCGCGGTGCGCTCGCTCGAGAGCGCGTTTGACGCGGACGCGCCGGTGTCCGATCCGGCTGTGACGGCGCGCTATTTTGAGGGCCGCGAGGACGGGGCCGACACGCTCGGCCGCGGCGACATCGTGGTGCGCGAGAACGCGACAACGCAGCTCTACCTTATGCCCGGCTCGACCTATCACGTGGTCGACGCGTTGATCACGAACTTCCACGTGCCGCGCTCTACACTCATGATGCTTGTGAGCGCGCTTGCCACCCGCGACCAGATCATGGATGCCTACGCCGCCGCCATCGAAGAGCGTTACCGCTTCTTCAGCTTTGGCGATGCGATGCTCATTTGTTAGTTACGCGGTTCTACGAACCGCGTAACTGCTCGACGCTGCGCGGGCCGCATTTGGACAATCTGACGTTCAACTTCAAGGGCGCGACCAGAAGGTCAGCGCCCTTTCGTTTCACGTCACCTTGTCTCAAATGCGACCCGCTCGCTGTCGTTGCCAAAACATCGGCATTTCTTTGGTTGCTAAGAGATTGGTGCAAAGTAGCCTGACCCCTTTGCACCAATCAAAAAGTTGCGGTGAGATAGTTCTTGAATTGGCCTTTTTTGGGCTAAACAGGAACTATCTCACCGCAACTGAGCTGAGACGTTTTTTGGCGGCTGGTTTACTTGCTCGTGAACAGCCAGACCAGGATAATCACCAGAATCACGGCGATGATGCAGACGATGGCTCCGGTGAATTTGATACGTGAGTCGCGGGTGCGCTCTCGTACGTCGTCCTCGGTAGCCTCGAGCTGGGCCACTTCGCGCTCGGTTTCGGCGTGTTCGGCCTTATCGCGTGCCAAGGATCCGGCGAGCGACTCGGTGATCTCGGGATGGTCGTGCACCTCGGTCGCCTGTTCGATAATCGACTGCGCATGTGCGGCGTCCGCCTGGGCGTTGGCGATGGCCTGCTCCTGCTCTCGACGCGCCTTGTCCTGCGCGGCGATTTTCTCGCGCAGTTCGCGCTGACGCGTCGCGGCGGCGGTCTTGGCCGTCTGAAGTTCGTCGCGTGCGGCATCCGCCTCGGTCGTCACGGCCTGGTGTGCGCGCTTGGCATCGGCAATGGGGGCCTGTGCCTGTTCGACGGCCTGCTCGGCGGCGGCGAGCGAATGCTCAAGGTCGGCGGTCACGCGTGGAATGTCTTCCTCGGCCTTGCGCAGAGCATCGGCGGCATCGGAGATTTGCATCGAGAGCTCGCTGGTGCGCACGGTGTAATTGGCGGGGTTCGCCGAAGGATTGCGCTGCAGCTCGGCATACTCGCGTCGCAATGTTTCGAGCTGCGCACGTGTTGCGTCGGCAGTTTGCTGTACGGCGGCGACACCTGCGTCGCGCTCGGCCTTCACTTTGTCGCGAATGCGCTTGGAATCTTCGAGCCGACGAACCAGGCGGTTGCCGGTTTCGCGTGAACTCGCCTCGCGTGCCTCGACGGCATCGAGTGCAGCCTTCAGGCGACGCTCGGCTGCGTCATCTTCTGCCTTCATTTGCTCGAGCTTGCCCTTGAGCTCAGTCGCTTTGGCGGCATGGGCGTCGCGGTCAATCTCTGCGGCCGCAGCGGTCTTTTGTGCCGTGGCGATTGCCTGGCGCTGGTCGGCGACAATCTGGTCGTACCGCCCCGCGATATCCTGCCGCGTCTCGAGTTCCTCGGCCTGATCGGCAATGCGCTGCTCAAGTTCGGCCAGGTGGGCGCGGGCATCGGCGAGTGCCTTTTTTGCGGCGTTCATCTCGCGCATGGCCGAGGCTCCCTGCGCGATAAAGGCGCCCACGGCGTTTGCAGTGTTCGAGACGGCAGTTCCCAGGTCGCGGCTCGCGGCGGGGGCGTGCGGGGCGATTGGGCGATCGATTTCAGCGGCGTCTACATCGGTAGTTTGCGGCGCGGCGATATTGCCGGTGCCGCCTTCGATCACAGAAAAGTCCGCTGCATGCGGGTCGACGGCGTCCGCGCCAATCGTGGGATGTTCGAGCTGCAGAAACGATGGCATGGTGCTGCCCTGGTCGGCAACCGGAGTCTCGCCGGGCACAAAGGTCGAGGCCGCCTCGGCGGCCTCCTCTTCCTCGGCATCAATATCGGCATCGGCGACGGCGTCTTTCATCGCTTTGACGGCATCCATCATGGAATCCATGACAGCATCGAGTTCTTCTTCCGAAGATACCTCGATGGGGCCTGCTGCTTGCGGGGCGTTCTCAGCCTTGGGCTCAGCATCGCTCGGGTCCTGCTGCTCTAGCTGCTCTACTTTGTCTTGCTCTGCGGCGACATTTGCGTCTGCGTCCTCGTCTGCGGCGGCAGGAGCCTCCTCGACAGCGGCATCAATGTCGCCATCGCTGCTGGTAGAAGTGCCGCAGTCGTCAATGGCGTCTGCGGAATCATCAATATGCTGTTGAGTCTGGGGGTCCAGCTCGTCTGTCATAGGCATGCGCTCCTCATCGTTGTTCGTCACCCTATGATAAAGTCTCGCGCCGACATCCCGCGCCCCGCAGCAAAGTTTCAAAACGTGTTCGATGACTCGCTTGGATAGCAAAAATTCGGCCTCTATATTCAGTTTGCGCTTGACATTCCCTTCGCCGAAAGACGTTGCACCGTTCGCCTGCCATGGGCTTTATTTTTCACTTGAACCCGCTAAAGTTGCATTTCAGCTTTTGGCGCGTGAAGTTGGATGCGCGCAGTCGACGGGCGGGCCCGTCGCGATTCGAAAGGACTTTGTATGGGACTTTTCACTGGTAAGACCGTGATCGTCACCGGCGGCGGCAAGGCCACGCTCAAGGACGGTTCCGCTGGCTCCATCGGCTACGGCATCGATATCGCTTTTGCCAAGGAGGGCGCAAACCTCGTCATTACCGGCCGCAACGTCGCCAAGCTCGAGGCCGCCAAGGAGTCTCTCGAGGCTGAGTACGGCGTCAAAGTTCTGCCTGTTCAGGCCGATGTCTCGGCTGGTCAGGACAACGAGGCCGTCGTGCAGAACGTTATCGACAAGGCGATTGAGGAGTTCGGTCGCATCGACGCCGTCGTCAACAACGCTCAGGCCAGCGCTTCGGGCGTGACCATCGCCGACCACACCATGGACCAGTTTAACCTGGCCATTTACTCTGGCCTGTATGCCACCTACCTGTACATGCAGAAGGCCTACCCGCACCTGAAGGAGACCAAGGGCTCCGTGGTCAACTTTGCTTCGGGCGCCGGCCTGTTTGGCAACTACGGTCAGTGCAGCTATGCTGCCGCCAAGGAGGGCATCCGCGGCCTGACCCGCGTCGCCGCTAACGAGTGGGGCAAGGACGGCATCAACGTCAACATCGTGTGCCCGCTTGCCTGGACTGCTGCGCTCGAGAACTTCCAGGATGCCTATCCCGAGGCGTTCAAGGCCAACGTCCACATGCCGCCGGCGGGCCATTACGGCGATGTCGAGAAGGAAATCGGCCGCGTGGTCGTTCAGCTCTGCGGCCCCGACTTTAAGTACATGAACGGCGAGACCGTCACCCTCGAGGGTGGCATGGGCCAGCGGCCTTAGGGGTTACGCGGTTTTACCAAACCGCGTAACGGCTCGACGCTGCGCGGTCACCAGGGCGACAACTTGTCATTCAAAGAGGGTGGCATGACCAGAAGGTCTATGCCGCCCTCTTTTCATGCCAATTTGTTCGCTCTGGCGACCGCTCGCTGACGTTGCCAAAACATCGGTGTTGCTGGAGTAGTCGTTGGGGACGTTCTTAAATGACTAGTCGAAAGGGACGCTCTTGCCGGCACTTGGGGACAGTCCCTAAGTGTCGGCAGATTGGGACATTCCTTTGCAAGATGGCGCTGAAGATTGTCCCCAACGACTGGTCGTTTAATGCACCAGTTTCTGTCGAGTCGGTGCGGTTTGCTGGTTGCTCGTATAATGGTCTGCGTATGAACCGCAACCAAGGAGTTCCAGTTTATGGACCAGAGCCTCTTTAAATTCGACCTGATCGCCGAGGACCCGACCACGCACGCGCGTGCCGGCGTGCTGCATACCCCGCACGGCGACATCGAGACGCCGATCTTTATGCCCGTGGGCACCAAGGCAAACGTCAAGGGTATTCCCACCGAGACCGTCAAGCAGCTCGGCGCCCAGATCGTGCTTGCCAATACCTATCACCTGTCCATGCGCCCTGGCGAGGACACCATCGCCGAGCTGGGTGGACTGCACAAGTTCATGAACTGGCACGGCCCCATCCTCACCGACTCGGGCGGATTCCAGGTCTTCAGCCATAACGACGCCGTTAAGCTCACCGATGAGGGCGTGCGCTTTATCGTCAATGACTACGACGGCCGCCACGTGTTCTGGACGCCCGAGGACAACATGGAAATCGCCATGAAGCTCGGTTCCGACATCTGCATGCAGCTCGACCAGTGCCCCGGCTATCCTGCCACGCGCGCCTACGTCGAGCGCGCGGTGGAGCTGTCGAGCATGTGGGCCGAGCGCTGCTACAAGGCTCACACCCGCGATGACCAGGCACTCTTTGGCATCGTCCAGGGTGGCATGCATCTGGATCTGCGCCTGCGCTCTCTGCGTCATCTGGAGGAGTGCGGTGACTTCCCCGGTTACGGCATCGGCGGCTACTCGGTGGGCGAGGACCACGAGACCATGTTCGAGACCCTGGCACCGCTCGTGAGCGAGTATATGCCCAAGCACAAGCCGCGCTACCTGATGGGCGTCGGCAACCCGACGACGCTCGTGCGTGGCGTGGGCGTGGGCATCGACATGTTCGACTGCGTGCTGCCGACGCGCACCGGCCGCATGGGCACGGCATTCTCCAGCGAGGGTCGCCTCAACTTCCGCAACGCGCGCTTTGCGCACGACGACGGTCCCATCGATCCCACCTGCACCTGCCCGGTGTGCACAGGCGGTTACAGCCGTGCGCTCATCCGTCACATGGTCACGCAGAAGGAGATGCTCGGCGGCATTCTGCTGTCGATGCACAACATCTACTATCTGCTCAACCTTATGCAGCGTGCCCGTCAGGCCATTATCGAGGGCCGCTACGGTGCGTTCGTGAGCGACTGGATGAACAGCCCCGCGGCGGTGGATTACTAAGGACGGCGCGGACGCTTGCGAGGCGTGAGCAACGGCAAAGACCAAGCGGCGATCGGTCGTCGCGTTCGCTAACATGGTCTGCAAGACCGCTGACCGATGTCTTGCAAGCGCTTGATGCATCGTGGGTACCATACCGAATGGTTGATGTTCGGGCGGGTGTTTGACGCATGGCGTCGACCCCGCCCGTTTCTGTTTTCGATAGGAGTACCCATGATTAAGAATGAGAACGTCGAGGGCGAGCCCGCCTACGACGAGACGTACCGCCGCGGCCCCGTGGTCATGCGCGGCCCCATGATTCCTAAGGACAACACCTACGCCAACCTGCTGGCACCCGAAGATTCGACCGACTGGCTGCATGCCGACCCCTGGCGCGTGCTGCGCATTCAGGCCGAGTTTGTCGATGGCTTCGGCGCGCTTGCCGAGCTCGGGCCTGCGGTGACCATTTTCGGGAGCGCCCGCACGCCCAAGACCGATCCGCTCTACAAGGCGGCGCGCACGGTCGGCCGCAAGATCGCGCAGCGCGGCGTGGCGGTTATCACCGGCGGCGGCCCTGGCATTATGGAGGCGGCCAACAGGGGAGCGGCGAGCGCCAACGGCAAGTCGGTCGGCTTGGGTATCGAGCTGCCGCACGAGCACGGGCTCAACAAATACGTGAACCTTGGCATGGACTTCCGCTACTTCTTTGTGCGCAAGACCATGTTTGTCAAATACAGCTCGGGTGCCATCGTGTTCCCCGGCGGGTTTGGCACACTCGACGAGATGTTCGAGGTGCTCACGCTGGTGCAGACGCACAAGGTCAAACGCATGCCGCTCGTTTTGGTGGGCACCGAATACTGGCAGGGCCTGTTCGACTGGCTCAACGGCCCGGTGATGGACGCCGGTATGATCAGCCCGCTCGATCCGGAGCTGGTGCACATTACCGACGACTACAACGAGGCCGTCGACATCGCCCTGAGCGGGTTGATGTAGGGCGAGCGTGCCTGTCGTTGTAGTAATGAGAACGGCAGACTGATGCTATTTAACATCAGTCTGCCATCTAAACTGGGTATACTGATGCAAAAGACGAGGCGAGGAGGTCGCATATGTCTACTGCAACGGTTAAGCCTACGACGGTTCGCATCGAAGAGGGGCTCAAGGAACAGGCGACTGAGTTCTTGGATACGGTTGGTCTGAGTCTCAATTCGTATCTCAACCTTGCTGTCCGGCAGCTGGTAAATCAGCAGAAGATTCCGTTTGAGATTGTGGGTCGGCCTGAAGTTCCCAACGAGGCGACGAGACGCGCCATGGTGATTGCCGAGGCTCATGAGTTGGGGATTTTGCCGGACGATAGCCCGTCATTCAATAACGCTGATGAGCTTATATCATTCCTCGATGAGGACTAGCGATGTTTGAGATTAAAGTCGAGGCTCAGTTTAAGGCGGATTACAAACGGACGATGCGTATTCATCCGCAGCTAAAAACTGAGTTTAAGGCGGCAGTTGCAGAGCTTGCGGCCCACGGCTCGCTTCCCGCGGAATATGGTGCCCATGAGCTTTCAAACCCGGGCGGCAATTACAACGGCCACATCGATTTCCATCTATCCGATGGCTTGGTCGATGTGGTCGTTCTGTACTTGCCGCATAAGACTAACTCTGTGATCAGGCTGGTGCGAATGGGCACTCATCAGGAGCTTTTTCAGGGCCCACAGGGCTGAGTGCCCGCTTTTGAGTTGCGGTGGAATAGGGATTGATTTGCGGCTGATAAGCCAAAAACAGTCCCTATTCCATCGCAAGTGGTCAAGGTGCCCCTAGTGGATGGGTTGGTAGCCGGGGCAGTAGCTGACGGCGATGGCGTCGACGCCTACGTGGGTGGCGATGGTGCAGCCGATGGGGCCGGTGCCGGCGTCTACGTAGTCTTGGCCCGCGAGCGCTTGGTTGACGAGCTCCTGCTCCTCGGCGGCGCCGGTCGTGAGCACGCGCACGCTGGAGCCCGGGTGCTCGGCCAAAAATGCGAGGCAATCGGCCATGGTGTTGGCGACGATGCGCTTGGCGCCGCGGCCCTTTTTGATGGCCTTGATCTCGCCCGATTTCCACTCCGGCGAAACGGCCAGGCGAATGTTGAGCATCTGGGTGAGCTGGCCGGCGAGTTTAGGTGCGCGGCCGTTCTTGACCAGGTTCTCGAGCGTGCGGGGAATTAGCAACAGGTGTGCGTCGGGCAGCGTCGCGCGGATCTGCGCCTCGGTCTCGTCCAGACTGCGCCCGTCCTTGCGCATGGCCAGTGCGTATTCCACTAGCAGGCCCTCGGCGCCCGAGCCGGTGCGCGAGTCGATGCAGCGCACGTCGAGCTCGTGCGTTTCGGCCGTCAGACTGGCGTTGGCATAGCAGGCGGACCACTCGCTACACAGCGAGATAAAGATGGCGCTGTCGTGGCCGTCGGCGAGCACGCGGTCAAAGAGTGCCTTGAACTCGCCGGCGCTCGGCTGCGAGGTGTGCGGCAGCTGCTCGGAGCCGGCCATGCGCGCGACGTATTCCTCGGCGGTAATCTGTACCTGGTCGAGCAGGTCCTCGCCCTCGATAATCACATGCAGCGGAATCACGTAAATGCCGAGCTCTTGGGCGCGGGCGGGGGAGATGTCCGACGTGGAGTCGGTTATGATGGCAAAAGACATAATTGCACCTTTCGTTGGGGCGCTTGCGCGCCGCCTTCTGAGAGCAAAGTGCGACAAGTATAGTGGAGTTGCTCTACATTGCTATGCTCAATTGTTGAATAGTCAACAGTTTGAAGCAGTGGTGTGGAAATCGTCAATTGGGGAAGAGGGACGTCGATGGCGGCATTACAGCTATGTGATCGGCCGGTCGTGTTGTTCGATTTTGACGGCACGGTGGCCGATACGGGTCGGGCAGTGATGACCTCGACGCGCAAGACGCTGGCTGCGCGCGGGTTTTCGGAGGCGCAGATGGGTGATTTGCGCCGTATGATCGGGCCTCCGCTGTGGAAGAGCTTCCACGACTTTTACGGCTTCTCGCGCGAGGAGTCGCTGGTGGTGGCCGACGAGTATCGTGCCTTTTTTGATGAGCTGGGGCCGGAGGAGTATCCCGTGTTCGACGGGATTCCCGAGTTGCTCGACGGGCTGGCCGCCCAGGGTCATCGCATGGCGGTGGCGACGTCGCGCATGGAGGCGAAGTGCATCGACATGGTGCATGAGCTGGGACTTTCTCAGTTTGAGGCGGTGGTCGGCATGAATCCGCCGCAGGGACGCGAGACCAAGGCCGATTCGGTCCGCGATGCCCTGGCGGCGCTTGGCGCGACTGCCGACGAGGCCGTGATGATCGGCGACCGCTTTAACGATGTGGAGGGCGCGCACGCGATGGGCGTGCCGTGCATTGGCATCTATTCGGGCGCAGCGGCGCCGGGTGAGCACGAGGCCGCGGGCGCCGATGCGGTGGTGCATTCGGTGGCCGAGCTTGCTAAACTTTTCGCTATCTAATGACGTAATGTGAGGGGCGGGCGTGCCCGTCGCTCATTGCTAAGGAGGTCGTCCATGAATCAGGTGGAGCAGAGCGTTACCGAGTATGTCGACGAGGTCTGGGAAGATGTCGTCGCCGATATCGAGCGGCTGGTGAGCTATCCGTCCGTGGCGGTTTCTGCCAATGCGGAGCCCGGCGCGCCGTTTGGCCGCCCGGTTCGTGACGCGCTCGACTGCGCGCTCGGCATCGCGCAGAAGCTCGACTACCAGACAAGCTACGACGAGGGTTACGTGGGCATTGCCGATATCCCGGGTCGCGGCGACAAGCAGCTCGCGACCATCTGCCACGTGGACGTGGTACCAGCCGGCCCCGGCTGGAACACCGACCCGTTTGCGATGGAGCGTCGCGAGGGCTGGCTGCTCGGCCGTGGCGTGATCGACGACAAGGGCCCGGCGGTGTTGTCGCTCTACGCCGGCGCGTACCTGCTCAAGCACGGCATTACCCCGCGCTATACCTTCCGCGCGCTGCTGGGTTGCGATGAGGAAGTGGGCATGTCCGACGTTCACCATTATCTGGAGAACCACGCGAACCCCGACTTTCTGTTTACTCCCGATGCCGAGTTCCCGGTCTGCAATGCCGAGAAGGGCCAGTTTGGGGCGACGTTTGTGAGCCCCAAGATCGACGGCGGGCGCATTGTGTCGTGGAGCGGTGCCGAGGCGAGCAACGCCATTCCGTCGCAGTCTATCTGCGAGCTTGCGATTGCCGCCGATGAGCTGCCGGCGCCCGTTGAGAACGCCGACCGCCTGGAGATCACGGCGCTTGATAACGGGCATGCGCAGATTTTCGCCCACGGTATTGGCGGCCACGCTTCGATGCCTGAGGGCACCATCAACGCCGTCGGCCTGATCGTGGCGTATCTGCGCGAGGCCGAGGACGCGTTTGGTGCACGCGACGAGCGTCTGCTGACGCCTGCCGAGCACGAGTTCGTCAAGTTCCTGGCCTTTGTGCATGCGGATGCCTATGGCCGCGGCCTAGGTATCGATGCGACGAGTCCGGCGTTTGGCCCGCTTACCTGCAACGCTGGAGTCATCCGCGTGGCGGATGGCCATATTGAGCAGGTCATCGACGTGCGCTTCCCCGACAGTACGAGTGCCGATACCATCCGCGAGCAGCTCGACCCGCTCGTGGGCCGTTTTGGCGTGACGTGTCAGCTGGGTCGCGCTAAGGTGCCGTTCTCGGTGTCTGCCGACGATCCGGCCGTGAAGGCGCTTATTGATACCTATAACGAGTTTACGGGCAAGCATGCTGAGCCCTTTGCTATGGGCGGCGGCACGTACGCGCGCAACTTTGCCCGCGCCGTCTCGTTTGGCCCCGAGGAGACCGGCCTGGAGCTGCCCGAGTGGGGCGGCCAGATGCACGGTCCCAACGAGTGCGCCAACGAGGACCAGCTCAAGCAGGCGCTCAAGATTTATATCGTGGCGATCCTGCGCCTCAACGAACTTGAACTATAGTTACGCGGTTTTACCAAACCGCGTAACCAGTCGACGCTACAAGCCCGCCAGAGCGGCAATCTGCCTTTCAACTTCGGTGGCATGACCAGAAGGTCAATGCCACCTTGTTTCAAGGTACCTTGCTCGCCCTGGCGGGCTTTCGCTCATATGACCCAATCCGCTGTCAAGAGCCACAATGGCCCCGCCGACCGCT
>CABQXN010000004.1:0-86452 GCA_902468085.1 uncultured Collinsella sp.
CATTTGGAAGCACCTACGTTCCTCAAAGAATCGTTAGATTAAAAGTAACAGACCGGATGAAGATGCGTAAGATGGGGGCGAGGCGAATGGCTGAACGGTATCGATATGCGGGTTCAACGGTATTATATTGACCACATAGATTTTTAACTTGCATTTCTACCCGCCCTTTTCGTAGAGTCGCCGATACGTGCTTAGCGCACCCTCGGCGCGTCCGGCAGGCTTTGCGAAATGGGATCCAGGAGACTTCGGCGTAGCATCATCTTGCGGAATGCTTCTAATGAGCCTCCCATCCTTCAAAAACAGAATCTCATCGCACAGCCTATCGACCGAATCCAAGATGTGGGATGACATGATGATGCACGTACCAGAATCGGCCAGCTTCCTGAGAATCTCGGAGTGCAAGTCCACCCTGCTGGGGTCGAGCGCGTTCATGGGCTCATCTAATAGAAGGTACCGCGCGCCCGTCGCATACGCAATCGCCAGGGTAAGCTGCTGCTTCATGCCCTGGCTCAGAGTGCGGATCCTCATCTTCGCGAACTCGCCTATCTGCGTTTGTTCCACTATCTCTTCGATATCGCGAGCATGCGGCCACATATCGCAAACCATCTTGAGGTGATCTTCCGCACGCAATCCGGGATACAGCAGCGTCCCCTCACCAGGTGCATAGAAGATCATAGAACGGACCTCTCTCGCACCCGTACCCTGCACCTCATCCAGAACGATGCTCCCGTCCACGCGAGGACCCGGCAAACCTGCCATCGCACGCAGCAACGTCGTCTTTCCATGCCCGTTCGGAGCGACGAGACCGTAGACCGTACCCGGGGCAAACTCAGCGTTCACCGAATCTACGAGCACCTTCTTTCCATAAGAGATCGTCAGCGTTTGAAGGTCAATCATCGAGATCATCCCCTTTCGATCTTTGGAACACTCAGGCGCACCATCAACGGAGATACGGCGCCCAAGACCACCAGCAGAGCGCCCGATGCGCCGACGACCTCTCCAAAAGGCATCGCGTTCGTCCCTCGCCCAAGGAACCCAATCGTCCCCACCTGGGAAGCGGGATCAAACGAGACGAATGGAGCCAGCAGCGCGACGCCCATGCCCACGCTTTCAACATGAGCGCTCAACGAACCCAACACCAAGAGAACCGCGCAAACCATTCCGGTGACAACGGGGTTGCGGCTAATCGTTGCTGTCAACGCAGCGACGACGGAAATCACGCCGTATGCCATGACCAGCAACGGAATACTGCACAACACCGCCTCCCCCACCATGGACGTTGTCGAAGCTCCCGCCCGAATGAGAGCGACGGGATACTCCGATCCACCCGCACCGTTCTTAATCACGGACACAACGACAGCGGGAACCATCGACACCAAAAGCAGCACCAAGCCAAGCAGGAGAGCCAGCGCAACAGCCGTCAGAAAACGCACATGCGCTGTTGCGGGGATCTGGAGAACCAGAAGGGAACGACACTGCAGGTGGGTGCACGCGAGCGATGTGACAACCACGGGCAACAGCAAAAATAAGGAGGGAAGCGCTGCCTGGAGATACGAAAGGAGGATTAATGGGGGCATCTTCGTACTTAACTCGTAAACCTTGGGGTCCGGCAAGCTCGCGATCGACTCAAGCAGAAGGGCGCGCGCCTCCGCACGAGAAGGAGTCTCCGGCTCGATTCCGATCGATTGCAGGAGAGTCGCATCTGCCGCGCCCAGCTCACCTCGAGCGCGCTCGTACGTCGCAAGGCTTCGAAACCCCTCCGCAGGCATAGGCGCGTACACGAAACCCGAAAGAGCATCCCGCATGTCTTCCAGGGCCGCTTTGCCCTCGACGTCCATATTCGCAGCGTTCTGCTCTAGATACCGATCTATTGAACGGAGCTCCCCATCCCTATACCGAACAGCGGAAACGTTATCAGCGTCAGGAAACATCTCGACCAGAGCCGGGGCCAGCATCGTCGTCGACATTGCAATCGCGCATACGGCGAGGGTAGGAGAACGCAGGAGCAGTTTCCCCATCGTTCTTACGTATGCAACGGCGGAGGCACAAGCGCTCGAACGAGTTGCCGTTCTCGATGCAGTGAAGGAACCCCTCTCAAGACAAATCGGGGATATCGGGCACGCGCAGCCGCTCTTTCCAGCAACGCAAAGCAGGCTAATTGCCAGCACCTCGATCCCGATTGCGCATACGAGGGCAATCGCGCCACGCTCGAAGCAAAGTCCAGGCAGATTCACTATCTGCGTTGTCGGGTACGGGCTATAGGCGCCGACGGTCAACTCAGTGTTCGCATACGTAAGGGGATTCAACAGGGCGAACTCACGTAAAGCGATGGATCTTCCGTAATACCCGGGAACCATCGTCACCCCCATCAGGGCACATACGAACACGATTCCAAGCGTAGGGTTATTGGCAATCTTCACGGCAAGGTGAACGACAAGCGAGATGAACGCTGCCACCAAGAATTGCAAGATGGCCGTCTGCGCGAACACCAGCCAAGCCGGTTTGATAACCGGAGTCGCATATTGAATGTAGCCTATCGGATAGAACGGCGAGCCCGGGCCATTCTTCACAAGCGCGGCGATTATCCCTGGAAGATTGATGGCGAGGACGGCAAGCATTGCAAAAACACTCGCCCATACGCTCGATGCAACAAGTCTACCCAGCTCGCCCATCGGTGCCTGGATGATGAGCTTTTCACGTTTGTTAAGACGCGCGGCAAGGAACGAGACGGCAACGGCCGTTGCGACCCATAGCAAGTACTCCTTCGATCCGTCATAATAGGTGTACTCTCCATCCGATATCTGCAGAAACGGAAGTAGGGGAGAGAGCGGTGCCAAGATAAGACGTCCCGCGGCAAGAGGGTACAGAAGCGCGGGCATGCTTGATGAAGAGGTATAGACACCGTCCTCCCCCGCATTCACAAGCGCATCCGCATAGGATGCTGACAATTCCTGCTCAACACGGGTTATTCCCGACTCGAGGTATTCGACCCGTCCGTCGATGCCAGCCGCGCTCCTGAAGACGGGCAGAACACAAAGAACCATCAACGCAACAACGACAACACAGAGCGACCTGGAGGAGAGAAGCGACCTAAAGATCGCCTTCGAGATTTTGAGCATATTCATCGCCAACCTTAACCTCATCCAGTCGGAACAGAGGGGCCGAACAAAATGCTCGGCCCTTATTACTTGCCGGCAAAGTCAATTTAACATAAACTGTTAAAAAGTAACCTGAGTTTTTTAAATTCTTCGGAGGTTATTATGAGTTCCGACAATCGCACTCCCCGGCTTCATTCCTTCCGCATCGCATGTGCGATAGCCTCTGCGACCCTTTGCGCCACCGCCATCGCACAAGTGGCGTTCTCCTTAAAGCCAGCAATCGAAGTGCTCGACAACCCTGTAATTGCAGACTCCCCCGCGTATCCAGCCCTTGCGATCTCGACATTGGTCCCTGCCGTCATCGGTATCGCTACGACCATCCTCAGCGCCGTTCTCGTGTGGACGATCAAGAGCGGAGACCCCTTCAAGAAAGGGTCTGCGACATGCTTGAAGGTGCTCGGCATTCTCTTCGTTGTTCAAGCTGCCACCAGCCTCTACGCCGGCTCACTCAAAACCTCCGTTTCGATGTTTGGCGGCGAGGGGGCCGTCGGCGCCCAAGAGATCGCTTCATCATTCGATTGGACCTCTCTGGTTCTCGGCATCGTCCTGTTCATGCTTTCCCAGCTCTTCTTGTACGCCCGAGAGCTGTACCTCGACTCCGACGAGATTGCGTAAGGAAACGCCATGCCCGTAATTGTTCGCCTCGACAAGATCATGGCCGAGCGAAAGATTTCCTCGAACGAACTTGCCGAAAGGATTGGAACCACGCCCGTGAACCTGTCCCGTATTAAAAAAGGGCATATTCGCGGCATTCGCTTCAACACACTCGAGCAGCTATGCCTCGCCCTTCGTTGCCAACCCGGAGACCTTCTCGAAGTCATGAGCGAAGAGGATGCCCGAAAGGAGTTCGGACTCGATTGGTCCGCCGAGGATTAGAGGGCGGTCGTACTCGCCCTGCACACGGGGATGCGAATCGGCGAGGTCTGCGGCCTTCGGTGGTGCGATGTGGATTTCGAGACGGGCCTGATCTCGATCAGACACTCGGTGGCGTACGCGAAGGGAATGGGTTCGTTCATCAAGGACACCAAGACCCATGACGCCAGGGGTATCCCCATCGACCCGGTCGGCCTACTCCCCTTCCTGAAGGAGACCCACGAGATCGACTGCGGAAAGCTGCGCTTGCGCGGCCTTACCGGGGCGGTCGAGATCGGGGACTGCTACATCCTGTCGGAGCCGGGCGCGACCTTCGCGACGACAAGCTATATCCGCAGGGCGTTCAAGACGTTCTCGAAGACCAACGGCCTCATGGGCACCAACGACGAGCTGATCACGTTCCACGGCCTTCGCCACACGTTCGCAACGCAGTGGATCCGCCAAGGCGGCGATATCAAGGCGCTCCAATCGATCCTCGGCCACAAGGACGCCATGGCGACGCTCAACGTCTACGCCGACATCGAGCCCATCTCCAAAATCCATAACATGCTGCGCGCCACGCCGTGCCTTTGGCGCGGGCACCTCGGGCCGAGGGTCGATCCGGGTCCCATGTTCCAACAGAGGATCCAGGAGTCCATCGAGACGCTCCAGGCGTTCGGCTACGGCATCACCGAGCCGGACGACCGAAATATCGCCATACGCGACGTGAAGACGAACAGTTGGCTCTAGCTCACCGAGTACGCGGCAGTGCTGGGCCCATCCCAACTGAGGTCACGGTGGTCCGATAGGGGCGCCGCCCGCGGCATGCGCCGCGGAGCGGTATCCCCTACCGAAGGGCGGGGATGCCCTCCGCTTCCAGTTCGGAATCAGCCGTCGGAGGCGTTCGGCTGACTGCGGGAACGGCCTGTCCGCTCAATGTGTTCGGCTGAGATCGGAAATCAACCCAACACGAGCCGGACACGCGCCAGACGGCTCTTCCCCGTGCGGCCTTCCCCCTTACGCTCATGTTGCAGGCATGTAACGCCGCAGCGAGCGCGCCTTTTTTGCGCCAGACAGGTACAATGATGAACACTGTACCGTAGCGGAGCGCCCCGCGCGCGCCGCAATCACGCGAAAGGGTTTCCCATGGCCGAGATCTCGTCCTCCCGCATCGTCATCACCGTCCTTGGCAAGAACCGCCCCGGTATCGTCGCCGGCGTCACCCGTGTTCTGGGCGAGGCCAACGTCGACATCCGCGACATCACGCAGTCCATTATCGAGGACATCTTCACCATGACCATGCTGGCCGACACCGCCGAGTCCAAGCTCGACTTCGCCGAGCTGCAGAAGGCCCTGGCCGAGGCAGGCGAGCTTTCGGGCGTCAACGTGTCCATCCAGCGCGAGGACGTCTTTAACTTTATGTACCGCCTGTAGCGAACAAGCCGCTCGGGGCAGCTTGACGTCATATCGTCCAAGCGCGCCGCCCCAAAGCGGACCGGAGAGGAGCGCGCATGGCCTACGACGCCAAGAAAATCTACTACCGCTTCGACGATCACCTGAGCCGCCTGGTTCTGGATTACGAGGCGAGCCGTCAGATTTCGCCCGAAAGCGAAAACCTCTACCACGGCCTGCCGACCGCCCCGTACGACGAGGGCTTGTTCGTAGAGCACAACGTCAAGCGCGGCCTGCGCAATGCCGACGGCTCGGGCGTGGTCGCGGGTCTTACCCGCATCTCGGACGTGCACGGCTACAACAAGGTCGACGGTAAGGTCGTGCCCGATCAGGGCAAACTCACGCTTCGTGGCTACAGCATCGAGGATCTGGTCAACAACGCCCAGGCCGAGGATCGCTACGGCTACGAAGAGGTCGCCTATCTGCTCATTACGGGCTCTCTGCCCACCAAGGAAGAGCTTGACGGTTTTTGCGAACGTCTGGGTGCTTTTAGGCACCTGAGCGACGAATACGTCCGCGAGTTCCCCATGACCACGGTGTCGTCGAGCATCATGAATGTGCTTCAGCGCGCCGTGCTGCTGCTCTACGCCTTCGACGCCGAGCCCGACGCCATTACACCCGAGCACGAAATCGACGTCGCCATCTCCATGCTCGCCCGTCTCCCCCGCATCGCCGCCTTCGCGCATATGGCCTCGGTCGCCAAGCGCCGCGGCTCCGAGGTTCATGTACCGCACCCCACACCCGGCCTCTCCACCGCCGAGACCATCCTGCAGGTGCTGCGCGGCGGCATGGCATTCACCCGCGACGAGGCCATGCTGCTCGACGTGATGCTCATGCTGCATGCCGAGCACGGCGGCGGCAACAACTCCACGTTCGCCTGCCGCGTGCTGTCCTCCTCGGCCACCGACCCGTATTCCGCCTACGCCGCGGCTATCGGCTCGCTCAAGGGCCCGCGCCACGGCGGCGCCAACGCCAAGGTCGTGTCCATGCACGAGGACATCCGTGCGCATGTCTCCAATTGGGAGGACGAGGACGAGGTCGCGACCTACCTGGGCAAGATCCTCGACAAGCAGGCCTTCGACGGCACGGGTCTCATCTACGGTATGGGCCACGCCGTCTACACGCTGAGCGACCCGCGTGCCGAGGTGTGCCGTCATTACGCGCGCACGCTTGCCGCCAAGAAGGACCTGGGCGAGGAGTTCGCACTCATCGAGCGCATCGAGCGCCTGGCCCCGCAAGTGATGCGCGATCACGGCATGACCAAGCCCATCTGCGCCAACATCGACCTGTACACGGGCTTTATCTACAAGATGCTCGGCGTGCCCGAGACGCTCTTTACGCCGCTGTTCGCCGTCGCCCGCATGGCCGGCTGGTCTGCGCACCGCATGGAAGAGCTCTTCTGCGCGCACCGCATCATCCGTCCCGCGTATCGCCCGGTTATCGAGCCGCTGGAGTACAAGCCGCTCGTCGATCGTTAGGACGCGGACCGTTATAGAACCCGAGCGTGGCCAGGGCATCACCGCCCTCGGCCACGCTTTTTATGCCAGTAGAAAGGATCGCAGCGAATGATTGTGTTTTCCGATATGGATGGAACGCTGCTGACGAGTGATAAGCAGATGAGCGACGCCACCTGGGCGATGCTCGACGAGCTCGCTCGACGTGGGATTGAGTTTGTGCCCTGCACGGGGCGTCCGCTGTCGGGCATCTTTGAGCCCATCCTCGCCCACCCCGCCGTACACTACGCGGTCTGCGCCAACGGTGCCAGCGTCTGGCAGCTCGAGGACGGTACGCCCACCGATACTTCACGTGCTACGCGCATTTTGAGCCGACCGCTCGACCGCGCCATCGCCCACCGCGTCCATAGCATTGCCGCCGGCCATGACGTCACCTTCGATATCTTCGCGGACGGGCAGTGCTTCCTCCCCCGCTCGCTCTACACGCGCCTGGACGAATTCTGCGGCGGCGACCCCCACATCGCGGCTTCGCTCAAGCGCACACGAACACCGATCGACATGGATATCGACAGCAAGATCGACGAGGTCGAGACGCTCGAGCGCATCGCCATGTACTGGCACAACCCGGCCGATCGCGACGCCATCGCGGCGGAGCTCGACACGCTCGGAGGCATTGAGGTCACGCGTTCGTACGCCATGAATATCGAGGTCATGGGCGAGGGCGCCACCAAGGGAACGGCCCTCACGTGGCTCTGCGAGCACCTGGGCGAGCGTCTCGCCGACGCTTGGGCGTTCGGCGACAACATCAACGACATCCCCATGCTGCAGGCAGCGGGCCACAGCATGGCCATGATCAACGCCGAGCTCGAAGACCGCGAGGCCGCCGACGCCATCACCGAATACGACAACGACCACGACGGCGTCGCCCGCACCATCATGGCCGCCCTCGCCTAGTCGTTGGGGACGTTCTTAGTCGTTGGGGACGTTCTTAAACGACTAGTCGTTGGGGACAGTCTTCGCGAAAAAGCTGCAAGGACTGTCCCCCCCCCCACTGCCGGCAGAAAAGGAACGTCCCCATCTGCCGGATTAGGAGAGACTCTCCAGCACGCGACGGAGCTCATGCTGAACGGCGTGGTCGCGGTTGCAGCCTACGACGCGATCGGCCACCGCCTTGAGCGCGGGGCGCGCGTTTTCCATCGCGCAGCCTGTGCCGACAAAGCGAATGATCTCGTAGTCGTTCATCGAGTCGCCAAACGCCATGACCTCGTCGCGACCAATTCCGTAATGCTCCGCGAGCTGCGCGATACCCGAGGCCTTCGACACACCAGGCTGCATGGCATCGATCCACGCGTTGCCCGAAGGCGCAAAGGTAAAGAGCTGACCAAGTTCGCGCTGTAGCACGTACGCACTGTCCATAACCGCACTGTCGTCGCAAAAGATGCTCGCTTTGATGATATTTACGCTGGGATCGGGCAGCTCCCAAATGCGCTCGGCATTGGGAAGGTCCTTATCGACCTCACGCACGAACTTGCACTCGTCATCGAGCAAAAAGGACTTGGTTCGGTCAAAGAGCGCAAGATGCAGATTGGGAAACGTCCTGACGGCTTGGGCGAGTCTTCGAATCGCCAGGTGGGAATACACCTCACGGTCTACCATCTTACCGTCGGCGTAGACCTGGGCGCCGTTAGCGGCGACAAAGTCCATCTTGTCGCGAACGGGCGCAAAGAACTCGCACAGGCGATCGTAGCGACGACCTGACGATGCGGCGAAATGCACGCCATGCTCGTGTAGCGCCAGAATCAGTTCGTAGGTCTCGGGAGGCACCTGGCCGTTTTCGTCAAGCAGTGTGCCGTCCATATCGGATGCAATCAGTTTAAACATAGAAAAGCTCCCTTCGGGCTTGTTGGAATCGAACGTGTATCCGATTCCAACGTACCCAAAGGGAGCTCAAATAAGACTCCGCGGGCGTAAACGTTACAAGGACCTGGCAAATAGCTCACACATGCCAGAGGTCCTACGGTCGCGGCGTCAGGCAGCCCGCCAAAGAGTGTCCCCGATGACTAGTCGGCGTAGGTGAAGGTTGTAACGTCGAACATGCCCTCGGGGCGGATGCGGAGCGTCGGGATGACCGGCAGGGGCAGGAAGATGATGCCCATGATGGGGTCGAGCGGCGGCTCAATACCCATGGCGCGCGCCTTGACCATAAAGTCGTCGTGCTGCGCCGCGACGTCTTCGGCCGTGCCTTCGCTCATCAGGCCGCCGAGCGCCAGAGGAATACGCGCCACGACCTCGCCGTTGCGCACCAGCACGTGGCCGCCCTGGCCCACGGCCTCAACGGCAGCCATCATATCCGCCGCATTGTCGCCCACCACGCACACGTTGTGTGAGTCGTGGCCGATCGTGGAGGCAATGGCGCCACCCGTGATGGTGAAACCGCGCACCCAGCCGCGACCGATATGCTTGCCGACCAGGCCCAGGCCAGCGGGGCCGTCGCCATCGGCGCCCTCGGCCTGCAGCGACACGCCGCGGCCGTGGCGCTCGATCAGCATAATACGGCGCAGGCCCTCGGCGCTCTCGGGACGAACCATGCCCGTGATGGCCTTACCCGGCACCACGTCAATCACGGCCTCGCCCGGCTTAAAGGCATAGTCGAATACGTCGAGCGAAAGATTCGGCAGCTTAACGGAGGCGCGCAGCTCATCGGCAAGGGCCGCGACCTCGGCCGTCTCGGGTGCGACCTCGCCCACAAAGGTGCCATCCTGCGCCACCAGGGCACCGGCGGCATAAACACGATGCGGAGCCTTGGCAAACGTCAGGTCATCGAGCAACAGCAGGTCGGCGCGCTTGCCCGGGGCGATTGCGCCGCGGAGCTCGTGCGGGTCGCGGCAGCCGTGGTCCAGACCAAATGCCTCAGCCGTGGAAAGGGACGCCATGGAGATGGCGACCACGGGGTCGATACCGGCCTCGATAGCCACGCGGCAGGCATTGTCGATCATGCCGGTCGCAAGCGCATCGGAGGGAGCGCGGTCGTCGGTCGCAAAGCAGCAGCGGCGGGCGCGGGCAGGATTCTCCAGCAGCATCGGGGACAAATTGGCCAGGTCGTGGCTGCACGTGCCCTCACGCAGCATCACATACATGCCGCGGGACAGCTTGTCGAGCGCCTCCTCGGGAATCGTCGACTCGTGGTCGGCGATAATACCCGCCGCGGCATAGGCGTTGAGGTCCTTACCGGCAACGAGCGGCGCGTGGCCGTCAACCTGCTTGGACGGCGTCTGGTTGGCAGCATCGATGCGAGCACAGGTCTCGGGGTCGGCCATAAAGACGCCCGGCAGGTTCATCATTTCGCCCAGGCCAAAGACATCGCCTGGATGCTCGGCAAAAAACGCCTGCATATCGGCAGCCGAAATAACGGCACCGGCCTGCTCGTCGGGCAGCGCGGGCACGCACGAGGGCATCATGTACTTGATGGAGATGGGTGCGCGGCGGCCGTCCTCGATCATAAAGCGCAAGCCGTCGAGACCGGCAACATTGGCAATCTCGTGGCTGTCGGCAATGGCGGTGGTAGTACCGCGCGTCGCGGCCATGCGAGCATACTCGGCGGGACGGATGTTCGAAGACTCGATATGCAGATGCCCGTCAATAAAACCGGGAGCGAGATAGCGACCCTGGCAGTCGATGACCTCAGTTGCCTCGTAGGTGTCAGCGGCATCGTCGCGACCATCGTAGAGCACGCCGACGATCACACCGTCCTTGACGGCAACGCTGCCGGGCGCCACACGCTGGCCATACACGTCGACGATCTGCGCATTGGTAAACAGCGTGTCGACGGGCACGCGCCCCTCGGCAGCCTCGATCACAGTCCTCATGACCTCAACGGACATACATACTCCTTTAACCGTAGAAAAAAGCTGCGGAGCGGACAAACCTTCACCGCAGCAAACCAATAGCCATTGTATGCCCAAACGATGGGTCAACAATACGGCCCTCCGCTTAACGGCATCCGCCACTTGGTGCAATGGAGACAGGTTGCTTTGCACCAATGACAAGGAGTGTCCCAAAGTGCCAACAACGGAAGCGCCGATGTTTTGGCAACGACAGCGAGCGGGTCGCATTTGAGACAAGGTGACGTGAAACGAAAGGGCGCTGACCTTCTGGTCGCGCCCTTGAAGTTGAACGTCAGATTGTCCAAATGCGGCCCGCGCAGCGTCGGCCGGTCCGCCGTTCGGTAGAACGGCGGAACTAAATCAACTTAAAGCCCTTGCGCTTGCCCACAGAAAGGGTGTCGCCCAGCTTGAGGGCGCTGGGATCGATGTTATAGCTCTTGGGAGCCACGGCCTTGCCGTTGATCTTGACGCCGCCGCCGTCGATATCGCGACGAGCCTGGCCGGCGCTCGCCGAAAGGCCCAAGTCCTTGAGCAGGCCGGCGAGGTAGATCTGGCCCTCGTCGTTGACGGTCAGCTCGACATGCTTCTCGGGGAAGTCGGCAAGCTGGCCCTCCTTGAACACGCGGTCGAACTCGGCCTGAGCCTCGTCTCCGGCGCCGGCGCCGTGGTAGGTGTCGCACAGGTCGCGGCCCAGAGCGCGCTTGAGCTCATAGGGATCGGCAGAGCCGTCGGCCAGAGCAGCGTCGATCTTGTCGACCTCGGCCGGGGTGAGCGAGCTCGCCAGGCGATAGTACTTTCCAATCATCTCGTCGGGGATGGACATGGTCTTGCCGAACATATCCTTGGGCGCGTCGGTCAGGCCGATGTAGTTGCCATAGGACTTGGACATCTTGCGCACGCCGTCGGTGCCCTCGAGCAGCGGCATGGTGAGCGCGATCTGCGGCTCCATGCCCATCTTCTCCATGAGCTCGCGGCCGGCGAGCAGGTTGAAGAGCTGGTCGGTGCCGCCCATCTCCACGTCGGCCTTGATCTGAACGGAGTCGAAGGCCTGCATCACGGGGTACAGGAACTCGTGCAGGGCGATCGGCGTCTGAGACTGGTAGCGCTTAGTAAAGTCGTCGCGCTCAAGGATGCGGGCGACGGTGAACTTGGAGCATACCTGCAGCAGGCCGGCCAGGTCCATCGAAAGGATCCAGTCGCCGTTGTGCACGATGGTGGTCTTCTCGGGATCCAGAATCTTCATGGCCTGGCTCACATAGGTCTCGGCGTTGGCCTCGATCTGCTCCTGCGAAAGCTGCGGACGCGTGGAGTTCTTGCCCGAGGGATCGCCAATCAGCGCGGTGCCGTTGCCGATGATGAGGGTGACGTTGTGGCCCAGGTCCTGGAACTGGCGCATCTTGCGCAGCGGCACGGCATGGCCCAGGTGCAGGTCGGGGCTGGTGGGGTCGACGCCGAGCTTGATGTTGAGGGGCTCGCCCTTCTCAAGCTTCTTGCGAAGGTCGGCCTCGGGAACGATCTGCGCGGCGCCCGAGGTGATGATACGCATTTGCTCGTCAACAGACAGCATTGGGTATCCTCCTTTTGCTATAGCACCCTCACCGGATACGGCGGTGCTGGAAGTCCATAAACTCTCATATGATAACAAACTGACGCGACGCGGCACCTACGACAGGAAAATCCTCGTCCTGCCGCACGCGTCAACGGCGACCGGCAGACGTGTACCGTCACGCTCGACCAGATAGCGTACCTGCCGACGACGCAAGCAGTCGCGGCAACGGACCTGTCCCGTCGCATCGGTAGCGCAGACGCCCTCGGCGGTCAGCAGGCAGTGCTCGCACACCATGAGCTCGGGACGGGCGGCGTCGACCGGACCCCAGACGCCGGGTTCAGCAGCCAGTTCGGCAATACGCTCCGCATCATTGCCGAGCAACTCGGCCGGCAAGTACACCCGCCCCGCACCGAGTTCGCGCAGCCAGGCAAGCGTGGCCCGATTCGCGCAGAACACCGGCGCCGCCACGTCAAACGTCACGCCCAGCTCGCGAGCGATCACCACCTGTCCCAGGTTGCGGCAGACGACGCGCCCGGCACGCTGTATCAGTGAGCGGGTCCGGTCAGCGTCACCCGTGCGGCACACCTCGTCAAGCACCACAACGGCGTCGGACAAATCGAGTTCTCCGCGCGGGTCGGCATCCATCAGTTGCCAAGCAAAAACCATGCGAGCGGGAGCTGCGCACTCCACCAACTCCGTCGACGCACCGCCATCCACCGCAACGTCCTCAAAGGGCAGTACCTCAACGGCACGTGCAACGGGCGCAATCGCATCTGCCTCGGCCCGCATGCGCTCCAACACCGCCGCCGTCTGATCCAACACGCCGGCGCTGCGAATCAGGTACACCTCGCAGCCCGCGTCCACCTTACGCTTGCAATGCACGACGACGCGCTTCCCCGCTGCGGCATCCACCGGGCAGGGCACCTGCGGCCAGCGCTTGGGCACATCGGGACGCGCGTCGACACCCGGATAGAACCGAATCTCGAGCGTGTCACCCGCCGCCACGGCGGCATCGAGCTCGACGGTCACTTCCTCGTGGCCAACGGCCACCAGGCGTCCCACGCGCACACCTTGGTTGATCGCGCGCTCAAAGCTCATCAGCTCGGCACCCGAACGCCCTCTCAGGTACGCATCGGTAAACCCACGGTTAAACGACCTTCCCAGCTCGCGCTCAAGCTCTTCCACGGCACCGGGGTCCCACGCGCCGTCGCACAGCATATCGAGTGCCCGGCGCCACACCCGCACCACGTTGAATACGTAATCGGGGTTCTTCATGCGTCCCTCGATCTTGAGCGACACCACACCGGCATCTATAAGCTCGGGCAGATGCGCAATACCCAGATAGTCGCGCGGGCACAGCAGGCGATCTCCCTCGACGGCGACAACGCTCTGTCCCGCCTCGTCCACCAGGTCGTACGCCAGACGGCACGGCTGCGTGCAGTCGCCGCGCATCGCCGAGCGCCCACGCCGCAGGGCCGAGAACTCGCACGCCCCCGAATAGCCGATACAAATCGCACCGTGGCAGAATACCTCGATGGGCACGCCCGTGGCACATAACGCCGCAATCTCGTCGACCGTCAGCTCGCGTGCCGTCGTCACGCGCTCGACCCCCAGCTCATCGGCGGCAAGCCGCACGGCACCCTCACTATGAGCGCCCGCCTGCGTGGACAGGTGAATCTCGACCCCGGGAATCGCCGCGCGCAGCGCGCAGGCCAACCCGGCATCGGCGACAATCAGAGCATCGGCGCCCAGCTCCAGTGCATGAGCTCCCAACGCCACCGCGTCGGACAACTCATCGTCAAACACGAACACGTTGAGCGTTACGTACACACGCACGCCATGGGCATGCGCCACGGCGCAGCCGCGCGCAAACTCGTTATCCGTAAAGCCATGGGCGCTCACACGGGCGTTAAAGCCGCCCAACCCCGCATAGATGGCATCGGCACCCGCGGCGATGGCCGCAAGCATCTGGTCGAGCCCGCCCGCCGGCGCCAGCAACTCGGGCAGCGCCGCACCAGCAGCATCCAATCCAGTCTCGTATTGTCCGCTCGGCCCCATCGTCCGAATCGCCATCGACAAACTCCTTACCAAGGTATGCATTCACTCTGAAAAATGCCGTCTTCCAGCATACACGAGGCCTCGCGCGCCCCGTTTGGTTTATCGTGTAATAACTTATGTCCATCCTGCCCCGACGGCACATCCACCGTCCGGCACGACATACCTGGAGGTCAATATATGGGTCCTCGCCAACGACAGGGACGCAGCCGTTCAAAGACGCATGCTCTGCCCATAATCCTGCTCTCGTTTTTGGGCTTTTTGCTTATCGCGGGCGTGGCATTTGGCATCGGCATGGTCGGCAACGTCAACCGCTGGCTGTCCGATCTGCCCGACTACACCGACGCCAACGCGTATCTGGTGAGCGAGCCCACCGAGATCGTCGACTGCAACGGCAACAAGATCGCAAGCTTCTACACGCAAAACCGCAAGTCCATTACCAAGGACGAGGTCTCCCCCTACGTGCTGCAGGGCACCGTTGACGTCGAGGACGAGCGCTTCTACGAGCACGGCGGTATCGACCTGTGGGGTATCGCGCGTGCTGCGGTGGCAACCCTCGGCGGCGGGCACGAAGGCGCCTCGACTATCACCCAGCAGCTGGTGCGCAACACCATCCTGCAGGAGGAGCAGTTCGACTCGACCATCGAGCGTAAGGTGCGCGAGGCCTACATCGCCGTAAAGATGGAGGACATGTACTCCAAAGACGAGATCCTCATGATGTACCTCAACACCATCTACTACGGCCACGGCGCCTACGGCATCGAGGCCGCAGCCGAGACCTATCTGTCCAAGAGTGCCGCCGACCTCACCCTCAGCGAGGCCGCGCTGCTCATCGGCCTTCCCAACTCGCCCTCGCAGTACGACCCCACGGTCAACCCCGACCTAGCGCTGTCCCGTCGCAACAAGGTCCTCGACAACATGTTGCGCCTGGGCCACATCACGCAGGAGGAGCACGATGCCGCACAGGCCGAGCCCATCACCCTCAACGTGACCGAGATTTCGGGCAGCGGCGTCGACGTATACTCGCAGCCCTACTTTGTCGCCTATGTTAAGCAGCTGCTGGAGCAGGAGTTCTCGACCGACGTGCTCTTTAAGGGCGGCCTGACCGTCAAGACCACCATCGACCCCACGATGCAGCAGGTGGCAGAGAATGCCGTCCGCGAGCAGCTCGACACACTCTCACTCGACGGCCTGGACATGGGCATGGTCGTCGTCGACCCCAAGACCGGCTACATCAAGTGCATGGTGGGCGGCTACGACTACAACGCCGACGAGAACCACGTAAACCATGCCACGGCCAAGCGTCCCGTCGGCTCCACCTTTAAGGCCTTTACGCTGGCAACTGCCATCCAAAACGGCATGAACCCCAACGTCACCCTCAACTGCAACTCGCCGCTCAAGGCCAAGGGCACCACGACCGAGGTCCAAAACTACGCCAACCATAGCTATGGCAACATCACGCTTAAGCAGGCAACGGCATACTCCTCCAACACCGGCTACATCCAGGTGGCGGAAGCCGTCGGCAACAGCAAGATCATCTCACTCGTCAAAAAGCTCGGCATCGATCCCGCCAAGGACAACATCGAGGACGTTCCCGTCATGACCCTCGGCACCGGCTCGATTTCGCCGCTCGAGATGGCCGCTGCCTACGCGACGTTTGCCAACGGCGGCTACTATCGCCAGCCGATCGCCATCACCGAGATTGACTCTCGTACCGGTTCGGTGCTGTACCAGCACACCGACAATCCCTCACAGGTGCTTACCGAGGGCGAGGCCGCCGCGGTCACCGATGTTCTGACCGGCGTCATGCAGGGCGGCGGTACGGGTGCTGCCGGTGCCCTGAGCGTCAACCAGCCCTATGCCGGCAAGACGGGCACCACCGACAACACCACCAACCTGTGGTTCTGCGGCTATACCCCGCAGCTGGCGTGCGCCCTGTGGACCGGCTATTCCGCGGGCGAGATCCCCATCCAAAAATACGGCACGGACCTGCTGGGCGACAGCACCAACCTGCCTGTCTTTAAGCGGTTTATGAACACCGTTCTGACCGGTACCGAGCGCGAGGAATTTGCGACCGGAACGGCGCCCACCTACAAGAACAACAGCGTCTGGAAGTTCTACGGCACCAACAACACCAAGAAGACGGAGAACGACGACAAGGACAAGGACGAGAACGAGGACGAAGAGGAAACCACCACTACAACGACTACCACGACGACCACGACCACCGAGACCACGGGCGGCGACACCACCGGCGGCACCGGTACGACCGGTGGCTCGACGGGCGGCTCCACCGGTGGTTCGACCGGCGGCGATGGCGGCACGCCTACGCCCACGCCCACTCCCGACCCCTCGCCCACGCCTGACGATACGGTCGGCTAGAAATCATCCGGCCATAAGCAACAAGGCCCCCGAACAGCTTATTCAACTGCTCGGGGGCCTTTTAGTTTAAAGCGACCTGGCAGGCGGTCTTTATACCGGCAAACAAAAAGGGGGTACCGACCATCGTCGATACCCCCTTACAGGCAACTATGTCAGCGCGCGCAGGGCCGAGCGCACAACCCGCACGCCTACTTGCGAGAATTGCTCAGCTTATTGATCAGCGCCTCGAGACGCTCGCCGTCCTCGGCCGTCTGGGCAATAACCAAAATCGTATCGTTGCCGGCAAGCGAGCCAAGCACATCGGGCAGCTCTGCCGCATCAACAGCGGCAGCGATGCCGGAAGCCGTGCCAGGCTGAGCCTTGATCATAACCAGATTATCGGTGCGCAGAACGCCCGTTACGAGCTCGGAAACCATACGCTGCAGGTGCAGGTCCTCTGCCAGAACATAGATGCCCTCAGGGAGCTTACGCAGCCCCATATCGGCAATATCGCGAGAGACAGTCGCCTGCGTGCAATCAAAGCCCATAGCGCGGAGCTCATCGACCAGCACGCGCTGCGTGCGGACGTCCTTATTGCGCACAATATCTCTAATGGCATCCTGGCGCCCATTGCGTTTTTTAGCCATACAAACCCTCTCTCCAAAAGATGGCGGAGACAATCAATCAGTGATTGAATAGTTTAACGCTATTTGAAGGCTTTTGTGTATAAGAACGCATTTCGAAACAATTCTATGCAAATTTGTTTCGAAATGAGCCGTTTAGGCGGTTTTTGCGCCCGTCCGGTTAAGAAAAGCTGCCAGATGCGTACACATCACGCAGCGCGCGGGCTTGGCGCTGGCGATCGGCCCAAACAACAGACCAAGTCCCCGATGGTTATCCTTGAGCGCGGCGACCATCTGACGGGTTCGAGGCGCCTCGAGCATATCACGCATGCGGGCGGAACGCTCGATTGACGACACTCCATGCGGGCTCAGACACAAATTCTCGATGCAGGCGACCAGTCCGGCAAAGTAGAACTTTTGGCTCGCCAGCTTGAGCCGACCACCGCCATCTGCTTCCGAGAGTGAGTCCGCAAGCTCGTCGAGCGCTCGAGTGTCATCGGACATCCTGGCATACATGGTGGGATCAAAGGCATCTGTAAGCTTAGGTGCCACCGCGTGGAAACAAGCGTCGCCGCAGCCGGACACGAATCGTGCCTGCGAGAGCGCATAAGCCATAAACTCAACCGTACGGTACGCCTTGCCGCGCGACAGGCATGCCTCAAACAGCGGACGGCTATACATCACGCCAGCGGTCTGAGCGACTAGGCCGCCCAAAATCAACTGGGGCAGCCCAGTCACCATAGAAGACTCGTCTTCTATGGCAATAGGAGCAGCATCCAAGACGCGCGAATGACGCTCGCGATGCGCATCGTATCGATCGAGCGACACCGAGGGGAGCACAATGTCTGCCGCAGTATCGCACGCGATATCGACCATCTTGGAAAGGGCCTGCGGAGCAAACCACTCATCGGCGTTCATGGCGATGATTTGAGAGCCGCGCGAGGCATCAAAACCGGCACGAAGACAAGCGCCGCGCTTCGCGTCCTCGACGTCAATCAAATCAATATGGATGTCCCTGTCGGCAGCAACTTGAAGCGAATGGCGCACACCGGGCGCAGCATCGCGGCAGACAACGACAATCTGCAAATCATAGAGGTCTTGGTTCTGGACGCTCTCGAGTGCGCGCATCGCATAGCTGGGCGAACCCTCAACAATAAGGATCACCGAAAGTCGCGGATGCGAACCACGTCGAACCAAGTTTTCCGTCCTCTCGACAGCGCCAAATCAAACCGTCGTTCATGGTACACCCGAGCTATAAAAGCAACGAGCCGCCTAACATGTTGCACGCCAAGAACAGATGTTGCACACGCGCAGCTCACACATAGTATGTGCCAGGTACGGACGCGCCAAGCACTCCCCTAGTCGAGCACGACAAGCTCGGCGGGATCGTAATCCACGCCCATAAACGTAAGGCCGCAGGCAGGCGCCGTGGGACCCGCAGCGGTACGGTCGCAGGCATCAATGACCTCGCGCATCCACTCGGGATTGCGGCGATGCATGCCGATCTCCACGAGCGTGCCCACAATAGTGCGCACCATCGAATGTAAAAATGCGTTGCCCTCGATGGTAAACGTGAGGATATCCTCGCCAAAAGCGACCTCGTGGCCAAACTCGGCCCGCATCACGCAGCGGTGCGTAGGCTTGCCCACGGCAGACGCCACCTTGCAAAAGCTCTTAAAGTCCTGCTCGCCCAAAAGCGCAGGGCAGGCGGCCGCCATCGCATCGACGTCGAGGGGATAGCGATGCCACCACACAGCACCGCGTGACAGTACGGGTCGCGCATCGCGATCGGCAATGCGGTAAGTGTAAGTGCGAGAGCGCGCGTCAAAGCGCGCAGAAAAGCCCTTACGAGCCTTGTAGACCTCGTTGATGGCGATATCTTTAGGCAGCAGGGCATCCATAGCCCTCAGCCACCTACGGCGCGTCAGAGCAAGCTCAGCGTCCGTTACGGGCACGCTAATGTACTGCGCCACCGCATGCACGCCGGCATCGGTACGCCCCGCACACGTCAGATCGATTGGGCGGCGCAGCAGCGTCTCGATAGCGCGGCGCAACTCGCCCGCAACGGTCGTCTGACCCGGCTGCTCGGCAAATCCGCTATAGGACGAGCCATCGTAGGCGACACGGAATACGAGCGTAGCATCAAGCTCTGGGATCGAATTGAAATCAGACGGCGCGGTCATGGGCGCTCCCAACAAACAATCAACGGTATCGCGACAAAAAAAGAGGGGTACGCGAACGTACCCCTCGAATATAGCCTATGCAGACAGAATGTCTACTCAGCGGTCTCCTCAGCGGGAGCCTCCTCGGCAGCCTCGACCTTCTTAGGAGCAGCGGCCTTCTTGGGGGCCGGAGCAGCCTTCTTGGCCTTAGGCGTGCAAGGCTCGGTGACGAGCTCCATGATAACGATGGGAGCGTTGTCGCCCTTACGGTTACCGAGCTTCATGATGCGGGTGTAACCGCCATTGCGGTCCTGCCACATGCCCTGGGCAGCCTTGTCGAAGATCTCGGCAACGAGCTGCTTATCGCCGAGCTTAGCGATAGCCAGACGACGAGAGTGCAGGTCGCCCTTCTTGGCCCAAGTGATGATCGGGTCGACGACCGAACGCAGCGCCTTAGCGCGGGTCTCGGTGGTCTTGATGCGGTCGTTCTCGAAGAGGGCCTTAGCAAGGCTCTTCTTCATGGCCTTGGTGTGGCTCGCATCGGTGCCGAGCTTCAGGCCCTTCTTAACGTTGTGACGCATGGTCTAGTTTCTCCTCAAATATGCGAAGCATTAAGCCTTCAGGCTCAGGCCCATGGACTCAAGCTTGTCCTTCACTTCCTCGATCGACTTAACACCGAAGTTACGGATGTTGAGCAGATCGTTCTCCGAGAACTCAACGAGCTGACGGACCGAGTGAATGCTGGCGCGCTTAAGGCAGTTGTAGGAACGGACGGAAAGGTCCAGATCCTCGATCTGCTTGTCCAGCTCGGCGTTGTCGTTGGTGACCTCGGGAGCGAAGATCGAAGCCTCCTCCTCGACCTCGGGGGTCTCGGCAAGGTTCATAAAGGCGGCCATATGCTGGTTGATGATATTGGCAGCCTGGACCACGGCGTCGCGCGGGGCGATGGAGCCGTTGGTCTCGATCTCGAGGACAAGGCGGTCGTAGTCGGTGTGCTGACCGACACGGCAAGCCTCAACGAGCTTGGCGCAACGGGAAACCGGCGAGTACAGCGAGTCGACGTGGATCACACCGATGGGATCGTTGTCGCGCTTGTTGGCCTCGCCAGAAACATAGCCGCGGCCATAGCCGATGCGCATGCTCATGGTGAGATGGCCACCCTCGGTGAGCGTAGCGATGTGCTGCTCGGGGTTGACCAGCTCAAACTCGGACGGAATAAAGAAGTCCGCACCGGTGACCTCGCAGGGGCCGTCAACCGAGATGGTGGCGGTCGCCTCGTCGGTCGTGCCGAGAGCCCTGAAGACAAGACCCTTGACATTCAGGACGATGTCGGTGACATCCTCGACCATGTTAGGGATGGTCATGAACTCGTGCTGCGCACCATCGATCTGAATAGCCTCGACGGCGGCACCCTCGAGCGAGGACAGAAGTACGCGACGGAGGGAGTTACCCAGCGTATCGCCGTAGCCACGCTCGAGCGGCTCGACGGAGACACGAGCAGACGTCTCGTTGATCTCTTCGACCTGAACCTGAGGCCTAATGAATTCTGACATGTATTACCTCCAGCCTCAGCAGCCCGGATGGACTACTTAGAGTAGAGCTCGACGATGAGCTGCTCGTTGATATCACCGCTGATCTGCTCACGCGTCGGCAGAGCGAGCACGTTACCAGACAGCTTCTCGATATCGACCTCGAGCCAGCCAGGAACCTCAAAGCGCTCGGAGGAAATCAGGGCCTCCTTGATGGGGAGGAGGTCACGGAACTTCTCGCCGACAGCGACGACGTCGCCGGCCTTGACGCGGTAGGACGGGATGTCCACGCGCTTGCCGTTCACGGTGAAGTGACCGTGACGGACGGACTGACGAGCCTCTTTGCGGGTGCGGGCGAAGCCAAGACGGAAGACGACGTTGTCGAGGCGAGACTCAAGGATGATCATGAGGTTCTCACCGGTGACGCCGTTCATCTTGCGGGCCTTGTTGAAGTAGCCGTGGAACTGCTTCTCCAGAACGCCATAGATGAACTTAACCTTCTGCTTCTCGCGCAGCTGCATGCCGTACTCAGATTCCTTGCGACGGCGCTTGGGCTGACGGATAGATTCCTTCTTGCTGCTGTAACCGAGCTCAGCGGGATCGATCCCGAGCTGACGGCAGCGCTTAAGAACAGGAGTCCTGTCGATTGCCATATTGATACGATCCTTTCAGTTACACGCGGCGACGCTTCTTGGGGCGGCAGCCGTTGTGCGGAATGGGGGTCTTGTCCTGGATGCTCGAGACCTCGAGGCCAGCAGCCTGGAGGGAGCGGATGGCGGTCTCACGACCGGAGCCGGGGCCCTTGACGAAGACGGAAACCTTCTTCATACCGTGCTCCATGGCCTGCTTGGCAGCAGCCTCGGCAGCCATCTGGGCAGCGAACGGCGTGGACTTACGGGAGCCCTTGAAGCCCACCTGGCCAGCCGACTTCCAGGAAATGACGTTGCCCTGGGGATCGGTGATCGAAACGATCGTGTTGTTGAACGTAGAACGAATGTGAGCCTGGCCCACGGAAATGTTCTTACGGTCCGCGCGCTTCAGACGGGCAGCGCGAACGTTCTTCTTAGCAGTAGCCATCTATCTAGCGCTCCTTATTTCTTCTTCTTAGCACCGATCTGACGCTTCGGCCCCTTGCGGGTACGAGCGTTAGTGTGGGTGCGCTGGCCGCGGACCGGGAGGCCCTTGCGGTGACGAAGGCCGCGGTTGCAGCCGATGTCCATAAGGCGCTTGACGTTCTGGTTGCGCTCACGGCGGAGGTCGCCCTCAACCATGATCTGGTTCTTATCGATATAATCGCGGATGGCGTTAACCTCATCCTCGGTGAGGTCCTTAACGCGCGTATCCACGTTAACGTTGCACTCGACGCAAATCTTCGTCGCAGTGGTGCGGCCGATGCCGTAAATGTAGGTCAGACCGATCTCAACGCGCTTCTCACGCGGGAGGTCGACACCATTAATACGGGCCAACGTAGTCTCCTCTCTTAACCCTGACGCTGCTTATGACGGGGGTTCTCGCAAATGACGAGGACCTTGCCATGGCGCCTAATGATTTTGCACTTATCGCACATCTTCTTGACCGAAGGACGTACCTTCATCGTTCTTCCTTTCGGTAGCGCTCAAACTACTTCCCTACTATCTACTCGCCCAGCCGCAGGCGTTTAAAACTATGGCTGGTCTTCACACACAATCCGACCGTAGGTTGAGCTAAGCCTGCAGCCGGAAATGGAGTGCGTGTATGCGTGCCGCTATTTATAGCGATAGGTGATGCGGCCGCGGGTCAGGTCGTACGGGGAAAGCTCCACGACAACCCTGTCACCGGGGAGAATGCGGATGTAATTCATTCGGATCTTGCCAGAAATGTTGCACAGAACCGAATGACCGTTCTCGAGCTCGACCTTAAACATGGCATTGGGCAGCGGTTCCTTTACCGTACCCTCGAGCTCAATTGCGTCTTCCTTCTTCACAAGCAATCATCTTTCTCTAGAAAACGACAGCGATTGAGTATTCTACAACACGTATGCACGCATCGTAATAACTTCGTAATGGCTCCACAACTAAGTGGAACTTGTTACATTTGAAATGTAAAACAAAGCCGTTCCCTGATGCCCAAGATCGCCTTGAAATGAGAAGGCATAGACCTTGGGGTCATGCCTTCGAAATTGAAAGGCGAGGTTGGGCATCAGGGGGCGGCGACTTTTACATTTCACCGCCTTGCAAGGAACACCAGGCACCTTGCGCATCCGTGGTGAGAATCACCGGACCGTCATTGGTAATGGCGACGGTGTTCTCGTAGTGCGCGGCAGGCAGGTGGTCGTTGGTCGTAACAATCCAACCGTCGGAGCCCGTGCTCACATGGTTGGAACCCATCGTAACCATCGGCTCGATGGCAATGACCATGCCGGCCTGGAGGCGAACGCCCCTCCCCTTCTTTCCATAGTTAGGAACGTTGGGGTCCTCGTGCATCACGCGGCCAATGCCATGGCCCACATAGTCACGAAGCACGCCGTAACCGTGAGACTCGGCGAGGGACTGAACGGCATAACCGACGTCCCCGATATGGTTACCGGGAACAGCCTGCTCGATGGCAGCCTTAAGGCAATCGCGCGTGACCTCGCACAAAGCCTTGGCTTCGGGCGTGGGGGTGCCGACGAAAAACGTCCAAGCGTTATCGCCGACCCAACCGTCGACAACGGCTCCCGTATCGATGGAGATGATATCGCCATCGCGCAGGATCATGTCGGGGTTGGGAATACCGTGGACCACGGCATCGTTGATCGATGCGCAAATAGTCCCCGGGAACCCGCCGTAACCCTTAAAGGCCGGGGTGCCGCCATGCATGCGGATAATCTGCTCCGCGAGCTGATCGAGCTCAAAAGTCGAAACGCCGGGGCGCACCATGGCTCCAACGTGGCGGAGCGCCATCTTAGATAGCGCTCCTGCCTTCTTCATCTGCTCGATTTGCGTTGCAGACTTAATCTTGATCATAGACCGAGAGCCTCTTTGACATCCCCGTACACGGTCTCACGAGCCTGGTCACCGTTGACCGACTTGAGCAGACCCTGGCCACGATAGTAGTCGACGAGCGGGCTCGTGGACTTCTCGTAGACGTCGAGACGGTTCTTGATGGTCTCGGGCTTGTCGTCGTCGCGCTGATACATCTCGCCACCGCACTTGGGGCAGGTAGCATCGGCAGCGGTGCCGGTGTAACCGCAGGCGCGGCAGGTGCGACGCGAAGACAGACGATCGATAATGACCTCGGGGGCCACATCGACCAGAAGGGCGCAGTCGATCTCGCGACCCATGGCGGAGAGCTCGGAATCGAGCGTCACGGCCTGGGCGGTGTTGCGCGGGAAGCCGTCGAGAATGAAGCCCTGCTGGGCATCATCGGCGGCAAGGCGCTCCTTGACAAGGTCGATCACGAGCTGGTCGGGAACGAGCTCGCCAGCGTCCATGTACTTCTTAGCCTGAATACCAAGCTCGGTGCCACCCTTGACGGCAGCACGCAGCAGGTCGCCCGTGGAAATGTGGGCAACGCCAAACTCGGCGACGAGCTCCTGTGCGACGGTGCCCTTACCGGCACCCGGAGCTCCGAGCAATACGAGGTTCATGAGCAATCCTCCTCTAGCCTATTTAAAGAATCCATCGTAATCATACATCTTGATCTGGCCTTCGAGCTTATCGACCGTGTCGAGCACGACGCCGACCATGATGAGGATGGACGTGCCGCCAAATGCCTGGATCAGATGGTTACCCGTGAAGGAGAAGATGATCGAAGGCACGATGGCGATGAGCGCCAAAAAGACAGCGCTGGGAAGCGTGATCTTGTTGAGCGCATTCTTGATGTAGGCCGCGGTAGCCCTTCCCGGACGCACGCCCGGAATAAAGCCGCCCTGCTTCTTAAGGTTATCGGCCGTGTCATCGGGGTTGAACACCATGGAGGTGTAGAAGTACGCGAAGAACACGATGAGGACAACGTTAAGCACCCAGTTGAGCCAACCGGTCGAAAGCGCAGAGGCAACTGCCTGAATCCAGCCGATACCGGGGAAGAACACGGCAATCTGAGCCGGGAAGTACAGCAGCGCCGAAGCGAAGATGATCGGCACGACACCCGCGGTGTTGACCTTGATGGGCAGGTAGGTGGTCTGGCCACCCATCATGCGACGGCCCACGACGCGTTTGGCGTAGGAGACCGGAATGCGGCGCTGGCCGCGCTCAAGGAAAACAATCAGCGGGATAACCAGCAGGATGATGGCGCAGATGATCACCATGGTGATGATGCCACCGGCATTGCCCTCGGTGCTGGAGAAGATAGCCTGCGGCAGACCGGCCATGATGTTCGCGAAGATGATCAGCGACATGCCATTGCCGATACCGCGCTGGGTGATGAGCTCACCAATCCACATGATCAGCATAGCGCCCGCGGTGAGCGTACCGACGATCATGAGGTCGAAGATGATCTCGGGAGCGCCGGCGCCATTGAAGCTGATGCCGAAGCTCTTAAAGAGGAAGAGGTAACCCACGGAGTTGAGGATTGCCAGAGCCAGGGTGAGGTAACGCGAATACTGCGTAATCTTGGTCTGACCGACCTCGCCCTCGCGGCCAAGCTCATGCAGGGAAGGCACAACGGCCTGGAGCATCTGGAGGATGATCGAGCTGGTGATGTAAGGCATGATGCCCAGCGAAAACACCGAAACATAGCTCAACGCGCCGCCAGAGAAAAGATTCAGGAGGGCCATAGCACCTGCGGCGACCGAATTGTTATCGGTCGAGAAAAGGCCCAGCATCCCCTGGAAGGGAATGCCGGGCACAGGAACGTGCGCACCAATGCGGTACACGACGAGCATAGCTATGGTAAAAAGAATCTTTTCGCGCAATTCTTTGATGCGGAAAGCATTCTTAAGACCATTTAGCACGGCAGCTCGACCTTTCCGCCGGCGGCCTCGATCTTGGCCTGCGCAGAAGCGCTGACCTTGTCGACCTTGACCGTGAACTTCTTGGTGAGCTCACCATTGCCGAGCACCTTGACGGGCTCGAACTCGCTCTTGGTGATGCGAGCGGCCTTAAGAGCAGCACCGTCGATCACAGCGCCGTCCTCGAACTTGCGCTCGAGACGCTCAACGTTAACAGCGGTGTACTCGATGCGACGGGGGTTACGGAAGCCCGGAAGCTTGGGCAGGCGCATAGCCAGCGGAGTCTGGCCGCCCTCGAAGCCGGCACCCTTGGTGCCACCAGAGCGAGAGCCCTGGCCCTTCTGACCGCGGCCAGAAGTGGTGCCGTGACCCGAAGAATTGCCACGGCCGACGCGCTTGCGGTTCTTGGTGGAACCGGGCGCGGGAGTAAGATCGTGAAGCTGCATTTGCTACTCCTCTACAATCTCGACAAGGTGCTTGACCTTGAAGATCATGCCGCGGACGGACTCGTTGTCAGCAATCTCGCGAACCTCGCGGATCCTGTGGAGACCGAGGGCACGGACAGTACGGACCTGGTCCTGCTTGCAACCGTTGGTGCTGCGGACCTGCTTGATCTTGATGGTGTCAGCCATGCTTAGTTCTCCTTACCGACGAACATCTCGGAGACCGTCAGGCCACGGCGAGCCGCGACGTCCTCAGGGCTGGAGAGCTCCTTGAGGCCCTCGACGGCAGCCTTGATGATGTTGAGGCCGTTGTCGGTACCGAGGGACTTGGACAGGACGTTCTTGATGCCAGCAAGCTCGAAGAGGGGACGCACAGCGCCGCCGGCGATAACGCCGGTACCCTCGACAGCGGGCTTGATGATGATGCGGCCGGCACCAAAGTGACCGAGAACCTCATGCGGAATGGTGCCCTGATCGGTCACCGGCACGTGGAACATGTTCTTCTTGGCATCGAGAGACGCCTTGGAGATGGCCATGGGCACCTCAGCGGACTTGCCCATGCCAACGCCGACGTTGCCCTTACCGTCGCCAACGACGACGAGAGCGACGAGGCTCATGCGACGACCGCCCTTGACGGTCTTCGACACGCGGTTGATGTAAACGACGCGCTCCTCGAACTCGGAGGCCTCGCGCTGCTGCTTCTGATTACGAGCCATGTGCTACATACCTCCTAGAACTCGAGACCGGCGGCACGAGCACCGTCGGCGAGGGCCTTGACGCGGCCATGGTAGATACGGCCACCGCGATCGAAGGCGACCTTGGTGATGCCGGCCTCGATGGCGCGCTTGCCAACGAGCTGACCGACCTTCTCCGCAGCCTCCTTGTTCGAGGTGTGGGTGCCCTTGAACTCGGCCTCGAGGGTCGAGGCAGAGACGAGCGTCAGGCTGGAGCCCTTGCTGTCGTCGATGATCTGGGCATAGATGTTGGCGTTAGTACGGGTCACGCGAAGACGCGGACGCTCGGAGGTACCCGAGACCTTGCCGCGAACACGACGCTGACGACGCTTGAGGCCTTCCAGCTTCGCCTTATGCTTGTTCATACGTAAACTCCTAAAAAGGTTGATCTTGCCAGCACCTGACGGGGTGCTGGTCTTATGCGAGTGAGTCGGTTACGACTACTTGGCGGCCTTACCCAGCTTGCGGCGGATGTGCTCGCCAACGTAGTGGATACCCTTGCCCTTGTAAGGCTCGGGAGGACGATGGCCGCGGATCTCAGCGGCGATCTGACCGACCTGCTGCTTGTTGATACCCTTGACGTTCACGTGGGTGTTGTCGGGAACCTCGAAGGTGATGCCCTCGGGAGCCTCGACGATCACGGGGTGCGAGAAGCCCAGGGAGAACTCGAGGTTCTTGCCCTTCTGCTGCACGCGGTAACCGACGCCGGCGAGCTCGAGCTTCTTCTCGAAGCCCTCGGAAACGCCAACAACCATGTTGTGGATGAGGGCGCGGGTGAGGCCGTGGCGGGCACGGGTCTCACGCTCGTCGTCGGGACGGGAAACGGTGAGGACGTTGTCCTCGACGTTGATAGCGAGCTTCTCAAAGACATCGAGCTCGAGCTGGCCCTTGGGGCCCTTGACGACAACGTTGTTGCCGTTGACTGCCACTTCGACTCCGGCGGGAATCTGGACAGGCTTATTACCGATACGAGACACGGTGATCTCCTTTCCTTCTACCTACCGAGCGAATTACCAGACGTAAGCGATGATCTCGCCGCCGACGTTGTGCTTGCGAGCATCGCGGTCGGTCATGACGCCATGGCTGGTGGAAATAATGGCGGTACCAAGGCCACCGCGGACGCGGGGCATGTCGGCAACGCCGGTGTACTTACGCAGGCCCGGCTTGGAAATGCGGCGGATGCCGTTGATGACCTTAGCCTTCTTGGGACCATACTTAAGCGTGATGTGCAGAGTCTTCTGGGGAACGGTGTCCTCGACATCGTAGCCCTCGATGTAGCCCTCCTCGTGCAGAACACGAGCGATCTCGACGAGCTTCTTGCTGCTCGGCATGGAGACCGTGGCCTTGTTCACAGAGTTAGCGTTACGGATGCGCGTAAGCATATCTGCGATCGGGTCTGTAAGGTTCATACAGATTCTCCTTCGTTCTTGATGAACACGTGCTCTTGGTTCTTCGCCGCCCTTAACGGCAAAGCCTTTTTAGCGCGTTTTCCCTGTTCCAAACTGATGCTTGAAACGCTGGTAGTGACTTACCAGCTGGCCTTCTTAACGCCGGGAAGCTCGCCCTTGAGTGCAAGCTCGCGGAAGCAGACACGGCACAGGCCGAACTTGCGGTACACAGAGTGCGGACGGCCGCAGCGCTGGCAGCGCGTGTACTCACGAGTAGAGAACTTCTGCTTGCGATTGCACTTGACGATCATCGATGTCTTAGCCACTTATATCCTCCTCACATAGAGTATTGTTCGCCCCAAGCGCCGCCCCCTTGTGGGAACGGCGCTTATAGGGCAGGTGAACCTATTTCTTGAACGGGAAACCGAAGGCGTCCAGAAGGGCCTTGGCCTCCTCATCGGTGTTGGCGGTGGTCACGAAAGTGATGTCCATACCACGCTGGTGATCGACGGAGTCGAAGTCGATCTCGGGGAAGATGAGCTGCTCGGTGACGCCCATGGAGAAGTTACCACGGCCGTCGAAGCTCTTGGCGGAGATGCCACGGAAGTCGCGGATACGGGGGATCGCGACGGAGGTCAGACGATCGAAGAACTCCCACATACGGTCGCCACGCAGGGTAACCTTGCAGCCGATCGGCATACCGGCGCGCAGACGGAAGGTAGCGATGGACTTGCGGGCACGGGTGATCATCGGCTGCTGGCCGGTGATGGCGCGCAGGTCGCGCACGGCACCGTCGATGGCCTTGGAATCGGTAGCGGCCTCGCCGACACCCATGTTCACGACGATCTTCTCAAACTTGGGGATCATCATGACGTTCTCGTACTGGAACTTGTCCTGAAGCTGCTGCTTGACCTCGTTGTTGTACTTGGTCTTCAGACGCGGCACATACTTCTCTTCTGCCATTGTTCACTCCTTCTTGGGGTTTTAAGCACGGGGCGTGGCCACGATGGGTTGTCCTCGTGCCTCCTGGCTGCATCCGCGCCGCTCATGGCATTTCGCGGTTTGGACTCGACGCAGCAGGAGCCGACAAAACAATCGGTACTATACGCGCATCGGGAGCGTATTTCCAGAAAAACCTCGTCTGCCTGCACAACTCCACAACTCCCCCGCACAAATGGATCCCAAAAAGCAGTTGCGGTGAAATAGGGACTGTTTGGCGGCCTAAACGGCTTAAACAGTCCGTATTTCACCGCAACTTATTGGTGGGGATGCGATTAGCGCTTGCGGGGGACGAGTTTGGTGCGGCGCAGGTGGATCATCTCGGCGGCGATGGAGATGGCGATCTCATCGGGGTCCTCGGCCTCGATGGCAACGCCGATCGGAAGGTGCAGCTCGTCGATCTGGTCCTGCGTAAAGCCTTCCTGCTCCAGGCGGGCACGCACAAAGGCCGTCTTGCGGCGCGAGCCCAGACAGCCCAGGTAGGCAGGCTTGGCGCGCATGGCCTGAATCACCACGTCGATATCGGACTTGTGACCCGCCGTGGCGACGACCACCAGGTCGCGCGGGCCGATGGGGCACAGCTCGCTCAGGTTCTTGTAATCGACCAAGCGACGATCGTAGACACCGGGCACCCAATCGGGGGTCAGCGTGCCGGGGCGGTCGTCGCACGCCACGACGGCAAAGCCCGCCGCCGTGAGCACCCGCGCCGTCGCGGCGCCCACGTGGCCGCAGCCAAAGATATAGGTCAGGCCCTCGGGGCAGAGCGTCTCGATGTGCGCGGGAGGAATCTCGGAGGCGGCGTTTGTATAGGTAACCTTACTCCCCTCCTCCACCAGCGAAAGCCCGGGGCAACCCGCAATGGTGCGGCGCGATTCCTCGCCATGGTATTCAGTAGCGTCGCTTTCGAGCGCGCTTGCGATAAACGGCTCAAAGTCGATGACGAAGTCGCCGATACGTCGATACGTCAAGACGTCGGCAATTTCCTGGAACAACTGTGCCTGGATCGCATCCAGATGCAGATAGCACAGGCAGATGGCTCCGCCGCAGATCATACCGGTATCGGAGTTCTCGCCGCCCATGGTGTAGCGGACCAGACGCGATTGCCCCGCGGCCAGCAGCTCTCGCGCCTCGTCCAGCGCAAAAAGCTCGATCTTGCCGCCGCCGATGGTGCCCGCCTGGCTACCGTCGGCAAAGACGGCCATCCAGGCGCCCACGCCGCGCGGCGACGACCCCGCCGTGCCGGCCACGACCACGAGCTCGCACGTCTCGCCAGCACGCAGGGCGACAAGCGCCGCATTCACAACATCGAGCTTTTCCATTGCCGCCTTCTATCCTCTAAAGATATCGGTGAGCATAGCGAGTGCCTCGAGCACGCCGCCGCCGACCGACGTCGCCTTGTCCGAAATGTAGTTGATATAGCTGGCATCGCCGCGCGGATCGACATCGGCGCATTTAAAGCCCTCGGTCACCTGCACGCCGTTCGCCAAAAGCCCGCGCAGACAGCCATCGATCTGCGTGCGCATGGGCGTATCGCCCGCGTAGCCAATCACGTCTCCGGCGCGCACGATGTCGCCGATTGCGCGGTCGGACCGAAACACGCCGGCGGCGGGGCTGTGGATAACACGCTCTTTGCCATAGCCAGCGATAATGCCCGGCACGCCCGTGTTGGGCTGGGGTGAACCTTGGGTAATGACACGGCCCAGGAAATGCCCGCGCATGGTCTCGACCACGGCGTCGCAATCGACCGGCGCGGTAAAGCCCGGCCCCACGGCGATGACGGTAGGCGCCATATCGCGCGTGGTGCCCAAGTTGCGCTTAGCCAGAATCGCGTCGACCACGGCAGCGGGTTTCAGTTCGTCGAGCATCTTGGCCTGGGGGTCTACCACGACGGCGACGTCTCCGGCCTCGGTAATTGCAAGCGCCTCTGCCGGCGTCCGCGCCAAGCGAGCGCGAATGCCCTCAACCTCGACCTCGCCCAGGCGAATGGCCTCGCAAAAACTGATTGTGCGACGGATGCACGTGGGAACCGCGATATCGGCCATGACAACCGACACGCCGGCGCGCACCAAGCGAGCGGCGACGCCCGTGGCGATATCGCCGGCGCCGCGAACATATACGAGCATTCCCGGGGCACCTCCCTGTGCTACGGTTTGAGCAGAGCAAAAGCGGTTCGACCGCTACTCTGATGATTATTTATTATCACAGTATTATACGGCGGTGAACAGATGGAAACGACGAGCGGAAACCTTGCCTCCGCGCTCAAGATCGAGCCGGGCATTACCGCAATTATCGGCAGTGGCGGCAAGTCGACCTTGCTAAAGACGCTGGGCCTTGAGCTTATGCGCGCTGGAGGCCGCGTGCTCCTCTGCACCACCACGCATATGTTTCCCGTCGCCGGCGTGCCATGGGACGGGTCGTGCCGTCGCCTGGACGCCGCGCCTTGGAAGCCGGGGGCCCTGCATGTTCCCGGCTGCACCTGCGAGGCATGCGCGGGCATGAACCGCGGAAGTATCTGCCAGGCGGGTGTTTTGGACCCGGAGACAGGCAAGCTCTCCTCCCCTGCCGAGCCGCTCGACCAGCTGGCGCAGCGCTTTGACTACGTCCTGGCCGAGGCGGACGGCAGCAAGCGGCTCCCGCTCAAGGCCCACGCCGCCTGGGAGCCGGTAATTCCCTCTGGCACGGCCAACGTCATCTGGCTCGTCGGCGCCTCGGGACTCAGCAAGCCCATCAACGAAGCCGTCCACCGCCCCGAGCTCTTTTGCGAGCGTTGCGGCTGCGAGCTCACCGACATCGCCACGCCCGAGCGCGTCGCCCAGGTGCTCAATGCCGAGATGCAGGCGCTGAAACTCAGCACCGCACGCGTCATGCTCAACCAAGTTGACACGCTCAGCGACCCCACGATGGCCGACCGCTTCGAGGCAGCCCTCGGCCGCCCCGTCGCCGCCAGCAGCCTCCAGGGGTAGCTAATTTGGCGTCGTCCCTGTTAGCGGGGCACGTAGCGGCCAGGTTGGGCTCCGGTGGGCTCGCCGTCGCGTGCCGCCAGCACGCCGTTCACAAACACGGCCTTGGCGCGGCCATGTGCCTCAAAACCCTCGAGCGGCGTGTAGTCCACAGCCTGATGCTGCGTCGCCGCGCTAATGGTCCAGCGCGCCTTGGGATCCCACACGCACACGTCGGCATCGGCGCCCTCGGCAAGACAGCCCTTGCGCGGATACATGCCAAAGACGCGCGCCGGGTTCTCGCTCATCAAGCGGCACAGATCCTCGGGTCCCAGCTGGCCCTCAAAGCTCGTGGCAATCGCGACGGGACGATGCTCCACGCCGGGCCCGCCGTTGGGAATCGCGCGGAAATCATCGCGTCCGCGGTCCTTTTGCCCGTGCAGGTTAAAGCTGCAATGATCGGTCGCAATAGTATCGATCTCGCCGGCCACAAGCGCCTCGCGCAGCGCGGCACGGTCGCCGGCATGGCGCAGCGGCGGGCTCATCACATACTTGGCACCCGCAAAGCCGTCCTCGCCCTGCTCCAAGTAGCAAGTATCGTCGAGCATCAGATACTGAGGGCAGGTCTCGACATAGATGTTCTTCTGCCCGTGCGCTTTGGCAGCGCGAATGGCCTCGAGCCCCAGCTTGGTCGAAAGGTGCACCACATTGACTGGAGCGTCCCCGGCTAAGTGCGCCAGATACAGTAGGCGGCTCACGGCCTCGGCCTCGCACACGTCCGGACGGCTGAGCGCATGTCCTTCGGGCCCATGAATCCCCTGCTCGTACACGCGCTTCTGCAGCTCGTTCACGAGCGTGCCGTTCTCGCAATGCACGCACAGGATACCGCCCACGCGCTTGAGCTCCTCCAGCACCTCGAGCGTCTCGGCATCGTCCAAGCGCAGGTGGTCATAGGCAAAGTAGGTCTTGAACGACGATACGCCCGCCTCGCGCATGGCCGAAAGGTCGGCGCGGTTGCGCTCATTCCACTCGGCGAGTGCCATATGAAAAGCGTAGTTTGCCGTGCAGGTGCCGTCGGCGCGATGATGCCACTCGGCAAGGGCATCGGGCATGGTCACGCCGCGATCGGCCGTCGCGTAGTCCACAATGGTCGTCGTGCCGCCGCAGGCAGCCGCGCGCGTGCCGGTCTCAAAGCTATCGGCCGTCCAATCCATGCCAGTCCAGCACTGCATGTGCGTGTGGCCGTCGATAAAGCCGGGGAACACCCAACAGTCGGTGGCGTCCTGGACGGTATCGCCCTCGGCCGGCTCAATCGCTGCGGCGACCCGCACGATCTTATCGCCATCCATGGCAAGATCGGCGCGGCGAAGCCCCTGGGGCGTCACGAGCGCGCCGTTTTTGATGATGATCATAATTGCTCCTTATTGATTGATGCAGTTGGCCACGCGATCAAAATACGAGCAGGCGGCGATATGCTCCGTTATGCGTTGCTGTCCCTTGGCGGTATCGACGTCCCACAGCTCGTAGGCACGCGCCTCGACCAGCACCACGTCGGTACGGTCCTTGAGGATCGAACCGCCGCCGTCCTTGCCCTCAAGACACATAAGTGCATCGAACAGTTCCGCCGGAAAGAGCACCGGGCTCGAAGGCTCGCCGTTGCACGCCAAGCGCACCGGATGTTTGCGGCCACGTTCGTCAAACGCGTGAACCAAAGCCTCAAAAGAATCCGAACTCACAAGCGGCTGGTCGCCCGGCAAAAAGAGGCAACCTTTCCAGTTGCGTTCGACTCCCCATGAAAGGCCCGCACGGACGCTTTCGCTGCGCAGCTCGCCATCGTGCAGCACGCACGGGCAATACTTGTCCTCGCAAATCTGGGCGACCTCGGGCCAACGCGTCGAAACCACGACGTCAAAGCCCCGGGGAACCGAATCGATGGTCCGGGCAATCAGCGGCTCGCCATAGATATCGGCAAGCATCTTGTTAGAGCCAAACCGCTTGCCCTCGCCCGAAGCCATAATGACGCATCCAAGTTTCATGGTGGTACCTCCCCTGAAACCATCGTACCCATAACTCGCGCCGCGGGCATCCACATCGAAAGCGCTTATCCCGCACGCCCGCGATGCAAAAAGGGGCACCCCGCCGGTTGGCAGAGCGCCCCCTTTACATGGCTTACCTCAGCCCGGCTTTAGGCCTGGAGCCAACGGGCGGTGTTGCGCTCGTCGAGGGCCTTGAGGGTAGCGGCGGGATCGGCAACCTTCTGCAGGAACATCATGGCAGCGATGGCGTACGGCTTGTAGCTGGCCTCCTTGTACATGCCCACGCGGTGCATGTCGAAGACGTCGGCGTTAACCTCGCCGTGCTCGCAGGAGACACCGGAGATGTCGGCGGGCAGCGGGTGCATAAAGATGGTGTCCTGGCCGTTGGCGGTCTTCTCCATGAGCTCGGTCGTGGAGCACCAGTCCTGATGGGTAGCGTTCTGGGCGAGCAGCTCCTTCTCGAGCGCTGCGATGCCGGCGTCGTCGCCCTCGGCGTACAGGTTGGTACGCTTCTCCATGGCGGCAAACGGAGCCCAGCTCTTGGGGATCACGATGTCGGCGCCCTCGAAGGCCTCGGCCATGGTGTTGACCTGCTTAAAGGTGGTGCCGGACTCGGCGGCATAGCCCTTGGCGCGCTCGACGACCTCGGGCATGAGATCGTAGCCCTCGGGGTGGGCCAGGGTGACGTCCATGCCAAAGCGGGGCAGCAGGCTGATCAGCGACTGCGGGCAGGACAGCGGCTTGCCGTAAGAGGGCGAATAAGCCCAGGTGACGGCAACCTTTTTGCCCTTGAGGTTCTCAAGACCGCCAAACTCGTTGATGAGGTAGAGCATGTCGGCAGAGGACTGCGTGGGGTGGTCGGAATCGGACTGCAGGGAAATGAGCGTGGGACGGTGATCCAGAACGCCGTCCTCGTAAGCCTGCTGGACAGACTCGGAGACCTCGGCCATGTAGGCGTCGCCCTTGCCGATGTACATGTCGTCGCGGATGCCGATGACGTCGGCCATGAAGGAGATCATGGTAGCGGTCTCGCGGACGGTCTCGCCGTGAGCGATCTGGGACTTCTTCTCGTCCAGGTCCTGCAGCTCAAGGCCGAGCAGGTTGGCAGCCTTAGAGAAGGAGAAGCGCGTACGGGTGGAGTTGTCGCGGAACAGGGAGACGGCCAGACCCGAGTCGAAGATCTTGGACGAGACGTTGTTCTCGCGCAGCTCGCGCAGGGCGTCGGCGACGATGTAGAGAGCCTTGAGCTCATCGGTGGTCTTGTCCCAGGTGTGCAGGAAGTCGCTGCCGTACATACCCTTAAAATCGAGGCCGTTCAGCTGCTCGACGAGCTCGGTAAACTTGGCGTCCATGTAAATGTCCTTTCTAAAGGTGAAACGATCGCAATGAGTAGATGTGCTCCGGCATGCGCGTGTGGCTAGAACATGCAGAGCATCATGACGAGGACCCGCCACCGTTGAGGAAGCATGGGAGATAACGACCGCGGGCCCCAAGTCAACAGGGGGTGCCGGGGACACGAGCGGCCCCCGGCTCAACAAAATCGAGGAATGGGACTAATCGATCTTGTTGTTGGTCAGACCGGCGCGGAACACGGTGGCGTCGCCATCGGCCTGGCTCGGATCGTAGAGGTTCACGGCAGCCACGTACATGGCGGCAGCGGTGACCAGGTCGTCCTTGTAGGTGACCTCGTTGGGAGCGTGAGCCTGAGACTCGGCACCCGGGCCAAAGCCCACGCAGGGGATGCCGTAGCGGCCCTGGATGGAGACGCAGTTCGTGGAGAAGGTCCACTTGTCGCACAGCGGGCGACCGGTGCGCTTGTCCATGCTGGGCTCGCAGCCGATGCGCTCGTCACCAAACATGGCCTTGTGGGCGTCGACGAGGGCCTTGACGTGCGGAGCGGTCTCCTTGTTGATCCACGTGGGGAAGTAAGCCTCGGTCTCGTAGACCTCGCCGGTCCAGGACGGACGGTCGTACATGTACATGGAGACCTTCACGTCGTCGCCGTACTTCTTGGCGGCCGGCAGGTTGCGGATCTCGTCCAGGCAGGACTCCCAGGTCTCACCGGCGGTCATGCGACGGTCGATGGAGATGGCGCAGGAATCGGCCACGGCGCAACGGCTGGGGCTGGTGTAGAAGATCTGGCTGACGGTGCAGGTGCCGCGGCCCAGGAAGCGGGCGTCCTCAAAGTGCTCGGGGTTGTACTTGGGGTCGAGCATCTTGACGAGACCCTTGATGTCGGTCGACTCGTCGCAACCGTTGTTGTTGAGGGCGCGGACGTCGGCGATGATGTCGGCCATCTTGTAGATGGCGTTGTCGCCGCGGTCGGGAGCGGAGCCGTGGCAGGAGGTGCCGTGAACGTCGACGCGGATCTCCATGCGGCCGCGGTGACCACGGTAGATGCCGCCGTCGGTGGGCTCGGTGGAAATGACGAACTCGGGCTTAATGCCGTCCTTGTTGTAGATGTATTGCCAGCACATGCCGTCGCAGTCCTCTTCCTGGACGGTGCCGACGACCATGATCTTGTAGCCCTCAGGGATGAGGCCCATGTCCTTCATCATCTTGGCAGCGTAGGTAGCGGAAGCCATGCCGCCCTCCTGGTCAGAGCCGCCGCGGCCGTAGATGATCTCGTCGGTCTCATAGCCCTCGTAGGGATCGGCGTCCCAGTTCTCGATGTTGCCGATGCCGACGGTGTCGATGTGGGAGTCGATGGCGATGATCTTGTCGCCCTCGCCCATAAAGCCCATGACGTTGCCCAGGCCGTCGACCTTGACCTCGTCATAGCCAAGGTTCTCCATCTCGGCCTTGATGCAGGCAACAACCTCACCCTCCTCGCAAGACTCAGAGGGGTGAGAGATCATAGCGCGCAGGAAGCGAGTCATATCAGCACGATGAGACTCAGCAGCAGCCTTGATAGCGTCGAAATCGAGTTCTTTAGCCATTGTTCATAACCTTTCAAACGAAGGAATCTACCTGTGAGGTGGCGGAGCGATACCTATTTACTCCGCCCCAACGATTAGCAAGTGGGATATTCGCCTTCCCAAACAATGCGGCGATACTGGTCGGGGTCCGTGTCACCTTCCGTGGAGAAGCAGAGCACGGAGCTCGTCTTGTCCAGGCCGATGAGTTCCTTGAGCTCGGCGTACTCGGGATCGAGCATGAGGGTCTCGACCAGGCCGGTGGTCACAGCGCCGGACTCGCCGGAGATGACGCGCGGGTCGCCCTTCTCGGGAGCGCCCAGGGTGCGCATGCCGCGAGCGGTGACCCAGTCGGGGCAGGACACGAAGGCGGTGGCGTGGTTGCGCAGGATATCCCAGCCCAGAATGTTGGGCTCGCCGCAGCACAGACCGGCCATGATGGAAGGCATGTCGCCGTCCACGATGCGCGGATCGCCGTCGCCGGCGGCAGCGCCCTTGTACAGGCAGGCAGCAGGCGCGCACTCAACCACGACGAAGGTGGGCGGGTTATCGGGATACAGGTTGGTGAAGTAGCCCACCACGGCGCCGGCGAGCGAACCCACGCCAGCCTGGACAAACACGTGCGTCGGGCGGTTGATGGCCATCTCGCGCAGCTGCTCGGCAGCCTCGGAAGCCATGGTACCGTAGCCCTCCATGATCCAAGACGGGATCTTCTCGTAGCCCTCCCAGGCGGTGTCCTGAACGATGACGCCGCGCTCGCAGGCGTCGGCCTCGGCGGCGGCCATGCGCACGCACTCGTCGTAGTTGACCTCTTCGATGGTCACCGTGGCGCCCTCGGCGGCGATGTTATCAAAGCGGGGCTTGGTGGAACCTTTGGGCATGTGCACGACGGCCTTCTGGCCCAGCTTGTTGGCAGCCCATGCCACGCCGCGGCCATGGTTGCCGTCGGTGGCGGTAAAGAAGGTGGCCTGGCCAAAGTCCTTGGCCAGCTGATCGGAGGTCAGGTAATCGAAGGTGCACTCGGCAACGTCCTTGCCGGTCTCGTCGGCAATGTAGTTGGCCATGGCAAACGAACCGCCCAGAACCTTAAAGGCGTTGAGGCCAAAGCGATAGCTCTCGTCCTTAACGCACAGGTTGGACAGGCCCAGGCGCGCAGCCTGGCCGTCCAGGCGGGCAAGCGGAGTGACGGTATATTGGGGGAACGACTGGTGGAAGGCGCGGGCCTTCTTCACGTGGTCGAGGCTCATGATTCCCAAGTGCTTGTCATCGCTCTTGGGCATCGTGTTGCTCGCCCACTGGATCTTATCGGCCATACGGTGAACTCCTTAAGTCCTCTCTTGCCGGCCCCCGCATACGCGTTTCAGCCCATTCCCATTCATGCGACTGAACTTTTATGTGGATGCCAAACAAAAAGTTTGTTAGTAATGTTCTATCACACTTTTTGATTGGTATACCTAACGAATTGTTTGTTGCCGCAATCGGTACTTTTTCGCCGCCGAACGGTTACATAACGCAGCGACGCTTTCGTTATTTGCGAACAGGTGTGGTTTATGGCAAAGTATGCCCAAACTAATTTTTAGGAAGGCACCCATGACCCCCGCACAGATTGAGTTTTACAAGCGCCTCGCACACGGTCTGGCGCTCCAATTTGGTCCCAACTGCGAAGTCGTCGTCCACGATCTGGAGACCGAGGACGTGGACCACTCCATCGTAGTGATCGAAAACGGCCACGTCAGCGGGCGCAAACTGGGTGACGGCCCCAGCCATATTGTGTTTGAGTCCATGCACGAGGGCACCACCGACATACACGACCGCGAGCCGTACCTCACTAAAACCGCCGACGGCAAGCTGCTCAAGTCCTCGACCATCTTTATCCGCAACGATGAGGGCAAGCCCGTCGGCATTTTGGGCATCAACTTTGACATTACGCTTATGAAGGCTTTTGAGCGTTCGCTCGACGCCTTTACCGGCACCGGCGGCACGGGCTATACCGAGCCCGAGCCCATTACCAAGAACATCGGCGACCTGCTCGAGGACCTGCTGCACGAGTGCGAGCAGTTTGTGGGCAAGCCCGCGGCACTCATGACCAAAGACGAGCGCATTCGTGCCATTGGCTACCTCGACCGTCGCGGCGCCTTCCTCATTTCCAAGTCGAGCGAGCGCGCCTGCGAGTTCTTTGGCATCTCAAAGTACAGCTTCTATAGCTACCTCAATGAGGCCAAGGCGGCAGCCGGCGACAAGTAGGCACTCGCCTGGATTGCCCCTCCCCTTTTGGGCGCGAGTTCTGGAAAGCACGAATCCAAGACCGAGCAGCTTGGGAAGTTCCATATAATCGATGTCATTAGTATTTCGAAAGGATGGAACAGAATGGCGTTGAGCAAGGCATCATGCACCGGTCGCGGATTGATTCCGGCAATTGGTGGACATGTGCACCGCATGTTCGATGAGGGTGAAGACGACCTGTTTTCACTGAGCCTTGACGACGTGATGGATGATCACCCGTGGACCGCCGACGAACTCATGGGCGGTGGGGCTCGCCCGTCAAGCCCCAATCCCGCACTTGCGCCTAAGTCCGCACCTGCGCCGACTCCTGCGCAGTCGCCTGTTTCGACGCCCGCGCCTACGCCCGCACCCACTTCGGCGCCCACGCCCGCTCCCCGCCCCGCAAGCGACCCGTCCGAGACGGCGGCATTTCTCGCTGCAGCGACGCAGGGCAAATCGGCCGACAGCACCGTTATGTACAACGCCCAGCAGTTGCCCGTTCCTGCGGCACGCAAGCCTCCGGTCGCAAGGCTCGATGAGCCCGTTGCCCGTCAGGTTGCCTACGATTCCTGGGCTGCAGCCGATCTGGATGAGACCTCTACCGGCATGCCGGCGCTCGACGTTCCAGTTAACCCGCTTTTTGCCGCCAACACGAGCGCAGCGGACTATGAGGGTGGTGCGGCATATTCCGATTATTCCGATGACTATGCTGGCACCAGTCGCATCGAGACCGAAGATTATGGCACCGCATCGAGCGATTATCTCAACGATCCGTACGCTGCCACGCCTGCACCGGAATATGACCCGGAGGCCGCGTCCGCGCCGGCGTATACCAAAAGCACGGGCGAAGAGCGCTTCGCCGATTATTACGCCGAGGAAAAGGCACTGCGTTTCTCGGAATTTCCGCAGGCAGTCAAGGTTGCCTTTATCGCCATTGTCGTTGTCCTGCTCGGCGCCATTGCGTTTGAGGGATTCCAGCTGTTCCGCGGCCCCACCCAAGCGGAGTCGGAGACCCAGCAAAAAGAGGACGATAACCAGTACCTGGACATCAACACCCTCAAGGGCGACCCCAACGACGGGGACGACGAGTAGCGAGGGCTGAAGGCGGCCGCAGGATCCCGCATCCAGCACCGGCTTCTAAGTGCCGTTTTGTCATCCAGCTACACTTTTCCGGATAATTTGCCTATCGAATTTGACACTTTTCCGAAGTTTTAAAGTGCCTATTTCGACACTTTTCCGGATGAAAGCCGAATAATCACTTGGGAAACTAACGCCGTTCACGCGTCATTTCGCAGGCGGCGTTTGATTTCCGTCCGTACACGCTGATAGACTTCCTCTTGCCCGCAAGGAGTGGGCGCGTTTTATCCAGAGTCGGGGTAGAGAGTTGGCTCCACGATCCCGACGCCAACCGGCCAAGAGGCACGGTGGCCCTGCCAACATCGATGAAAGGAGTCCGTATGGACAATTTCTCCGTGCGCAGCGAGCGCAACTTCCACAACCTGACAGCCAAGCCAAAACGAATGCATCTTCTGGACAAGCCGAACGGCTACGCCTCGGCCATGGTCAAGAGCAGGCTCTCCCACCAGATGCGCTTTACGGTGCAGAAACTCGAGGAAGTGCTTTGCACTACCGGCAATCCGCACGTACTGCAGATTCAGCTGCTCGGAGACGACTCGCGCGAGCCGTCTAGCTGGAAGCTCTTTGCCGACGGCGCGTGTGTCGCAAGCGGGTCCGGAGCCTTTGCCCGTGAGTACTTCTGTGAGGGAGCCGAGGTGTTCCTAGACCTGTGCCGCGATGCCGTCGAGGCTGTCGAGCTGCGCCAGTGGAGTCAAAGGGAGTACGAGCTGCTGAGTGCCGTGCGCGGGATTGCAATGATTTAGAAACAGAGCGGTGGCGTTATCGAACTGTCGACGCCGCCGCCTCCCCAACGCCCGTCGTGCTCAACGATCAGATCGACCTCAAGGCCCTTCTCATCTCGGAAATAATGAACACTGTTGTCGACACCGCCGTAGGTGGAAAGGAACACGCGCACGTCGCGCAGGATGAGATTCTCAAAGAGCATCCCCAGCGTTTGCATATCGCCAAGCAGCCGCTCAGGGGTAGCCCCCAGCAACGCCGCCGCAAGTGACGGGTCACAGAAGTAGCGCTTGGGGCGCACGCGAACGCGGGCCTTCGAGCGCACATACTGGCCTGCTCTCTCGCGCAAGCTCGTCCGAAAACCCAAGGTTTGCAGGTCACCGCTCCTGCAGCACCAGCGGGCGACGTCATCCTGCGAAATTACGCCATTCTCAATGCAGTTTTTACGCCGTTTTCATTGTAGGTTTTACGCTCGGCATCCTTGGCGCGGCGCTTGCTCAACCACCGGACCAGCGAATTGCCCGGATTCTGGGACGTGCTTTCCGCTCCAGGCCTCTACCGGAAAATGCGTCCCACTCTGAGGCCGAAATCTGGGACGCGCTTTCCGCCAAAGGGAAAGCGCGTCCCATTCCGAGCATCACATCAGAGCGCGCTTGGTTATCTCCGCTCACACATCTCGGCAAACGAGATCAGCTTGACGTCTCCCCTACTCTCCGCGGCATCCCGACATCCCTGCGTAAAGCCGCTTTTTGAGAAAAGCGCATAGCTTTTATGTTGCCGTCTAAAGAGCTCGCTTCGGTGCACGAGCTTTTGCAGCACGTCTTCGCCCACCGGTTCATTGCGCCATTTGCACTCCGCAAACAGAGCAGTGCCCTCGCCATCGTCAACAATCAAGTCGATTTCTTCCTGCGTATGCGTGCGATTATCCGTCCCCCACCAGCGCCCGACGCTCGCCGGAACCACATCGAGCTGGCCCGCGCGCGCGAGTTCGTACACATATTGTCTGCATATGAGCTCAAAGACCGTACCCATGTAATCCGATACGTGCGGCTCAATGCGCTTATACGCCATCTCGGCCATATCGTTTTGAATCAGCCCGATGTTCTGCGGAACAAACTTGTACCAGAACCTAAACATCTGGTCGCTCAGCAGATACACGGCTCGCTTATTGCTCGTCTCGTTTAGGGGCAGCTCGCGCTCGACAATCCCAAGCGACGCCAGCTTATCCACATAGCTCTTTACGTTGCTCGCAGGGATTCCCGTAGAGCTCGCAATCTCCGAGATCCTCGAGCGCCCCTGGGCAATTGCCTGCACGATCGCATCATATTGCTCGGGATTGCGGCACTCTTGCAACAGCAGGTTACTCGGCTCCTCAAAGAGATAGCCCGTAGGAGTAAGAAAAAGACGTTTGATGTTGTCCTTGAGCGGTGCGGCAGGATCGACTTTCTCGATATATGCAGGAATGCCGCCCGTCATGCCATAGCAAACCGCAGCATCTTCGCGACTCATGCTCTGCCACAGGCCGAGGGTCGTCGTAAAATCGAGCGGCATGATCTTAAACTGGGCCGTACGCCTACCGTATAGCGGACTCTCGTAGCCCAACACCTGCTCTTCCATAAACGAAAGCGACGACCCGCACAGGATAAGCATAAGCTTGGTCTCTTTGTACAAGTGATCGATCTTGTCTTGCAGCAACGAGCTGATCTCGGGATTGGATTGGGCGAGATAAGGATACTCGTCGATCACGACAATCAAACGTTCCGTGCGAGCCATGGTGGCCAATGCATCGAATGCTTCGTCAAAACTACGGAACGACACGCCTGCAGCACCAACCGAACCCGCAAGTATCGCCTGGCTAAAGCCATGCAGATTTGCCTCCGCATTGGTACGACGAGCTTGAAAGTAAATAGCCTTCTTGCCTTGAATGAACTCTGTGATAAGGCGCGTTTTACCTACGCGACGGCGGCCGTAAATCACAGGCATTTCAAAGGAGCCCGTGCCATACAGTCGATTGAGCTCGGACATTTCCGCTGTTCTTCCGATAAACATAGGTCCATCCTTCCTTTACGTTATAGCTAGCTATATTATACCTTCCTATAATATAGCTAGCTATAACGTAATTCGACAAGCGGCGCACGAAAAGGGCGATACACCGCCGCGCGTGGACCGTTCCGGAAAATGTATCCCGTTCTGGAGCCAAAAACTGGGCCGTAGTTTCCGCCAAACATGCCATCCGGAAAGCGTGTCCCGTTCTGAGCCTAAATTCTGGGATGCGGTTTCCGCTGAAGCTTCTACCGGAAAATGCATCCCATTCCGAGCGCTCATTCCGGGACGCAGCTTCCGCCTGCGGCCCCGCTGGGAAAGTTCGTCCCGCTCTGAGCGCTCATTCCGGGATGCGATTTCCGTTTGAGGCCCGATCCGGAAACGGTATCCCACTCTGGGGCCGAAATCTGGGACACAGTTTCCGCTTGAGGGCTGTTCCGGAAAGCGCGTCCCATTCCGAGTGGCAATTCCGGGTCACAGTTTCCGCAGATACAAGGCGACAGTCCGCCGCCCTTATCACATGCCTTCAAACATGCGATCCAGAAACACAAAACAGCAGATAGAATGCTCTTTTTCAAAAAGTACACGTCTCGAAACTTACCCAGTCTTCATAACTCGCTACCGTTCACGGTCGCCGATTACCGCCCACCGATTCAAACAAGAAATATGTCGCCAAAAGCAGGTCATCTACCTGCATAGTTAGATTTTGGTCAGCTTTTGGTCAGCTGAGCGGCAAGTTCCAGCTGATACGTTTTTGCTACCCAAAAGGAGGCGGTAGCTCATGACCCATTGCAATGACCAACTCATCGACCAGCTGTTGAACCAAGCCGAACAAGAGGGGCGCTGCCTGATTCCCCCGAGCACGGCGATCCGAAAAGCGCTCCTTCGGCGCACCGGCGGCACGGTTGTCTCGCCCATGCCGGGGTTGTTTGCGCGAAAAACGCGCTGGGATGAACTCAACCGAGCGCAACGCCATTGCGAGATTATCCGCGCCCTTGCGATCATCCATCCCGATTGGACGTTCTGCTCGTTTTCGGCAGCTTGCCTGCTGGGGCTCGAGGTCTCGTGGCGGCACCTGAATGTCGTGCATGTCTGCAGCTCGACAAAGCCGTCGGCTCGTCCGGGCGCACATATTCAGCGGCACCAGATTGAGCCGGCCGGAGCAATACGCAGAGCCGGCATATCGGTAACGCCGCCCATCCAAACGGTCACAGATTGCCTGCTGCAAACTGGTTTTGCCGATGGCATGCCCATTGCCGATTCGGCGATCCTAAAGCTCGGCCTTGCGCCGGAACAGCTGATGGAGGCCGTTGAGCAACGAGCGACCGCCCGCAATGGTCGCGCGATTCGCACCGCCCTCACAACGCTTCGATATGCCGACGCCCGCGCCGAGAGCGGCGGGGAATCGGTCGCCCGAGCCGTCATGATCGAGACGGGCTTTGCGCCCGACTGGCTTCAATACGAGCTGACGGACCCCTTCGATTCGGCCAAGCCCATACGAACGGACTTTGCCTGGGAGCGCCAGGCGCGGGAACTCACGCTGGGCGAGCTCGACGGGCTCATCAAATATACCGACCAGATCATGCTGGCCGGACGCACCACCGCCGAGGCGCTCGTTGCCGAACGACAGCGCGAGGCGCACCTATCGCTCTACGGCCACCCTCTGCTGCGCTTTACCATGAACGAGGTCCGCTCGGCAGGAATACTCGCCAAAAAGGTGCAGACGGCAGGCATCCGGCAGACCGCGCTGCCGGCATGGCTCAACGATATTGAGCTGTAGGGGCTGCTGAGCTTATGCCCGCCTGCCCACCAAACTGGGACACACTTTCCGGTTGGCAGCACCCGCGGAAACCATGTCCCAAATTGAGCGCTCAAAACGGGATGTACTTTCCAGATGGCATGCCTAGCGGAAACCGTGTCCCGGAATCAAGGCCTAGAACGGGACAGACTTTCCGGTTGAAGCGCCCAGCGGAAACTGCATCCCGGAATAGACGCTCAAACTGGGACGCAGTATCCGGTTTCCCGCTGTTCCGGAAAGTGCATCCCATTCTGGAGCCGAATTCCGGGATGCAGTTTCCGTATGCGGAGGCGCTCCAAACAAAAGGCCCCGGCTCGCGATGGAGCTGGGGCCAAAGGCGCAGCGTATGCAGTTGATGCTAAGCGCAGACGGCAGCCAGCAATGACCACCCGCGCCCTACCCTACCCGCGGTGACGGGCGCGGCTGTACGGCGTATCCACCATGGGCAGATCTGGACGCAGCTTGCCGTCAAACGCGCGGTAGGCGTTCTGTACGGCGGGCGCCGTGGGGATCGTTGCGATCTCGCCGATGCCCTTGCCGCCGTATGCCACGGGCAACAGCTCGTCCTTCTCCACGTAGATGGCGTGGATATTCGGGATCTCGGGCGCACGGAACAGCCCGAGCGTACCGTACCTTGCCTGGGGCACGCAGTCCTTGAGCGGCCAGTCCTCGGTAAGCGCATAGCCCATACCCATGAGCACGCCGCCTTCGATCTGACCCTGGATGGAGATGGGGTTGACCACCTTGCCGGAATCGTGCGCGGCATAGACCTCGCTCACGCGGCCGTCATCATCCAGAATGACCACATGCGTGGCAAAACCGTAGCAGATGTGGCTCTTGGGGTTGGGAACATCCGCACCCAGCTTGTCGGTCGGCTCCAGATACACGTAGCCAAACTCGCATCCCTCGAGCGCCTTGATGGCGGTCGCGGGATCCTGAGGATGCATGCCCTGGCCGGCGACGAGCTCCTGCGTGCGCAGCTGATAGGCGCGACCGTCGTCGTACCCAATCTTGACGCCGTCGCCATGCGCATTCACGGGAGCGGCGGGCGCAGACTTGCCGGCCTCGATGTCAAGCATGGCATCGCGCAGCAGGAAGGCGGCACCGCGCACGGCCTCGCCGGTCACGACCGTCTGACGCGAGCCAGACGTGGTGCCGGAGTCGGGAGCGTTCTCGGTAGAGCACTCGCCATTGGCAATGCAGCTCAGCGGCAGACCGCAGGCCTCGGCAACGTCCTGCAAAAAGACCGTGTTGCAGCCCTGGCCGATGTCGGACGTAGCGGCATAGACCACGGCCACGCCGTTCTCGACGCGGATCTTGCAGCGGCCGGCATCGGGCAGGCCCACGCCCACGCCGGCGTTCTTCATGGCGCAGGCGATACCGGCGTGTCCGGGATGCGCGTAGTAGGCATCCTTGACCTCGAGCAGCGTCTCCTTAAGCGCCGTGGAGCAGTCGGCAATCTGGCCGTTGGGCAGAACCTCGCCCGGCTCGATGGCGTTACGGTAACGAATCTCCCACGGATCCAGGCCGACCTTCTCGGCCAGCAGGTCGATCAGGCTCTCGAGCGCAAACTCGGACTGGCAAACGCCAAAGCCTCGGTACGCACCGGCGGGCGGGTTGTTGGTGTAGTAGCCAAAACCGCGAATGTCGGTATTCTGGTACTTGTAGGGGCCGACGGCATGCGTGCAGGCGCGCTCGAGCACCGGGCCGCACAGCGAAGCGTAGGCGCCGGTATCAAAGTTGATCTCGCAGTCCAGGCCGGTAAAGTTGCCCTCGGCGTCGCAACCCAGCGTAAAGGTGCCGTCCATGGCGTGGCGCTTGGGATGGAACGCGAGCGACTCGGCACGCGTGAGTTTGCACTTCACAGGACGCTGGAATTTATAGGCAGCGAGCGCGGCCAGGTGCTGGATGGACACGTCCTCCTTGCCGCCAAAGCCACCGCCCACGAGCATGGTCTCGACGACCACACGCTCGGGCTCGTTATCCCAGCCAAACATGTGGGCGCACTCTTTGCGCGTATCGTAGGCACCCTGGTCGGTCGACTGCACCTTGACGCCGTTCTTGTACGGGAAGGCAACGGCACACTCGGGCTCCAAGAAGGCATGCTCGGTAAAGGGCGTGGTAAAGCGCTGCGTCACGGTGAACGCGCTTTCGGCCAGCGCCTTGGCGGCGTCGCCGCGCGTCACATGACGGCTCTGGCACACGTTGTCCTTGAGCTCCACTGTGTTGCCAAAGGCAAAGAAGCTGTCATGCAGGCGCGGGGCGTCGGCGGCCCTGGCCTCGGCGATGTTGCGCACGGGCTCCAGAGGCTCGTAATCGATCTTGACGAGCTTCTTAGCCTTCTCGAGCGTCGCTTCATCCTCGGCGACCACCAGCACGATGGCGTCACCCACGCAGCGGGTGATATCGCCCTGGGCGATCATGACGTCCCAGTCCTGGATAAGGTGGCCGACCTGGTTGACCGGCACGTCCTCGGCGCGCAGGATGCCCACCACACCGGGCAGGGCCTCGGCCTTGGAGGTGTCGATGGAGAGCACGCGGGCGCGCGGATACTTGGAGCGCACGGCGCTGGCATAGGTCAGGCCCGGCTGATCGAGCTCGTCGATGTCGTCGGGATACTTGCCCTCGCCGAGCACCTTCTTGCGCACGTCAATACGGAAGGCGCGCTTGCCCACGCCGTAGTCATCGCCGCGCTCCAGGTCCTCGTCGATCTGCTTTTCGCCGCGGAGCACCGCAGCGGCCAGCGAGATGCCCTCGATAATCTTTTTGTAGCCGGTGCAGCGACAAACGTTACCGCGAATGGCGTACTTGATCTGCTCCTCAGTGGGCTCGGGGTCCTCGGCGATGAGCGCCGCACCCGCCATGACCATGCCGGGAATGCAAAAACCGCACTGCACGGCGCCCACGGCGCCAAAGGCGTACACAAAGGCCTCGCGCACGTCCTCGGGCAGGCCCTCGACGGTCACGATGTTGCGGCCGGCGGCAAGAGCGGTGGTCAGCACGCACGCCTTGACGGCCGCACCGTCCACATGGATGGTGCAGGTGCCGCAGGCGCCCTCGGAGCAGCCGTCCTTGGCGGAGTGAATGTGCAGGTCGTCGCGCAGATAGCGCAGCAGCGGTTTATTCTCCGTCGTCGTGCGCTCGACGCCGTTAACGGTAAAAGTGAATTCCTGTGCCATGGTGATTCCCTTCTACACGCCGGCGGCGATGCCGGTGCGGTCGTGGATGGCGCCATGCGGGCAGACGACGGCGCACATGCCGCACGACAGGCAGTCCACGCCGTCGATATGGGCGCAGTTGTCCTCGATGCGGATAGCGCCGGCAGGGCACTTTTTAGCGCACATGCCGCAACCGATGCAGCTCGTGTCGCAGATCTTGCGAGCGATGGCGCCCTTATCTGTGTTGTTGCAGCGCACCAGAATGTTCTGGTAGCCGGGAACGAAGGCAATCACGCGCTGCGGGCACGCCATACCGCACAGGCCACAGCCCGTGCACTTGGAGCGATCCACGCGGGCGATGCCATCGACCAGCGCAATGGCGCCGTGGGGGCAGGCCGTGACGCAGGCGCCACAGCCAATGCAGCCTTCGCTGCAGTGGGCGTCGCCGCCTGCGGAAGCGCAACCACTTCCGCAGGCAACGTAGGCCACGTTATGTTGAATGGATTTGGCCATAAGAGACTCGCCTATTTCTTAAGAAGGTACGAATAGTTGTCACGCACAGCCCTGATGGTCAGGCGGACGGCCTCGGGAAGACCGGTGTTGACGGCATCGACCGAGACGGTGCGGACCGTGCCGGCGACGCGGACCTTAAAGTGGTCCTCGTCCACAGCCAGGAAGCCCTCGTTCTCGGAGTTCTCCATGTCCTGCTCGCTCCAGAACAGGGTGAGCTTGTCCTTGTAGGGACGACCCTCCTGGTAGGGACAGAACACGGCGCAGTTGCCGCACTCGTTGCACATGCCGTCGACATGGACGACCTGATGCTTGGCCAGGCCCGGCACCTTAATTGCCACGTTGGCGCGGTTGGGGCACACGTCGCAGCAGACCTCGCACACCGAGCCGCAGCCCAGGCAGCGGGTCTTGGTGCAGTTGCGCTTGTCGCGGCACAGCGACCCCTTGCGCTCGTAGCAGGTGTCCTCGCGGCCGGCCTGCTCGTTGCAGTCGGCGTACTTGTTAAAGTCCACACCGGCGATGGCACGGGCGACCTCGGCGGCATCGGCGATAGCCTCGACCACGGTGGCAGGACCGCGACGGCAGTCGCCGGCAGCCCAAACGCCCTCGACGCCGGTGGAGGTGGCGGCAAGACGGCCGCGACGGTCGTGCTCGACGCCCGCGGCATCGTACAGGCTGGCATCGATGCCCTCGCCCACGGCGCAGATCACCGTGGTGGCGGAAAGCTCGACGGTCTCGCCCGTGGCGACGGGGCTGCGACGGCCGCTTGCATCCGGCTCGCCAAGTTCCATAACGTCGCAGGTCAGCACGGCGCCGTTAAGCGCCTTGGGGGCCAGCAGCTCGCAGAACTCAACACCGTCGGCAAGAGCAAGATCAAGCTCTTCCTCGTCAGCGGGCATCTGCTTCTTGGTGCGGCGGTAGACCAGGCGCACATTCTTCACACCAGCCAGGCGCTTGGCCACACGGGCCGCGTCCATGGCGGTGTTGCCGGCGCCAATGACCACGACGTCCTCGCCCAGCTCGAGCTTCTCGCCCTTCTTGGCGGCCTCGAGGAACTCCAACACGTCGAGCTCGGCGCCCTCGCCCAAGCCCGCAGAGCCGGGCATCCAGGCACCGGTGGCCACGACCACGTCGGTAAAGCCTTGAGCCTTGAGCTCGTCGATGGAATCCACGCGAGCGTTGAGCTGCACCTTGGCGCCAAAGGCTAGGCAGAGCTCGGCATCGTGGGAGATATCGTCGCTCGCGATGCGGAACTCGGGAATCACGTGACGGACCACGCCACCGAGCGAATCGCGGGCCTCAAAGATGGTGACGGGCACGCCGGCACGCGTCAGGAAGAACGCCGTCGCCAGGCCGGCCGGGCCGCCGCCGATAACGGCAACGTTGTGCTCGCCGTCGTTGGCGATGGCCTGGGCGCGCAGCTTGGGCAGCACGGCGGTCATGGCCTCGCGGGCGGCCTTGAGCTTGCTGGCGCGAATCTGGGCTCCCTCGGGCTCGTAGAACGCACGCTCGCAGGCACGGCCGCAGGGATGCGGGCAGATGGTGCCGGTAATGAACGGCAGGGCGTTGCGCTCGATGATGATGTTGAGTGCGTCCTCGTAGCGGCCCTCGTCAACAGCCGCCAGATAGGCGGGAATATCCTGCCGGATGGGGCAGCTCGTGCGGCACGGCGTGGTAAAGCAGTCGAAAAGCGGGCTCTTGCCGGCGACCTTGCGGTCGGGCAGCGGGCGCAGCGGCTTCTTGTAGAGCGGATTGGTGAGCGAGTCGGTCTGGATCGCAGTCACGGCCTCGAGAGAGACGCCCGCGAACGGCTTGCCGTCCAGGTCGGTAAACTCGCCGGCCATCTGGCTAAAGCGCTCGTAGCCACCGGGCTTGAGCACATCGGTCGCCAGAGTAACGGGCCAAATGCCGGCATCGTACAGGGCGCGGATATTGTAGACCGTGGCGCCGCCGGAGTAGCTGATGCGCAGCTTGCCATCGAACTGCTCGGTAATGCGGCGGGCGGCCTCGATGGTTAGCGAGAACAGCGAACGGCCGGACATGTACATCTCGGCAGAGGGCAGCTCGTTTCTCGTCACGTCGACGGGGAACGTGTTGGTCAGCTTGACGCCAAACTCCAGGCCGTGCTCGGCGCACAGGGCAATCAGGCGCTCGAACATGGGCACGGCGTCGGCCCATTGCAGGTCCTCGCGGAAGTGCGTATCGTCGAAGACGATGTAGTCAAAGCCCAGCTCGTTGAGGCGCTGACGTGCAAACTCATAGCCCAACAGCGTGGGGTTGCACTTGATGTAGGTGTTGAGGCCCTTCTCGGTGATCAGATAGGTCGCGATGCGCTCGATCTCCGCCGGCGGGCAGCCGTGCAGGGTAGACTCGGTGATGGAGTTGGAGACGCGTGCCGGGATGGACTCGACAAACGCGGCGTCGACATGCTCAAACTTGTCCAGGTTGGCGAGCGCCCATGCGCGGCACTCGTTCCAGACGTCGGAGCCGCTGGCGTCCTTCATGCCCTCGATGTAGGCGTCGACCTTGGGGCTCTTGATGCCCTCGAGGTCATAGCCCACGGACATGTTGAAGACAAAGCCGTCCGGGCTGCCCAGGCCGTACTCGCGAGCGATCAGGTGGCAGGCAAACCATGCCTTCACGTACTCGGCAAAAGCCTGCGGAACCTCGAGCTCGGTCGACCACTCGCAGTTGTAGCACTCGTCCTGCGCCACAATGCAGGGCTTGTTGACACACTTGGAGAGCTCCTCGCCGTCCATAACCTGAACGGTCTTGAGCTCAAAGAAGCAGGAACCGGCCACGTAGGATGCCACGATGTTCTGGGCCAGCTGCGTATTGGGACCGGCGGCCGGGCCAAACGGAGTCTCGATGCGCTCATCAAAAATGGGAAGCGCGCCCTCCTGGTTGGTCGTGACCATCTTGCGCACGCCAAAGACGGCGCCCTGAGTCTTGTGCTCCTCGATGATCCAGTTCATCAGCTGCGAAAACGGGATCGGCCTCATGATGTCGCTCATAATGAGCTCCTCTCTGTAACGCCCGGCGAGACCGCGCGGCGGGCGCAAATACGGTGTAGCGCTAGCACAGCGCCGGCGACCCCGCGGAGGCCGCCTATACGCGCGTCGAATGCGGCGAAACATCCGACGCGCGTGAATCCACTTGTAATTAGTAGGTGCGATCGTTGAGCGTGCTCCAGAGCTTCTTGGACTCAGCCATGGTCCACGCGTTGATCTTGTCCTCATCGATACCGACAAACTCGCGATCCTTGTACAGAACCTTGCCGTTGATGATGGTGGTGCGGCAGTTTTTGCCCATCATGCCAAAGAGCATGTGGCCGTCGATGTTCTCCTCGCTCAGCGGCGTAAAGGGCTTGTAGTCCATGACGATGACGTCGGCGGCAGCGCCGGCCTCGAGCACACCGAGCTTGCGATCGAAGTACTTGCTCGCCATCTTCGCGTTATTCTCGAACAGCATGGTCATGGCCTCGCACCAGCCCACGTTGGGCATGGCGGCGTTGTGGCGCTGAATGATCAGGAAGACCTTAAGGCTCTCGAGCATATCGTGGGTATAGGCGTCGGTGCCCATGCACACGGGGATGCCGCGGCGGAAGAACTCGAGCACGGGGGCGCAGCCCACGGCGTTGCCCATATTGGATTCGGGGTTGTTGACGAGCCAGGTGCCGGACTCCTTGACGATATCCATCTCGGCAGGCGTCACGTGGATGCAGTGGCCGAGCATGGTGTCGGGACCCAGCAGGTTATGCTGCAGCAGGCGCTCGACGGGGCTGATGCCACCGCGGTTGAGGCGGGAGTCCCACACGTCATTCATGCCCTCGCACACGTGGATGTGGAAGCCGGTCAGGCCGTTGTTGGCCTCGGCCATCTTGTCCATGGTCTCGTCCGAAAGCGTAAAGGTGGCATGTCCGCCAAACATGGCGGCGATCATGTGGTTGTCGTTATCGCGACGCTCTTTGGCGGCCCACTGGGCAAATTCGGCGTTCTCGGCAATGGCCTGGTCGCACTTTTCCTGACCGCGGCGATCGGAGACCTCGTAGCACAGGCACGAACGCATGCCCAGCTCCTGAGCGGCGTCCTTAATGGTAAAGAGGCTGCCCGGGATCTCGCAGAAGCTCGCGTGGTGGTCGAAGATCGTGGTGACGCCATCGCGGATGGAGTCCAGAATCGTGGCATAGGCGCTGGCCTTGGTGCCGTCGAGCGTCAGATTGTCGTCGATCTTCCACCACTGCTGCTCAAGATTCTCCAGGAAGTTGGTGGGGTTGCAGCCCTTAATGGCAAGGCCGCGGGCCAGACCCGAGTAGATGTGGGTGTGGCAGTTGATGAGTCCAGGCATGATGAGGTTGCCCTGGGCATCGACGTACTCGGCATCCGGGTACTTGGCCTTGAGCTCGCGCTCGGGGCCCACTTCGACGATCGTATCTCCGTCAATGGCGACCGCACCGTTTGGAATGAACGGGGTCTGAGCGTTGCGGGTAAAGACGGAACCGTTAGCGACCAGAAGCATAAATGCTCCCTTCAACATCAGAGGCGGGGTTTGACACCTCTGACATGGCGGAGTGCGAAGCGCCGGCCTACACCGGAAACGGGCCCTCTCCCGTCAACGCTTCACCAAAGGGACAAACCCTTTGAAGTGCGGCTTGGCGCCGCATGGCGTCGGCGGACGAGGCGATGCGTCCGCCGACGAATAGCACCGAATTGGTTACTTCTTGCTCTCGGGCAAGACCAGATCCACGGCAGCGTCCTTGGCGGCATCGATGTGCTGAGCCACGACCGGCGTCTGCGGAAGGATCAGGTTAAGGACAATGGCCATGATGGCGGTGGGGGTTACGGCATTGGAGCCGATGACGGTGGACACCCAGGCGGGCATACCCTCGCCGGCAAGGCAACCGCTGGCCATCCAGATACCCAGGCCAAAGACGACGGAGGTGCCGACGATAGTGGTAGTGCGCTGCGTGAGGCCCTCGCGGGTGAACATGCGCACGCCGTTCATGGTGATGGTGCCAAAGACGCCGACGGTCGCGCCGCCGATGACGGGCTGCGGGATAGCGGAAAGGACGGCAGAGAGCTGCGGGAACAGACCGGCGATGGCAAAGACGGCCGCGATGATCACAAAGACCCACTTGTTGACGACCTTGTTGGAGCAGATGATGCCCACGTTCTGGCCAAGGGCGCTGGTGGGAAGACCGCCCAGCAGGCCGCCGACCATAGAGGTGAGGCCCTGGGACACGATAGCGCCGGAGAGTTCGCGCTCGGTGGGCATACGGTCGATGGAGCCCAGGCAGGCGGCGGAGACGTCACCGATAACCTGGATGGCAACCATGGGGAACACGACGGCGAGGGTAATGCAGACCTCGGGATCAAACTCGAGCGCGTAGGGCATGAGCTTGGGAAGGGCGAAAACCTGAGCGGTGGCGACGCTGGAGAAGTCGATCATGCCAAAGGGGATGGAGACGATCATGCCAACGATCATGCCAAAGAACACAGATCCCAGCTTGAGCGTGCCCTTGCCAAAGTTGGCGAGCGCAAAGACCACGGCGAAGGTGATAAGAGCGACGCACCAGGCCTGCGGGGTACCCCACAGCGGCGTACCCATACCGCCGGCCATATACTTGACGGCCGTGGGATACAGCGAAACGCCGATGGAGAAGATGACCGTACCGGTCACGACGGGCGGGAACAGCCACTTGATCTTGCTGTAGGCCAGACCAAAGAGGACCGCGACGGCGCCGCCGACGATCTCGCCGCCCAGCAGCGCACCAAAGCTAAAACCCGAGGCACCCATGGCCTGCAGGGCCGGCAGGAACGCGAACGAAACGCCCATGACGATGGGCAGGCCGCCGCCGATGCGACGGAAGGGAGCGAAGGCCTGAAGGGCCGTATCGATCGCCGAAAGAATGAGGGCGACCTGGATGATGTCGGTGCTCTGCTGGCTATTAAAGCCGTAGACGCCGGCCATGATGACCGCCGGGGTAATGATGCCGGCAAACGATGCCAGTACGTGTTGAAGGGCACACGGGATCATTTCCTTAACGGGAGGCATGCCTTCGCGAGTGAACAGGGCTTCAGTGCCGTTCGTAACCGTCTCCTGGGTCATTTGACCACCAATCCTCGAAGTAGTTGTTTTCGCATCTAACGCTCTATTGTGACGCAGTGCGGGGTTGAGGTTGTGCCTTCATTGCATATCGTATTAAAGATGATTCTCATTCTCAATAATAATTTTTTGTTATCAGACTATTCTTCAGCTGAAATTACGCATTTCCGCAGGTCAGGAAAGTGTCTGGTCAAAATAACATCTAACATTTCTTTTGGTCAACCGTTTACCGCTAAATTCCTACCGTTCGTCTGCATTACGCAATGTACCTGCGGATATACGAGATGATGGGCAGCGTGTTACCATGAGAAAAAATTGTTATGAACATTTCCGATTTCACCCAAAGGAGTTGCCCGTGAACGAGACCGTACGTCGCTTTTTGCCGATGGTCGATTTTCTGGAGCAGATACTCGGCAAAAACAGTGAAATCGTGCTGCACGATTTCTCGGATCCCGACCACGCCATCGTCGATATTCGCAACGGCATCGTGAGCGGCCGCAAGGTCGGCGGCCCCGCCACCGATCTGGCACTCAAGATCATGCACGACCCCAAGTATCGCGACCTGCCGTTTATTACGGGCTACGAGGGGCGCGGTGCCGGCGGCAAGACGTTGGAGTCAGCGACGTACTTTATCCGCGAGAATGACGAGATCGTCGGTATGCTCTGCGTCAACACCGACCTCTCGACCGTGCGCTCCATCAACGCCATGGCGCAGCAGCTCATGGCGTGCTTCGACGCGGCGCCAACGCGCACGGAGCCCGCCCCTATCGAGGTCGAAAGCCTTTCGGAGTCCACACAGGAGCTCATCGACCGCAGCATTGCCGAGTTGCTGAGCGCGCGCGGGCTGGATGTAGCGTCGCTTGGTCAGAGCGACCGCGTGGACGTCATTCGCCACCTCAACGGCAACGGGGTGTTCATGCTCAAGGGCGCCGTGGCCTGCGCCGCCACCGCGCTGGGCATCTCGGAGCCCAGCGTCTACCGCTACCTGCAAAAAGTTCGCAAGGAGGGCTAACGAGCAAAATGGAGCGCGGCTCCACAAGCGATCCGTCACTTGACAAAAGACCCTGCAGCTCGCACGCGCTGCAGGGTCTTTTTGCATGTCATGTTTAGTTGTGGCCAACGTCTTAGAGAGCGGCGACGACCTCGATCTCGACCAGACCGCCAGCCGGAAGGGCGGCAACCTGGAAGGCGCTGCGCGCGGGGAACGGGGCCTCGAACTTGGAGGCGTAGATCTCGTTCACGGCGGCGAAGTCGGCGATGTCGGCCAGGTAGACCGTGGTCTTGACGACATCGGCAAAGGTGGCGCCGGCAGCGGTCAGCAGAGCCTCGACGTTAGCAAGGGACTGCTTGGCCTGGGCCTCGACGCCCTCGGGCATCTTGCCAGTTGCGGGGTCGATGCCCAGCTGGCCGGACAGGAACACCATGTTGCCGGTCTGGATACCAGGGGAATACGGGCCGATGGCTGCGGGTGCGTTATCGGAAGACACGACGGTCTTGCTCATGTTTTTCTCCTTACGATCAAATTGAGAGCGTGAGCGCGGCGTTCGCACCGGGAGGCACAATTCGGTCTGAACACCGCGCTTGATTGGGATAGTACTCAAGGTTTCTGTTTGATGCAAGAATATTATCAGCTTGCGAGAATATTTTATCGCCCAACGGTTTCCCCGAACCGCTGAACGGTTCTCCACGGGGTCAGCCAGCCCAAGCTGCTGAAGACTTTATCCCGCTTGGAGCATAGACACCGCCTGCCACGACGGCACCACTATACTTTTGAATATCTGAGCATTTTGAAAGGCAGGATATGACCGCAACCGCCAGCCGAACCACTAACCGCAGGCCCGAGCTTTTGGCCCCCGCCGGAGGCCCGGAGCCCTTTGCCGCCGCGCTCGCCGCCGGGGCAGACGCCATCTACTGCGGCATGGGCAGCTTCAACGCCCGCCGCAAGGCAACCAACTTTACCGACGAGGCCTTTGAGCAAGCCTGCCGCGCCGCGCATCTAGCCGGGTCGCGCGTCTACGTCACGGTCAACATCGTCATCAAGCAGTCCGAGATGGGCGATGCACTGCAGCTCATCCATCGCTGCTCCACGCTGGGCGCCGATGCCTTCATTATCCAGGACTGGGGTCTGTTCTTTGAGGTCAAGCGCACCATGCCCGGCATCGAGACACATATCTCGACCCAGGCGAACATCCACGACGACCGCGGAACCCTTTGGTGCCGTGAGCAGGGCGCCGACCGCGTGACCCTCTCGCGCGAGCTCTCCATCGACGAGATTGCTGCCATCCACGACGCCGCGCCCGACGTTGACCTGGAGGTCTTTAGCCACGGTGCCATCTGCTTTTGCTACTCGGGCCTATGCCTGCTCTCGAGCTTTGCCATGGCGGGCCGCTCGGCCAACCGCGGCATGTGCGCTCAGCCCTGCCGTCTGCCCTACGAGCTGATCGACGAGAATGGCCGCTCGCTCTCCCCTGCCGGTCGCGAGCGTGCGCTATGCCCGCGCGACACCAACACGTCGCAGCTTGTTCGCCGTCTGTATGACGCCGGCGCCGCATCGCTCAAGCTCGAGGGCCGCATGAAGGCCCCCGATTACGTGTATTCCATCGTCGATGTGTATCGTCACCAGATTGATGACATGCTGGCCGATGTTTCGACCTCCAAGGATGAAGAGGCGGCCCGCCAGCGACAGCTCAAGCGCTGCTTTAACCGCGACTTTACGCACGCCTACCAGGATGGCACCTCGGGCGACGAGATGATGAGCTACGAGCGCTCCAACAACCGCGGCCAGATTGTGGGCACGGTGCTGGGCAGCCGTCTGGCCAACCGCGATGTACGCGGACTCAAGCCCGACGACCGCCGTCGCCGCGCCGCCATCGCCCGCATTGAGCTGTTTGAGCCCGTGGGCAAGGGCGACCTGCTGGAGCTTCGTCACGATAACGAGTTTGACCAGTTCCTGACCACCATTGCCGCCGATGATGCCGCCGCGGGCGACATCATCGAGTGCCGCGTGCCCCGCAGCATGCCCGAGGGCTGCCGCGTGCGCGTGATTCGAAGCCAGCGCGCCATTGACGCCGCCGGGGCTGCGCTCAAACGCGATGTGCTGCGCCGCCGCGCCGTAGACGTGTCCGTTGTGGCGCGTCTGGGCGAGCCGTTTACCGTTACGCTCACCTGCTGCGACGACCCTTCGCTTACGGCCACGGCCACGGGCTTTACCGTCGAGGCTGCCAAGACCCGCGCCGTCGAGGCATCCGATCTGGTTGAGCACGTCGGGCGCATGGGCTCCTCTCCCTTTGAGGCCGCAAGCTTTGACGTTTCGCTCGACGCCGGCTGCGGTATGGGCTTTTCCGCCGTGCACAAGGTGCGCGCCGCCGCTTGCAAGGCGCTGGAAGAGGCCATTCTGGCACCGTACGAGGAGCGCGCGAAAACGCTCGAGCTGCCGGCGATTGTAACCAGTGATTCCCGCCCCGCGCCCGAGCACTACCGCGATGAGCCGCAGATCTGCGCCACCGTCACCTCGCTCGAGTCCGCCGAGGCCACTCGCGCCGAGGGTGTAACGCGCATCTACATGACCACCGACGCGCTCGATGCGGCCGAGCTCTCCCCCGCCGATGCATTTGAGCAGGGCATCGTACCCGTGCTCGACGAGGTCTGCCGCGCCGTTGACCACGTACGCGTCGACCCGTGGGTTGTTGCCGGCGCCACGGTCGCTATTGGCAACATCTCTGAGCTTGCCCTGGCCGCCCAGGTTGGCGCCACGGCCGAGATTCGCTCTTGCCTGCCGGTGCACAACACGCCCTGCATGGAGGCGCTTGCCGGGCGCGGAGCCGGTGCGTTTTGGCTCTCGCCCGAGATCACGCTCGACGAGATTGTCTCGCTCGGCGCCGCCGCGCCCGCGGCTCTGGGCATCACCGTCTTTGGCCGCCCGCGCGTCATGACAAGCGAGCATTGCATTCTGCAGGTTGCCAACGGCTGCATCCACGATTGTGCCAACTGCCGCCTGCGTGCCCGCAAGCTCTCGCTCAAGAATATCGACGGAAAGGTCATGCCCGCCCGCACCGACATCCATGGCCGCTCTCGCCTGTACGACGCCTACCCCATCGACCTTACGCCGCAGGTACCACAGCTGCTCGATGCCGGCGTGCGTCGTCTCATGGTGGACGGAACGCTGCTCGAGACGGATGAGGTGGGCCGCGCCGTCGCACGCGTCCGTCGCGCCGTCGAGGCGGCTCAAGCCGGCCGCAAGCCCGCCGCCCGCCTACGCGGGGCGACCTCGGGCTGCATGTTTGTGGGAATCAGCTAACTGAAAGGCTTACACGTGAACGAAGAACCTCAAGTCCTCTACTGCGACGCCTGGCTCATGGCCATCGACAAGCCCGCCGGCATGATCGTCCACGGCGACGGCACCGGCGAGCGCACGCTCACCGACTACGCCAGCGACCTGCTGCTGGCGATGGGTGACGGCTTTGCCGCGACCGACATGCAGCCGCTCAACCGCCTGGACCGCAACACCACCGGCGTGGTGTTGTTTTCGCTCGACAAACAGACGCAGCCCGCCTTTGACCAGATGGTGATCGACCACGCCTTCGAAAAGCACTACCTGGCGCTGGCCGAGGGCAAGATCGACTGGAACGAAAAGTTCATCGACAAGCCCATCGCCCGCGACCGTCACGACAGCCGAAAGATGCGCGTCGGCGCCAGCGGCAAGCCGTCTCAAACTCGCGTGAAGGTGCTCAAACGTCTTAAGAGCCGTCGTGGCCTGCCCGCGCGCTCGTATATCGATGTCGAGTTGCTCACCGGCCGCAAGCACCAAATCCGTGTGCACCTGGCAAGCGAGCATCATCCCCTGGTTGGCGACGACCTGTACGGAACGCCGCGCCCCTGCGGCCTGATGCTCCACGCCCACAGCGTGTCCTTTACGCATCCCGTAACCGGCGAGCACATCCACATCGAAGCCCCCTGCCCCTGGGAGCCCTAAACCACCACAATGGGGACAGGCACCTTTGTGGTAGTTTTGCCGCAATGGCTCAGCCGCGGCCCCAAAACGTCTCGATCTGTAACAGTTAGAACCCATTTTCCGGTCTATCTGTTACAGATCGAGACATTCGAATCCCCCTCAAGGGAAAATCTCAATCTGTAACAGTAACTCGGCAAAATCGGTCCCAGATGTTACGGATTGAGACAAAGGAACGGCGCAGTTCGGAAGTATCTCAATCTGCAACACCTAGCTCACTTTTAACGGTCCAGTTGTTACAGACTTAGACAAAACCGGTAGACAACGAAAGCGGCAACGCCCGTGATGGACGTTGCCGCTTTTCTATTAAGAAAACTACTCGGTTTTCGTTACTAACCACCACAATGGGGACATGCACCTTTGTGATGGTTTTGGCCTTAGCCTGCCCCCTGCTGTTAGACCGTGATGACGTTGTCCATTGCCCGGTACTTGGCGGGGACCTCGCCTGCGGTAATAATCGTTGCATCGCGGAAGTCCGCGAACTTGACGGGCGCCACCATGCCAAATTTACTGGCGTCCGAGATTACGAAGCGTTTGGCGGTATGGCGCATCGAGATACGCTTTACTTGCGCCTCCTCGATATCGGGCGCCGTGAAGCCCTGCTCGGCGGCAATGCCGTTAGAGCCCCAAAAACCACAGTTGAAGTTGTAGCGGTCTAAGGTTGCCAAGGCATCGGGGCCAACGAGCGCCTCGGTCTCGGGTTTGAGCTCGCCGCCCAGCACCACGGTACGCATGCCGCGCAAAGCAAGGTGCTGAGCATGGAGCACGGAATCGGTCACATAGGTGACATCTTCAAGGTGTGGAAGATGCTCGATGAGCCTGAGCGTCGTCGAGCCCGAGTCGATGTATACAAAGCTCTCGGGCTCCACAAGCGCCGCCGCACGGGCGCAGATACGCTCCTTGTCGTCGTTATGAAGGTCGCTGCGCTCATTAAGCGTTAGGTCGCGCGTCACGTGCGCGCGCTCAAGACTCGTCGCTCCACCGTGGACCTTGGCGATGCGATGAGCTCGGTCGAGCGTCTGCAGGTCGCGCCGAATGGTAGACGCCGTCACGCCCAGGGCTTCGGCAAGCTCCGGCACGGTAACCGAGCCGGCCTGCTGCACCATCGACACGATCGCGTTGAGCCTATCTTCCGCAAGCATCGCTTACTCCTCCTCGGGGTACACAACTCCCCAGTCGGCGCGGAGCTTGGTCATAAGCTCCATAACATCAGAAGCATAATCCAGCAGCTCGCGCTTGGAGTCGTCGCCGGCAACGGCCTTCTCCAGGTCGGCCATCTCATAGCACAAGGCGTAAGCCTCGGTGCCGGCGTGGACCTCCTCGCGGTGGCCGTCCGCAGTCCACACGATGGTCGCGTGATCGGCACGCGGATATTCATTGACCTCGATGTAGCACTTGTCGAAGCTGATGACCGAGCGCTTGGGCTGCTTGGAGTGGAGCGTAAGGCTCACGACGCCCAGCTGCTGCTCGGCATTTCGGCAGACGATGCCACCCGCGACGTCAACGCCAGTCTCGCAGGTGTTGCCCAGCGAAACGACCTCAGCGGGCTGGCTTGCCATAAAGAGGCGCATGACGGACAGGGCATAGACGCCAATATCGAGCATGGCACCGCCAGCAAGGTTGCGATTGTAAAAGCGGTTGGTCAGGTCGCCGTACTCCTTGTAGCTGCCAAAGTTGAGCTGGGCGAGGTTCATGCGTCCAAAGTCGCCGGCATCCATGCGGCGGCGCAGCTCCTGATACAAGGGCATGTGGAGCACCGTGGTGGCATCCATAAGGACCACGTTGTGCTCGTCGGCGATGGCACGGGCCTCGTCGAGCTCGGCAGAGTTGAGGGTAATGGCCTTCTCGCAGAGTACGTGCTTACCAGCTGCCAGAGCGGCTCGCAGGTAGGTGATATGCGTGTTGTGCGGCGTGGTGATATAGACTGCGTCAATGTTCGGATCGGCGTAGAGACCCTCGACCGCGTCATAGACCTTCTCAACGCCATACTGCTCTGCAAAAGCCTGAGCCTTGGACAGCGTGCGGTTGGCAACACCCGCGAGCTTTCGGCCGGCAAGGGCGAGAGACTGAGCCATCTGGTTGGCGATAACGCCACACCCAATTACAGCCCAACGAAGCTCGGGAGCCGTAAAAATGTTGTCGGGGAACGGCTGATCCTGGACCGAGGCGAACGCCGCCTTAGCGGCTGCTTCGGCGTCGAGCGGAGCCTGCTTGGAATCTGCCATTATGTGCCTCCTAAATCATCGGAAGTTCTTCATTCCTATTAGCGCTATATTCGCACAATCACGCGCGTATTTGCTCGTATTTGCGTGTTCATTAGCTTACAGTCATCATTTAGCCATATTTGACACACGCTTGCGCGGTTACACGCATTATCGCGCAATAGCATGCGCGTAAATGCGCATGCAACGATCCTTGTGAAACATTAAGATGCGGAAAACAAAAGCTCTAAAAGACAGAGTAGGCTGTAGCACTCCACCCCTCTGAGCTCATCAGGTATCAAAGGACCGTCCCAAACTGCCGGCAAAAAGGGAACGTCCCTATGTGCCGGCACCTAGGGACAGTCCCTAAGTGCCGCTTTCGTTGAAGCCAATCCCAGATGGCCAGATATACAGTTTTAAAGACTGTCCCCAACGGCTAGTTGTTTAAGAACGTCCCCAAAGATTAGTCGTTTAAGTCTGTCCCCAATGAATATTGAGTCTGTCCCCAATAACAACCAAACAACGGCCACTCATTTAAGTCTGTCCCCAATGAGTAGGGATAGAAAAAGGCCCGGGTGCCGTGGGGCATCCGGGCCTTTGCTAGCAACTTGATGTTGCGGGCAGCTTAGAACTTGTGGCCGCACTTCTTGCAGACGCGCAGCTTGTTCTTGCCGTCCTTCTCGTGACCGACGCGGGTAACCTTACCGCACTCGGGGCAAACGAGATTGACGTTGGAGGCGTCGATGGGGGCCTCCTGCGAAACGATGCCGCCCTGCTGGTTGGCAGCGTTGGGCTTGACGGCCTTCTTGACGACCGAAACGCCCTCGACAACGACCTTGTTCTCGGCGGGGAGAGCACGCAGGACAACGCCCTGCTTGCCGCGATCCTTACCAGAGAGAACCTGGACCTTATCGCCCTTCTTGATATACATATATCTCCCCTAACTACAGGGTCTCGGGAGCGAGCGAGACGATCTTCATGTACTTCTTGTCACGAAGCTCGCGAGCGACAGGCCCGAAGATACGGGTGCCGACGGGCGAACCATCGTTGTTGATGACAACGCAGGCGTTCTCATCAAAGCGAATGTAGGAGCCATCCTTGCGGCGGATCTCCTTAACGGTGCGAACGACGACGCAACGGACAACGTCCTTCTTCTTGACGTTGGCGCCAGGGGTAGCCTCCTGGACAGCACCGATGAACACATCGCCGATGCCTGCATAACGACGCTTGGAACCGCCAAGCACCTTGATGCAGCGAATCTTGCGAGCGCCGGAGTTGTCGGCGACGTTCAGCATGGTTTGCATCTGAATCATGGTAGATGTTCCTCCGAACTAAGAACCGAAGAGAGGTGCGCAGCCTTTATACGACCCGTGGTATGCAAGCCAGGCATACGCACATCTTCGGAAACGTACAAGTCGTATGAGCGACTGCTTATTTAGCGCGCTCGACGACCTCGATGAGGCGCCAACGCTTCATCTTGGACATAGGACGGGTCTCCATAACGCGGACAGTGTCGCCCACGCCAGCCGTGCACTCCTCGTCGTGAGCGTGCAGCTTCTTGGAGCTGGTCATCATCTTGCCGTACTTGGGGTGACGCTTGCGCTCGGTGATGGTGACAACAATGGTCTTGGCACCGGAGACGGAGGTAACGACACCCGTACGGACCTTACGCGAGTTACGCGAATCAGTCATGTTCTCTCCTTAGGTCCTACTCGGCGACAGCGGACTTCTCCGCTGCGATCTCGCGGGCGCGCTGCTCCGTGAGGACGCGAGCGATGTCCTTCTTCACGGTGTTGACGCGAGCGGTGTTGTCCAGCTGGCTGGTGGCCATCTGGAAACGAAGGTTAAAGAGCTCGGCGCGCATTTCCTTCAGCTTCTCAACGAGCTGAGCGTCCGAGAGCTCACGAATCTCTGCGGGCTTCATTAGTTCTCCTCCTTGGCGGCGGCGGCGTCCTCAGCAGCCCACTTGGCCTCGAGAGCGGCCTCCTCAGCCATCTCCTTCTCGATGCGCTGCTCAGCGTTCTTGGCAGCAACAATCTTGGTCTTGATGGGGAGCTTGTGCTGCGCAAGACGCAGAGCCTCGCGAGCGACCTCCTCGGGAACACCCTTGACCTCGAACATGATGCGGCCGGGCTTGACGACGGCCACCCACTCCTCGGGGTTACCCTTACCAGAACCCATGCGAGTCTCGGCAGGCTTCTTGGTGATGGGCTTATCGGGGAAGATCGTGATGTAGACACGACCGCCACGCTTCATGTAGCGGGTCATGGCAATACGAGCGGCCTCGATCTGACGGTTGGTGATCCAATGGGCCTCGAGAGCCTGGATACCAAACTCGCCGAAATGCAGCTCGGTATTACCCTTGGCCTGGCCCTTCATGGAGCCACGCTGCACCTTGCGGTGAAGAATACGCTTAGGGGCAAGCACTACTGACCCCTCCTCTCGGAGTTACGACGACGAGGACGGGAAGAGCCCTCGAGTGCAGGGTTGGGAACAGGCTGGCCCGGGAGCTTCTCGCCCAGGTAGATCCAGACCTTCACGCCGCAAGCGCCCATGGTGGTGCTGGCGACAGCCGTGCCATAGTCGATCTTGGCACGGAGGGTGTGCAGAGGCACGCGACCCTCACGGTACCACTCACGACGGCCCATCTCGGCACCGCCGAGACGACCGGAGCACTGAATACGGATGCCCTTAGCGCCGGCCTTGCGGGCGGACTGGACAGCCTTGCGCATAGCGCGACGGAAGGCAACGCGGCCCTCGAGCTGCTCGGCGATAGACTGAGCAACGAGGTTGGCGTCGAGCTCGGGGCGCTTGATCTCGACAACGTCGACGGAGAGCTGGCCCTTGGAGACGCCAGCGACCTTCTCGAGCTCGGTGCGGAGGGTATCGATCTCGGCACCCTTCTTACCGATGACAACGCCGGGGCGAGCGGTGAGGATGATGACCTTCACCTTGTCGCCAGCGCGCTCGATCTCGACACGGGAGACAGCTGCGCGGGAAAGACGCTTCTCGAGGTACTTGCGGATCTCGAGATCGTTACCGAGGGTCTTAGCGTAATCCTTCTCTGCGAACCAGCGGGAGCGCCAGTTCTCGGTGATGCCAAGACGGAAGCCGGTGGGGTAGACTTTCTGACCCATACAGCTTTACGCCTCCTTTCGAGGAGCAACGACGACGGTGATGTGGGAAGTACGCTTCAGAATGCGAGAAGCGGAACCCTTGGCGCGGGGACGGATGCGCTTAAGCGTCGGACCCTCGTCAACATAGGCAGCGGCGACAACCAGGTTGTCGGCACGCAGACCGTTGTTGTTCTCGGCGTTCGCAACGGCGGAACGGAGAACCTTCTCGACATCCACGGCGACGGCGCGGTCGCAGAAGTGGAGGATGTCGAAGGCCTGAGCGACAGGCTTGCGGCGGATCAGATCGACCACCAGGCGGGCCTTGCTGGGGGAAACACGCACGTACTTAGCGACGGCGCGAACCTCGGTGGCCTCAGTTTCAATAGACTTAGTTGCCATTTACGGTTAACCCCCTATTTGGCCTTGTGGCCACGGAACGTACGAGTCGGCGCGAACTCGCCGAGCTTGTGACCAACCATGGACTCGGTAACGTACACGGGCACATGCTTGCGGCCGTCGTGGACGGCGATGGTGTGACCAACCATCTCGGGGAAGATGGTGGACGCGCGGGACCAGGTCTTCACGACGTCCTTCTTGCCAGCCTCGTTCATCGCGGTGATACGCGAGAGAAGGCGAGTCTCCACGAACGGGCCCTTTTTGAGACTTCTGCTCATAAGTGCTTTCTCCTAAAACTCGGTATCCGAAATTACTTCTTACGGCGACGAATGATGTGCTGGTTCGAGACCTTCTTCTTCTTGCGCGTACGAAGGCCCTTCGTCGGCTTACCCCAGGGGGTAACAGAGGGACGACCAGAGGTGTGGTTCTTGCCCTCGCCACCGCCGTGCGGGTGGTCGACAGGGTTCATGACGGTACCGCGGACGGTCGGGCGCACGTTCATGTGACGCTTACGGCCGGCCTTGCCGATGACGATGTTGGAGTGATCGGCGTTGCCGACCTCACCGACGGTGGCGCGGCAGGTAACGAGGATGCGGCGCATCTCGGAGGAAGGCATACGGACGATAGCGTACTTGCCCTCCTTACCCATCAGCTGGCAGGAGTTACCGGCGGAACGGGCGATAGCAGCGCCCTTGCCCGGCTGGAACTCGACGGCGTGGATGAGCGTACCAACGGGGATGTCGGCGAGGGGCAGAGCGTTGCCCGGCTTGATGTCGGCGTCAGAACCGGACATGATGGTCTGACCGACCTCGAGGCCCTTGGGGGCCAGGATGTAGCGCTTCTCACCGTCAGCGTAGTGCAGCAGAGCGATGCGAGCGGAACGGTTCGGATCGTACTCGATCGTGGCAACCTTGGCGGGCACGCCGTCCTTGTTGCGCTTGAAGTCGATCACGCGGTAACGACGCTTCACGCCGCCGCCCTGGTGGCGGGTGGTGATGCGGCCGTTGTTGTTACGACCGGCCTTCTTGGGCAGGGGCTCGAGAAGAGACTTCTCGGGCTTGGTGCAGGTGATCTCGGAGAAGTCGGAGATCGTCTGCCAACGCCTACCAGCGGAGGTCGGCTTAAGGTGCTTTACAGCCATTACAATCCCTTTCAATAGGAATCCGTTAGCCATCGCAGACAGGGATTCGAGGTTCTGCCTCGGGTGCGATGACACCGGACGTATACACGGTTCCGGGCGTGTCCATTTTATACGCCCAAAACCTTGAGCTCCCGCCTCCCCTATTTGGGAGGCATGAGCTCACTCAACAGCAGCGAGTCTTAGGCCTGGTTGCCAAAGACCTCGATGGTGTCGCCCTCGGCCAGCGTGACGATGGCCTTCTTCCAAGAACGGGTCTTGCCGGCGACATAGCGCACGCGCTTGGTCTTGGGCTTGACCGTCAGGGTGTTCACGCGAACGACCTTGACGCCGAAGATCTCCTCGACAGCGTCCTTGATCTGATACTTGTTAGCATCCTTGGCGACCTCGAACGTGTACTTGTTCAGCTCCATGCCGGAGAAGGAACGCTCGGACACGATCGGACGGATGATGATCTCGTGGGCGGTCATTTATGCAAGCACCTCCCCGAAGTGAGCGGCGATGTCGGCGGGCATCAGCACAGCGTTGTTGTTGACGAGATCATAGGTGTTGGCCTCGTCGGCAGTGATGATGAACGTCTTGGGAATGTTGCGGAACGACAGGTAGGCGTTGACGTCCTCATCGCGAACGATGATGGTCAGACGCTTGCCCTCAAGGCCGAGAGCCTTGAGCATGGCGACGGCAGCCTTGGTGGAAGGCTTCTCGAAGCCGTAGTCGTCGACGAGCACGAGCTCGCCATCGGCCAGCTTGGCGGACAGCGCGGAGCGCATAGCCAGCTTGACCTCCTTGTTGTTCATACGCTTAGCGTAGGAACGGGGCTTGGGGGCGAAGACAACGCCACCGTGACGCCACTGGGCAGCACGGATGGAACCCTGGCGGGCACGGCCGGTGCCTTTCTGACGCCAAGGCTTCTTGCCGCCACCGGAAACCTCAGAGCGGCCCTTAGCGGACTGGGTGCCCTGACGCCAAGAGGCCATCTGGCACTTGACGATGTGGTGCATAACGTGGATGTTCGGCTCGATGCCGTACACCTCAGCGGCGAGCTCGGCCTCGGCGACCTTCTTGCCCTCGCTGTTCTTTACTTCAAACTTTGCCATTTAAGTGTTCTCCTTGGTATGACGCTGGGCTAAATGGGCTGGGCCCTTAGGCCATACGGATGGCGACGAGACCATTCTTGGCACCCGGGACAGCGCCCTTGACCAAGATGAGGTTCTGCTCGGCATCGATGCGGACAACGGAAAGGTTCTTGACGGTAACGCGCTCGTTACCCATGTGACCGGCCATCTTAACGCCCTTGAGGACGCGCGCAGGATAGGCGCACTGACCGATAGAACCGGGGTGACGCTGGAAGTGAGAACCATGCGTCATAGGACCGCGGCGCTGACCCCAGCGCTTGATGCGACCCTGGAAGCCCTTACCCTTGGAGGTACCGATGACGTCGACCTTCTCGACATCAGCGAAATCAGCGACGGTGACGACCTCGCCGACCTTGTGCTCCTCGCCGTTCTCGACGCGGACCTCACGAAGGAAGCGGACAGGCTCGACGCCAGCCTTGGCAAAGTGACCAGCCATGGGCTTGTTCACGTTCTTGGCCTTGATGTCGCCGAAACCGATCTGGACGGCGTCATAGCCGTCGGTTGCCTGAGTTTTAACCTGCGAGACAGCGCAGGGGCCAGCCTGGATGACCGTGACGGGAACGACGTTGTCGTCCTCGTCCCAAACCTGGGTCATGCCAATCTTGCGGCCGAGAATCATGCTGATCAAGATATGATCCCAACTCTCGCGTGGTCTTGGGACAATGCGTACACCACCGAGCGTACGCCCCTAGAGGACCACTACTTACACGACGTGCTCCCCAGCCTTGTATTTCGCCCGGACTACCTGACAACCCTATTAAGCAGGCATTTTGTCCAGCCAGAATACTCCCTTGGTTACACACAGCTGTTTAGTATACACGGCTGCGGGCGTATCCATCGAGATTCATATTTCACTCACATTGTTTACGCAGGTAAAGTGCGTGGTACGTTCCCAGTGTGCGGCGGAGGGGGCGGGCCTGAGACATATTAAGGTTGCTGCTCTACAGTCCTGCTCACGACGGAGAGCACATTAAGTGCTCTCCTGTTCGTGCGGAACTCGCGACAACCTTAATATGTCTCAGGCCCGCCCCTCCGCCAAAGCTCGGGAGACGACACGTTGATGTCTGCTTAACTCTGCTCGCTCTGGCTAATGACTTTGTTGGGGGTCCACTATTTGCTGGAGGGTGAACTTGCATTGGGACGATTCGCCTTCTGCTTGTAGCTTTGCCTCATCGAAGTCGAAAATCATGATGGCGCAGTTGGGGAGTTTTGTTGGGAGCTCGAAGCCCTCTGGGGCTGCAGCCTTAATGAATTGGCGGCTGGCGCTGCCGTGGCTTACTGCTAGGAGGGTTTCTATGCCCTCGGCGCCCATGAGATTGGTGAGGGTGTCTACCATGCGCTCTTGCAGCGCGCGGCTTCCTTCTCCTCCGAAGGGGACCAGGTCCTCGCCCGGATCCCAAACGTCAGTGGGCAGGGCGTCGTGGGGGCCTTCTTCGAAGGTGCCGTAGCTGCGCTCGATAATGCCTTCACAGGGCTCGACTGCTGCGTCCGGGCCGAGGAGTTCGCATGCGACGAGACTTGCCGTGTCCATGGCTCGGCCTAAGGGTGATGAGACTACTTTGTCGGGGACGACGCCGTGAGCTTTGAGCCATGCGGCTGCCATTCCCGCTTGTTTGCGGCCCAGGTCGGTCAGCGGTGAATCGCAGCGGCCCTGGACCAGCTTTTTGACGTTGAACTCCGTCTGACCGTGGCGGAGTAGATACAGCTTCTTCATGCTCTCCCCTTCTGCATAACCTGCTTTGCCGGCACAGCCCTACTCGTGGGTATGCCCTACGTAGTCTTCGTCGATCGTAATCTTGGCAATCGACTTGGGGTATTCCGACTCGACCCGTTTCGCCAACTCGTGCTTTAGGTCCTCGGCGCTCATTCGCAGATCCGAGGGTCGCACGCAGTCAAAGATCACGTTAGTGTGCGTAGGACCCGGCACACAGCGCAAATCGTGAATTGAAAGGCGACCATCGATCTCCTGGGCCATGGCGTTGATGTGCAAGCGCATGCTCGCCACCTTTGGATCGTCGGTCACGATGGGGTCGTAGTGAAGCGTGACAATCATGCCGTCTTCGTTCCTAAACGACTGCTCGATGTTATCGAGCGTGTCGTGACTTTCCAGCGGGCTGGCCTCGGCTGCCATCTCGGCGTGAGCGCTTGCGAACTTCCTGCCCGGGCCGTAGTCGTGAACCATCAGATCGTGAACGCCCAAAACGCCGGGATAGCTCATGATCTTGTCTCGAATGTGCTTGACCAGCTTAGGATCGGGCGACTGACCCAAAAGCGGGCTCACCGTATCTTGAATAAGTTCAAAGCCGCTCCAGCCAATATAGGCGCCAACGGCAAGGCCGACCCATGCGTCAAGATTGATGTGCGTCACCTGCGAAACAATTGCGCACGCCAGCACGGCGCCCGTGGCAAGAACATCGTTCTTGGAATCCTGAGCGGTCGCATGCAGCGTCTCGGACTCAATGCGGTCACCGAGCTTTTGGTTGAGGGCTGCCATCCACAGCTTAACAACCATCGAAAGCGCCAGGACTGCCACCAGGGCAAGCGAGAACTCGACAGGTTCGGGGTGGATGATGCGCTCAACCGAGGACTTCACCAGCTCAACGCCAATCAGCAGCACGAGCGCAGCCACGACCAGACCCGAGAGATACTCGTAGCGACCGTGGCCGTAAGGATGCTCGGGGTCGGCCGGCTTGCTCGCCAGCTTAAAGCCCAGCACGCTCACGATATTCGAGCTGGCATCGGACAGGTTGTTCATGGCATCCGCCACAATCGAAACCGATCCCGACAGCACGCCAATTACGCCCTTCGCAGCGCATAGTGCCACATTGGCGAGAATACACACCACGCCCGTCAACGTGCCCACGCGCGCACGGTCGCCCTGCGCACGCTTAACAATCCACGCGACCATCTACATCCGCCCCCACGGTACTACCTATATATCTATTGCTCAAACGGATTGTAGTGTAGCCACTTTGTCTCCCAGATACAAAGAGGCCGCAGCCCGCACGGGCCACGGCCTTGGAGCATGACAAAAGAATCGTCCTTGTGTCACACAGGTTTATGCGCTTACTTCAGCAGCGCTCGCCACTGTTTCGGGCGAATCGGCTCCGTCCTCCGTCGCCTGTTCCTTCGTCGGCACCACACCAAAGCAGTAGCTCAGCGCCGCAGACACCGCAAATGCCGTGCCGCCGGCAGCGCAGCACCACAGCAGGTTCGAGATGCCGCCCGTGGCAAAGCCAATGACCATGAGGACATTCGTCATGCCGATGGTATAGGCCGTAACGTGGCCCACGGCCGCAACAAGGCCTCCGACGGCGCCGCCAATGGCCATGCACGTCAGGCACCTGCCATATTTAAAGCCGCAACCGTACAGCGCCGGCTCGCTTACGCCGCCAAGAACACCCGAGATCGAGTAGCCCAGCATGAGCGCCTTCTCGTCCTTATCCGCAACGCGGAGCGACGCGCCAAAGGGCATGCCCCAAACGGCGAACGTCGCCATCGTCGCGGCGATCAGGATGCACGAATCCGTTCCCACACTCATGAACTGCGCGTAGGCAAGCGATAGGACAACGTTGCTGACGCCGGCGATCTTTAGGAACTCCCAGCCCGCGGCAAGCCCCATGAGCGTGAGCAGCGACACGATGCCACCGGAATTGCCAAGCATAAACATAAGCTGGCCCAACAGCATGCCCAGATAGCTGCCCGCCGGCGCCGTAATACACAGCGAAACCGGAACCATGACAAGCATAGTCGCAAACGGAACGAACGAAAACGCCACGGCCTTAGGGATAACGCGCTGAAAGAAACACTCCACTCGCCATAGCACGGGCACCGAGATGAGAACCGGAATAACAGTCGTCGTGTAATCGTTGACCGGCGCGGGAAGCAGACCATACACGGAAGTCATCGATGCCCCCGTCGTCGATGCGGCATCGACGAGCTTAAGCAGATCGGGCGCAATCAATACGCCGCCCAGCATCATGCCCAGCTGCTCCGAGCAACCGAGCTGGCGGGCGGCCGCCCAACCAAGATAAATGGGCAAAAAGTAGTAGCCGGCGTTATAGAGCCAACTGTAGAACAGGCGATAGATATCGGAATCGGCAGACCACAGGCCCAGCATGCCTTCGCCCATAATGACAGCGACGGTGCGGAACAACGCCGCGCAGACAATAAACGGCAGCGCCGACATCATGCTTTTGGACAGATAGTCCACCACGGCCATGGCGTTTGATGAAACCGACGTTGTAAACGAGGTGTTAGAAACTTGTAGCATGGAACGCCTTTCCCAATGTGACATGCGGGCTGTCCCTTTGTCACATCGTGCGGTACTGACCGATTGCGCGGTACTTTTCGTAGCGGAGGTTTGTGAGGGTCGCGTCGTCGAGACGCCCAAGCGTATCGAAGGCATCAAATGCCGAGGACATGACGGCACCGGCGATCTCCTCATGCGACAGGCCCTTATCGTCAACAATGCCGTCGATGATGCCGAGTGCCAACAGATCGGGAGCTGTGAGCTTAAGCGCCTCTGCGGCCTCATTCGCGCGCTCGGTATCCTTCCACAGAATCGACGCACAGGCTTCGGGGCTCACGACCGAGTAGGCAGAACTCGAAAGCATCAGGATGCGGTCGGCCACGGACAGCGCCAGCGCGCCACCAGAACCGCCCTCGCCTGTCACCACCGAGACAATCGGCGTCTTAAGGCCGCTCATCTCCATGAGGTTCTGGGCAATCGCCTCACCCTGGCCGCGTTCCTCGGCACCGATGCCGCAAAACGCGCCCGAAGTATCGACCAGGCACAGAACCGGTCGACCAAACTTTTCGGCCTGGCGCATAAGGCGACGCGCTTTGCGGTAGCCCTCGGGATGTGCCATACCAAAGTTGCGACGCATGCGCTCTTTGGTCGTGGTGCCGCGCTCGATGGCGATGACCGTTACGGGGCGTCCGTCTTTCCAGCCAATGCCAGCCACCACAGCAGCGTCGTCGCCAAAGTAGCGGTCGCCGTGCAGCTCCACAAATCCATCCAGGCCCAGCGAGATCATCTCGCCTGCCGTGGCGCGATCTGCCGAGCGGGTCTGCTTGACAATCTCGAGCGCCGTTTTTGGTGCGGCCGAGCGCTTGAACAAGTGTCCCAGCTTTTTGCCGCGGCGACCCGTATGCACGATCTCATGCGGTGCCCCCAGGCCGGGCGCGTGCCCTTCGTGCAGCGCCAGCAGCTCGCCTACCGTGAGCGCAATCTCGCCACGCGGAACAACGGCATCGCAAAAGCCGTGCTCCAGCAAAAACTCGGAGCGCTGGAATCCCTTGGGCAGGCGCTTGTGCATGTTCTGCTCGATCACGCGCGGGCCGGCAAATGCCGTCAGGGCATCGGGCTCGGCCAGGATAATGTCGCCCTCCATGGCAAAACTCGCGGTTACGCCTCCGGTCGTGGGGTCGGTGAGCACCGTGATATACAGGCCGCCCGCCTCGCTGTGGCGCCTAACCGCCGCAGAAATCTTGGCCATCTGCATAAGCGACGTCACGCCCTCTTGCATGCGCGCACCGCCCGAAACGGTAAAGCCGACAACTGGCAATCCCAGCTCGGTCGCTCGCTCAAATGTGCGACAGATCTTCTCGCCCACCACGGAACCCATCGAGCCCATCATAAAGTTGGCGTCCATAAAGAAGAGCGCCGTATCGTAACCGCAGATTTTGCCCTTGCCGCACGCGACGGCATCGCGCTCGCCCGAACGCTCGACCGCGCTCTTGAGCTTGTCGGCATAGCCGGGAAACGAGAGGAAGTCCTCCGGCGCCAGACTGGCATCCCATTCCTCAAACGTGTCCTCGTCGACCGTCATGCGCATGCGCGCGCGACCGCTCACGCGAAAGTGTTTGCCGCAACGAGGGCAGACCTCGAGGTTGTCGTGCAGGCGCGCCTCATCGATCACGCGGCGGCACTCCGGGCACTTGATAAACACGTGGCGCGCGGGAAACTCGGCGCACGACTCGGTCATCGGCCCCTCGAGGACGTTGACCGTCTTTGCTTTTCTATTCATCAGCATAGAGATGCCCCATCAGATCGGTGTGGTACATGCCCGACAAGAACTCGTCGTTTGCCAGCACGTCGAGCTGAAGCTCGCTGTTTTCGCTCACGCCCTCAATCACGAGCTCGCCCAGGGCCGAGCGCATCTTGCGAATGGCGCCGTCACGCGTGGGCGCACACACGATGAGCTTGCCGAGCATGGAGTCGTAGTACGGCGGAACTTTCGCACCGGTAAACATGGCGGAATCCCAGCGCACGCGCGGACCACCCGGCACACGCAACGCGGTGACCGTTCCGCATGACGGCAGAAAGTCCGGCGTTTCGGCATTGATGCGGCACTCCATGGCGTGGTTGCGGACCGGCATGTCCTCCTGCTCAAAGGGCAGAGGCTGGCCGGCTGCCACGCGCAGCTGCCACTTGACCAAGTCGGTATCGGTCACAAACTCTGTAACCGGATGCTCCACCTGCAAGCGCGTGTTCATTTCCATAAAGTAGAAATTGCCGTCGTCCGAATACAGAAACTCGATGGTACCGGCTCCTTCGTAGCCGACGGCACGAGCCAGGTCACGCGCTGCCTTGTGCATGCGAGCACGAATGTCGTTGTGTCCGTCGAGGCACGGCGCGGGACTCTCTTCGATCAGCTTTTGGTTGCGACGCTGCACCGAGCACTCGCGCTCGCCGAGCGAAAATACATGGCCCTGCTTATCGGCCATAATCTGCACCTCAACGTGGTGCGCCGGCGCGACGAACTTCTCCATGTAGCACTCGCCGTCGCCAAAAACGGCCTCGCCCTCGGCACGCGCCTCGATGAACGCCTTTGCCGCATCTTCCACGCGCTCGACCTTGCGAATGCCGCGACCGCCACCGCCCGCGCGCGCCTTAATGAGCACGGGACAGCCAATGCGCTCGGCCTCGGCCGTCGCCTCCTCGGGACTTTTGAGCAAATCGCAGCCCGGCACGATGGGCACGCCCGCCGCGGCAGCCGTTCGGCGTGCGGCGTCCTTGTCGCCCATGCTGTCGATCACCTCGGCCGAAGGACCGACAAAAGCCAGGCCATACTTGTCGCAGTCGCGTACAAAGCTCGCCTTCTCGGAAAAGAAGCCATAGCCGGGATGAATTGCCTTAGCTCCCGACTTTACGGCACAGGTGAGCACAGCATCGTCGTTGAGGTAGCTCTCGGCAAGACGCGGACCGCCGATGCAATACGCCTCGTCGGCAAGCTGCACGTGCAGCGCGTCCGCATCGGCCGTGGAATAAACGGCGACGGTCTTGATGCCCATATCGCGGCACGCGCGGATAACACGGACCGCGACTTCGCCGCGGTTGGCGATGAGCACTTTGTCGAACATGAAGCCTTCCTTAACTTTCGTGCATGAGTGCAAAAGACATATCGGCGCGGCAGCAAACCTCACCGTTGACGCTCGCAGTACCCGTCGCAAAGCGGAACGGCCCGCGCGCACGCGTGATGGAGCACACCAGATCCACCGTATCGCCCGGGCGCACCGGACGCTTAAAGCGCACCTTGTCCAGACTCGTGTAGAACGGCGTCGCGCCGCGCGCCTCCTCATCGCCCATCAGCAACACGCAGCAGTTTTGGGCGAGCATCTCGCACTGGATCACGCCGGGGACCACCGGGTTTCCCGGAAAATGCCCCTGCAAAAAGTATTCGTCGCCCGTAATCGTGATCTTGCCGTGGGCCTCGTCGCCCACCAGCTCGGCTTCGTCGAGCAAAAGCATCGGCTCGCGATGCGGTAACAGCTTCTTGAGCTCTTCTTTGTTCATGGATATCACCTATCCGATCCTCATGAGGCAGCTGCCAAACTCCACGAGGTCGCCGTCGGCCACGCAGATCTCGAGCACCTCGCCGTCTGCCTCGGCCGTCACCTCGTTGAGAACCTTCATGGCCTCGATAATGCAGAGGGTCTCGCCGGCCTTGACCTTAGAGCCCACGTGCACAAACGGCTCGTCGCCCGGCGCCGGGGCAGCATAGAAAACGCCGACCATGGGAGCGGTCACCTCGGTGCCCTTGGGCTCCGGTGCGGCGGCAGGTGTCTGCGCGGCGGGCTCCGGTGCGGCAGGCGCGACTGTGGGAGCTGCAACTGGAGCGGCCATAGCGCTCGGCATGGGCATGGGCACGGCAACCGGCTGTGCGGCGCTCGCGCGCTCGAGTTCGACCGCGGTGCCATCGGGCTCCTCAACGCGCACGCGCGTGAGGCCGCGGTCCTCCATAACATCGGCTATCTCGGCAAGTCTTTTGGAATCCATGCTCTAGCTCCTCGTATATCTACGCAGCGCGATGGCGGCGTTGTGCCCGCCAAAGCCTAGGTTGGTCGAAAGCGCCCAGGTAAGGTCGGCGCGAACTGCGCGATTGGGCGTGTAGTCAAGATCGCAGGCGGGATCGGGCGTGCGGTAGTTAATGGTCGGCGGCACCACGCCCTGCTCGAGCGCCATGGCGCAGGCCATGACCTCGATGGCGCCCGTGGCACCGATCATGTGGCCGGTCATCGACTTAGTCGACGAGACGTGCGCGGCGCGCGCCGCGTCCTCGCCGAGCGCACGCTTAATGCCCGCCGTCTCGGACGAATCGTTGAGCTTGGTCGATGTGCCGTGAGCATTGATGTAGAGACCCTCGGAAGGCCTGACGTCGCCCTCGGTCACCGCCAGCGATATCGCGCGGGCAATGCCGGCAGCCTCGGGATCAGGACTCGTGATGTGATAGGCATCATCGGTGTTGCCGTAGCCCACGACCTCGGCATAAATGTGCGCACCGCGCGCCTGCGCATGTTCCATGCTCTCGAGCACGAGCACGCAGGCGCCCTCGCCCATCACAAAGCCGTCGCGGTCTGCATCGAACGGACGGCAGGCCGTCGCGGGATCGGGGTTGGTGGTCAATGCACGGCAGGACGTAAAGCCCGCAACGGCATCGGGGATAATTGCAGCCTCGGCGCCGCCCGCGAGGATCGCGTCGGCATAGCCGTGCTTGATGGCGCGGAACGCCTCGCCCACCGCATGGGCCGAGGTTGCGCACGCGGTCACCACGGGCAGGGTCGGGCCCTTTGCCTTGTGGCGGATTGCGATATTGCCCGATGCCATGTTGGGGATCATCATCGCGATCATATAGGGCGATGCGCGGCGGGGCCCACGTTCGGCAATCGTATGGACGTTGTCGACGAGCGTCGTCATGCCGCCCACGCCCGAGCCCACGTAGACGCCCAGGCGCTCTCGATCGATGGCGCCTTCGACATCAAAGCCCGCATCGCGCATGGCCTCGTCCGAAGCCGCCATCGCAAACTGAACGCAGGGGTCCAGATGCTTTGCATCACGCTTGCCAAAGTACTCGTTGCCGTCAAAGCCCTTGACCTCGGCCGCTACCTTGACGGCAAACGCATCGGTATCGAAGTGCGTAATCGGGCCGATGCCGCACGTGCCAGCGCACATTGCCGCCCAGGTGGCAAGCGCGGTGTTGCCGAGCGGCGATACGGCACCTATGCCGGTGATTGCAACTCTCTGTTCCATCATGGTCTCCTCATCCAAGCCGTTCTTCGGCCCTGGTTTCTACATCGCCATTCCGCCGTCGACGCGTATGACTTCGCCCGTAATGTAGGCAGCCGCATCGCTCACTAAAAATCGCACCACACCGGCCACCTCTTCGGGCTGCGCCATACGCTTAAGGGGAATCTGCTCCTCGGTTACCGTACACACCTTCTCCGAGAGCTTTGCCGTCATATCTGTCTCGACAAACCCGGGGGCGACCGCGTTCACTCGTACACCGCGGGGCGCAAGCTCGCGCGCCACCGCCTTGGTCAGGCCGATCACGCCCGCCTTGGAGGCAGCGTAGTTGGCCTGCCCGGCATTGCCCATCAGGCCCACAACCGAGCTCATGTTGACGACGCAGCCGCCGCGCTGGCGCATAAAGGTCTTGGTGAGCGCACGCGTCGTGTTAAACGTTCCTTTAAGATTGACATCGAGCACGCGATCGAAGGCGTCATCGCCCATGCGCATGAGCAGGCCATCGCGGGTGATGCCAGCGTTGTTGACGAGCGCCCAAATGGAGCCAAAGTCGTTGAGGACCGCTTCCACGCACGCGTTGACGGCAGCGGGGTCGGCCACGTCACATTGATATGAGCGCGCCGTGGCGCCAGCCGCCTCGCAGGCGTCGCACGTCTCGCGCGCCGCATCGACGCTGCCGGCATAGACGACGGCGATATCGTAGCCATCCTCCGCTAGACCGATAGCGCAGGCGCGGCCGATACCCCGCGAGCCGCCCGTGACCAGTGCCACGCGACGTGAGTCGTTGCGCTCGAGCGCGCCATTGTTCAAGTTGCCCATGTCATTCCTTTCGGGTTACAGCCCTGTGGACTATGCGAGCTCGTCGGCAATAGCTGCGACCTGCTCGGCCGTCTCGCACGAATACACACGAACGTCGCTCAACGTACGCTTGATCAGGCCGGACAGCGTTTTGCCGGGGCCGACCTCAATAAATGTGTCGATGCCTTGATCCTGCAGAGCATGCAGCGTATCGACCCAGCGCACGGCATTGCTCACCTGATTGGCCAAGACATCCGATGTCACTCGCGGGTCCGCCGGATAGGGCGCCGCCGTCATGTTTGCCATCACCGGAATCAGCAGCGGAGACGGCGCGTGGCCGGCTTGGATATACGTCGCCAGACCCTCAGTCGCCTCGGCCATATAGGGGCTATGGAATGCACCCGACACCGCGACCTTCATGGCCCGGCCACCAGCCTCTTTTACCAAGGCGTCGAGCTCCTGCAGCGCCTCGGGCGCTCCGGCAACAACCGTCTGCTGCGGACTGTTGTAGTTGACCGGCCAGCAGTCCTCGCCGGCCTGCGCAGCCAAGTTCTCGACTTGCGCCGCATCAAGCTTGATGACGGCGCGCATACCGCCCGGATGGCGCTCGGCAGCCGCGGCCATCAGCGCCGCGCGCTCGCACACGAGCTCAAAGCCCGCTCGCGTATCGAACGCTCCTGCAAAGGTGAGCGCGGCGACCTCGCCCAGCGAGAATCCCGCACAGGCGGCAGGCACCACGCCGCGCTCGCGCAGTGCGGCAGCCGCTGCCAGGTCATGAACGAACACGCAAGGCTGCGTATTCTCGGTCTGTGACAGCTCCTCCTTGGAGGCACTCCGGCATTGCTCGCTGGTCCCCGGGCGCACCTCGTCGGCAATGGCGAACACCTCGGCGGCCGCCGGCGATGCCTCGATCAGATCGACGCCCATAGCGGGGTGTTGGGCACCCTGCCCGGCAAACAGAAACGCTACGCTACCCATGCGCACGCACCCTTCAGGACGCGCTCGGCGCCATCGACCAGGTCGTCAACGATTTCGCGTGCGCTCTGGCGCTCGCTAACCATGCCGGCAATCTGTCCACACAAAAACGAACCCTCTTCGTAATTGCCGTCCTTGGCGGCCTTGCGAAGGGCGCCCGTGCCCATGGCGCCGAGCTCCTCGACACTTACGCCCGCCGCCTCGCTCTTGGCGTAGGCGTTGGTGAAGGGGCTCTTGAGGGCGCGCACCGGATGTCCCGTCGAGCGACCAGTCGCACGCGTCGAAGTGTCGTTGGCCTTCAGGACCATCTCCTTGTACTGCTCCGATACGGTGCACTCGTCTGCGACCAGAAAGCGCGTACCCACCTGCACGCCTGCGGCGCCCAGCATAAAGGCGGCCGCCACGCCGCGGCCGTCGGCAATACCGCCGGCGGCCACAACGGGAATGTCGACCGCATCGACGACCTGCGGCACCAGTGCCATCGTCGAGGTCTCGCCAATATGGCCGCCCGATTCGGTACCCTCGGCAACAACCGCCGTGGCTCCACGACGTGCCACGAGGCGCGCCAGCGCCACCGAGGCAACGACCGGGATGACCTTGATGCTCGCCTCGTTCCACGCCTTCATGTACTTGGCGGGATTGCCGGCGCCCGTCACGACGACCGGCACTCGCTCGTCAATCACGACCTGTGCAACCTCGTCGGCAAACGGGCTCATGAGCATGACGTTGACGCCAAAGGGCTTATCCGTCTTGGCGCGCAGCTCATGAATCTGGTCGCGAAGCCAGTTGGCGTCGGCGTTCATGGCCGCGATGATGCCTAAGCCACCCGCCTCGGACACTGCGGACGCCAGCGAGGCATCGGCAATCCAGGCCATACCGCCCTGGAACACGGGCTTTTCGATGCCGAGCAGATCGCAGAGAGGAGTCTTGAGCATCTCTACTTCTCCAATGCCGCCTCGACCGTATCGGCGAACTCGCCGACCGTCTTGGGGTTCTCCTCGGTATCGAGCTGGATGCCAAACTCGTCCTCGACGGCAACGAGGATCTCGACGGTGCCCAGGCTGTCGAGACCAATCTCCTCGAGCGTGGACTCGGGCTTCATCTCGACATCGTCAAGACCGGCGGTCTCGCGGATAACGTCGCAAACGCGCTCGAAGGTCTTCTGATCTGCCATGGTAGTTCTCCTTTGGTTGTGCCCTAGGGCGTTTTTATTTCCTATGTGCGACTACTTCCAACGAAGCAGATAGCCACCTATATCCAGACCGGCGCCAAATCCAACCAAGGCGATGGTGTCGCCTGTGTGAAGTGCACCGGCGTTTGCCAGCCGGTCGAGGGCAAGCGGAATGCATGCGCTCGAAATGTTGCCGGTCTCGCGCAACGTGCGAACCACGCGCTCGTCCGGCACGCCCAGGCGCTTGACCGCCTGGCTCAGGATTCGTTCGTTAGCCTGATGGAATACAAAATGATCGATGTCTTCGACCAAAATGCCCGCATCGATCGCAAGCTTATGGACCGTGTCGCAGATGGCGTTGACGCCGAACTTGAACACGCGGCGGCCATTCATGGACAGCACGCTCGCGCTATCTGCGGAAGCCTTAAACGGCGAGGTACCAACCAGGCCGGGAACGCGCAACGTCTCGACGTCGGGCGCCGTCGAAAGCTCAACGGCAAGGGGGCTGTCTCCCCCAGCTTCAATCACTGCGGCGCCTGCCCCATCGCCAAAAAGCACGCAGGTGGCACGGTCGGTCCAGTCGAGCGCGCGCGTCATCTGCTCGGCAGCAACAACAAGCACGCGCTCGGCACGGCTGCGGGCGATATAGCCCTCGGCGACATCGAGCGCAAATACGAAGCCGGCACAAGCCGCCGAGACATCGAAGGCAGGGCACGTCGCGCCTAGTCGCTCAGCAACGGCACACGCCTCAGCGGGAACAAGGTGGTCACCCGTCGTCGTCGAGCAGACGATCAGATCCAGCTGGCTCGCGTCGATTCCGGACACCTGGAGTGCCCGCTCGCTCGCCGCTACGGCAAGGTCGTCAAGTGACTCGGCGGTGCAGACGTGGCGGCTCTTGATACCTGTGCGAGTAAAAATCCACTCATCCGAGGTATCGAGGAACTCGGACAGCTCGTCATTGGAAACACTGCGCTCAGGAAGTGCCGAACCTGTTCCAAGAATCGTGAAACCCATCACTAACCTCCTTTGAGTTGTTGACGTGTTTACATTGACCAAGAGAGGATAACGCATTTCAGTCGTTGTTGACGTGTTAACATTAAATTGTCCAAATGCGACAAAGGCTTCACATTGTGTCTATCTCTCGACACCATTACGCGATTGCCTTATTAACTTAGGAGGTAGCAACCGTTATGGATGCCAAATTAACGATAGTCGACGTAACCGGATCGACCAACGATGACCTGCTCGAAGCAGGAAAACAAGGAGCGCCGCACGGCACAGGACTTGCCGCCCGGGCTCAAACAGCAGGACGCGGCCGGCGCGGGCACAAGTGGGACTCAACCGTCGGCAACTTATTGCTTTCGCTTGTCCTGCGCCCATGCGTTAATCCTGCAAAGTTCTCTGGTCTTGCCGCCGTCAGCGGCCTAGCGGTGCTCGAAGCACTCGAAAAGCAGGGTCTTGCAAACGAGATTCGCCTTAAATGGCCCAACGACCTTGTCGCGCGAGGACGCAAGCTCGGCGGCATTCTGGTCGAGGCCGCACGCGATAACGAAGGCAACCCCTTTGCGGTCTGTGGCATCGGCGTTAACGTGAACTATGTGCCCGCGGAGGTTCCCGATGGCGGCCTGCCGGCAATCGGCCTGTCAGACCTCAACAAGAACGTTCCCGCCGTCGACATGCTCCTCGATGAGGTCTATCACGCAGTTATAGACGCTGTAGATGCCTGGGCAGAGCGCCTCAACGCCAAGGAAGAAGACGCCGGTCCGCTCGCGCCCGTCCACGATGAATATATCGCTCACCTCAATTGGATCGGGGAGCACGTTATCGCCCGCACCCCCGCTGGGGACGAGCTGGCGCGTGGCATCTTTCAAACGGTCGATGGCTTTGGTCGCGCGTGCATCGAAACGGAAGATGGCTTTCGATCCTTCCATTTTGAGGAGGCATCGCTGCGTCCCGTGAGTGAATAGGGCGCCGCGGTCGTCGACTCGGCAGACGTATTCGCAATCTCAAAATCTAAACTCAAAACAAAAGAGCCCCGCTACCGTAATGGCAGCGGGGCTCTGTAAGCTATGAGCGATATCGCTTAGAGCTTGATGTCGATGTCGACGCCAGCGGGGAGGTCGAGACGCATGAGCGAATCAACGGTGCCCGAGGTGGGGTCGAGGATGTCGATGAGGCGCTTGTGGGTGCGCATCTCGAACTGCTCACGGGAGTCCTTGTTCACGTGCGGCGAGCGGATAACCGTGTACAGGTTGCGCTCGGTGGGCAGGGGGACAGGACCGGAAACGCGAGCGCCGGTCTTCTGAGCGGTCTCGACGATGAGCTTCGCGGACTGATCGACGACCTCGTGATCATAGCCCTTGAGGCGAATGCGGATCTTCTGGGTAGCCAACTTAAACCTCCAAAGAGTGCGAGAGATGTTCTCGCGGATTACGTAACAGGGAGCTCGAACTTAGGCGTTCTTGCTCATGACCTCGTCCACAATGGACTTGGGCGCGGGCTCATAAGAGTCGAACTGCATCGTGTAGGATGCACGGCCCTGGGTCTGGGAGCGAAGGTCGGTAGCGTAACCGAACATCTCGCCCAGCGGCACCTTGGCACGGATGAGCTTGCTGTTCTTGCGATCCTCCATGCCCTCGATCTTGCCGCGGCGACCGGAGAGGTTGCCCATAACGTCGCCCATGTACTGCTCGGGGGTCTCGACCTCGACAGCCATGATCGGCTCGAGCAGCTGCGGATCGGACTTCTTGAGGGCGTCCTTGATAGCCATGGAACCGGCGATCTTGAAGGCGGCCTCGGAGGAGTCGACCTCGTGGTAAGAACCGTCGAACAGGGTGACCTTAACGTCGAGGACCGGGAAGCCGGCGATAACACCGGTGTTCAGGGCCTCCTGGATGCCCTTGTCGATGGACGGGATGTACTCCTTGGGCACGACGCCGCCGACGATAGCGTTGACGAACTCGTAGCCGAAGCCCTCCTCCATCTTCTCGAGCTTGATGACGGCGTGGCCGTACTGACCGCGACCGCCGGACTGACGGACGAACTTGCCCTCAGCCTTCTCGACGTCGTGACCAGCGGTCTCGCGGTAGGCAACCTGGGGCTTACCGACGTTAGCGTCAACCTTGAACTCGCGGAGCAGGCGGTCGACGATGATCTCGAGGTGCAGCTCGCCCATGCCGGCGATGATGGTCTGGCCGGTCTCGTGGTTGGTGGACACCTGGAAGGTCGGGTCCTCCTCGGCGAGCTTGGTCAGAGCCAGGGACATCTTGTCCTGCTCGGCCTTGGTCTTGGGCTCGATGGCAACGTCGATAACGGGCTTAGCGAACTCGATCTTCTCGAGGACGATCTCCTTGCCCTCAGCGCACAGGGTGTCGCCGGTGGTGGAGTTCTTGAAGCCGACGCAAGCGACGATGTCGCCGGCGGCAGCGTCGTCACGGTCGATACGCTCGGCGGCGTTCATCTCGAGGATGCGGCCGAGGCGCTCGCGCTGACCGTTGGAAGCGTTGACCACGTAGGAGCCGGACTCGGCACGGCCGGAGTAAACGCGGACATAGGTGAGCTTACCGACGAACGGGTCGGTCATGATCTTGAAGACCAGGCCGGAGAAGGGCTCGTCGAAGGAAGGATGACGCTGAATCTCCTCGCCGGTGTCCGGATCGGTACCGGTGACGGCCTCAACGTCGAGCGGGCTGGGCAGGTAGTCGACGACAGCGTCGAGCAGCTCCTGAACGCCCTTGTTCTTGTAGGCGGAACCCACGAAGACGAGGTTGAGCTCGTTGGCCAGAACGCCCTTGCGCAGAGCAGCCTTGAGCTCCTCGACGGTGAAGTCCTCCTCCATGAGGATCTTCTCCATGAGCTCGTCGTCAAAGCTGGCAGCAGCGTCGAGGAGCTCCTCGCGCTTGGTGGCAGCGATGTCGGCAAACTCAGCCGGGATCTCGTCCATCGGCTCGGGGTAGGTCATACCCTTCTCGTCGGCCTTGAAGTCCCATGCAGTCATGGTGACCAGGTCGATGACGCCCCAGAAGTTGTCCTCGGCGCCCATCGGGACCTGAGCGGCCACGGCGTTAGCGTCGAGACGATCCTTCATGGTCTCGATAGCGTTGAAGAAGTCAGCGCCCACGCGGTCATACTTGTTGATGAAGGCGATGCGGGGGACGTTGAAGGTAGAAGCCTGACGCCAAACGGTCTCAGACTGGGGCTGAACGCCGGCAACAGCGTCGAAGACGGCGACAGCGCCATCGAGGACGCGCAGGCAGCGCTCGACCTCGGCGGTGAAGTCAACGTGGCCCGGGGTGTCGATGATCTGGATGCGGTAGTCCTTACCGTCCTTGTTCCAGAAGCAGGTGGTGGCAGCGGAGGTAATGGTTACGCCGCGCTCCTGCTCCTGAACCATCCAGTCCATGGTGGCAGCGCCCTCATGGACCTCACCGATCTTGTGGGTCTTACCGGTGTAGTAAAGAATACGCTCGGTCGTGGTGGTCTTACCGGCATCGATGTGAGCCATGATGCCGATGTTACGGGTATCGGAAAGCTTGTACTTAGGCTTAGCCATGTTAGTTCCTTACCTTAACTTACCAACGATAGTGAGAGAACGCGCGGTTGGCCTCGGCCATCTTGAAGACGTCCTCACGCTTCTTGACGGAAGCGCCCAGGCCGTTGGAAGCGTCGAGGATCTCGTTGGCGAGACGCTCGGCCATAGTCTTCTCCTTGCGAGCGCGGGAGAAGTTGACGATCCAGCGGATACCCAAAGCGGTGGAACGACGGGAGTTGACCTCCATCGGGACCTGATAGGTAGCGCCACCGACACGCTTGGGCTTAACCTCGAGCGTGGGCTTGACGTTGTCCATAGCCTTCTTGAAGGTAGCGAGAGCGTCGCCACCCTCGGACTTCTCGGCAACGATCTCGAAAGCGGTGTAAACGATGCGCTCAGCGGTGGCCTTCTTGCCGTCAAGAAGGACCTTGTTGATGAGCTGAGTCACCAGGCGGTTGTTGTAAACGGCGTCAGGCTGAACCTCACGACGATTAGCTGCTGCACGACGCGGCATGTGAAATCTCCTTAAGTGTCTACCGTGCGGCGCTTAGGCGGCACACGGCGAAAGTATCAAAACGTTATCTGGCTTATTTAGCCTTGGGGCGCTTAGCACCGTACTTGGAACGGGCCTGCATACGGTTCTGGACCGGAGCAGCGTCGTAGGCGCCACGGATGACGTGATAACGGACACCAGGGAGGTCACGGACACGACCGCCGCGGACGAGCACGATGGAGTGCTCCTGCAGGTTGTGGCCCTCACCCGGGATGTAAGCAGTAACTTCGATGCCGTTGACAAGGCGAACACGGGCAACCTTACGAAGAGCCGAGTTCGGCTTCTTGGGGCTCGTGGTGAAGACGCGGGTGCACACGCCGCGCTTCTGGGAGTTGTGCTGCAGAGCAGCGTTCTTGGACTTCTTGGGCACGGAACGACGGCCCTGGCGAACCAGCTGGTTAATAGTAGGCAAAGCGTACTCCTTCTCGAATGATTCCAGCTTTCTGTAAAGTGCAACGGCTTGAATCGAGGGGTCAGCATCCCCCTACGAAACACGCAGTTCGATAGGATACGTGGCGTTAGCTGTGTCGTCAACAGACCACGCCGCCGGGCGTATCCTAAAATACCCACATTTCCGCAAAGCCTACACAAAAGGAATCCCTTTCTGTGCGCGGGGGCGGATTCCCGGGCCGGGCGGCACAGGGGTTAAGTTTGCTGCTCTACAGTCCTGGCTCGCACGGAGGCCACATTAAGTGGCCTCCGGCTCGTGCGGAACTCGCGACCGA